>DDEP01000196.1:10403-27740 GCA_002336465.1 Pedobacter sp. UBA1951
ATCTTATAATTCCCTCCTGTTTGAGAACCAATTATGATGAAATTGTATGCATAAGCTGCATCAGAAGCAACGCTGTAAGCCTTATGGCGAATGAAAGTTACTTCCTCGCCAGCAGGTAGGGTGTATTCTAATTTTTCGAAATTATTGCTCAAGTTCCTGCTCCATACTTGGTTACCGTTAACAGAGAAATACATGATGTTCTCCTGTCCGTAAGGCACAGTAAAATTAGCCCCGTTATACGCCTGATCTGTAGAATTGATAGGGGTATTGGTAAACTTTAACATAAACTGATCGGCAAATATTTCAGAAATGGTTTTTATTGAAGGATTGTTTTTGTCCTGGAAAACTGCACAGCCTGTAAAAGCATAGCGATATGCCGGTGCTGGTAAATAAGTAGCGTTTTTAAGCCCCATATAGAGCAGTTTTTTGTTCGTATTGGTTGCAGACATAGCACTACTTGCATCATCAGCAAGTGATGATACCGAGGTTCCATAACCTGAATTTATTGCTACAAATGAGCTACTGGTTTCATCATACATATAGGCATTTCCGCTAGCGTTGGACATATAGTATTTAGAAAGATTGTAAGGTGAATTGTTGGCGTCTCTTAAGAAACGACCACCAAAAACCCCCACATTTAAGGAGTTGGTTACAATACTATGTACACCACCCCCGTTTATCAAATAATAAGCACTGCTGCCTAAAAATGCATAACAAGGACCTCTTGTTGCAGGCGGCTCGAAAAATATATTATCGTAGGTGCGTATTTTTTTTAGGGTATTCATATAAATGGCCGCAACATCTTTAGTGGTTGATAGAACCAATGCTTTGGTATTACCTAATGTTCCGGTAACATCTGATTTATAGCTGGTATAATAAGTTAACGGTTGTGCTTGCCCGGCTAACTTAGCTCCATTAATAGCACTGTAAATATTCTCTCTTTTACTTTCCGGAATAATGTTGGTTGGTGTTAAGAACATATCCAGGTCTGCTTGTGAGCCATCATCTTTGGCAACATACCATCCTCTGGTAAATTCGGTTACAATATTGATATTTGAAGTAAAATATTGAGAGTATTTAGTGTTTTTATTAGTAACCCTGTACACCAAAACCCATCCTTTTGCAGGCTTTTTAACTGCATACTCCAAATTTTTGGTTTTGGCTAAAGTATCTAATGTTGGTATTGCACCTGTTACATTGGTTTCATAGATGCCCCACATATATTCTAACTGTGCATTAGGATCGGTAGAGTTTACCTCTGGATTAATGATCAGTTTATCTTTTTCTGATATAACTGTGTAACCAGTCTCCAGACCTTTTACCGTAATATTTTCTTTTGGACGGTAATCATAATTACTATGATCTTTAGCGCATGAACTTAATAATGCAACTAAAGCGATAAGTGATATATAAATTCTTTTCATTGTTTTCGTTTTTAGCATTAAGGGAAAACTACCAGTTCATCATTTTCATCTTTAAGTGGACTGCCTGGATGAGCATTATTGTAATCTATCAATGCGGTTTTAACCACCATTTGGTAATATGAGATTAAACCTCCTGTAGCATACAGATTGTTGATAAAATCATCATCCCATTTTTGTCCGGTTACATCAATAAGAAAAGAATGTTTTCTTATGCTGTATTTACCAAAGTAATATTGAGAGAATGATGCTGTCCATTGAGAAGGCTGACTTAACCTATCTGTAAATTCTACCTTTCTCCATACTAGATTAGGTTCTCCTAATTGAAAATTGGCATCAGATACAACTTTGAATTTTAGCTTAGGTGTGCTGGTTTTTAAACTAACATCACGTAAAAGTATAACTGGTACTCTGGTGTGAACGCTTCCGGCTTTAATTACATAGAACTTGGTAACCTTAGGGTCGTTAAAAGCCACATAGTGCTTACCAGGTTCTGCATTTAGCACATTAGGTAATTGTTCTTGAGCCAAAGTAAATGAGCGATCGGTATTTTTAGTACCTCCAATGGCGTAGATATCAAAAAAAACTGTGTCTTGTGTTACCGTAGCATCTTTATAATAAAAAGTATAGCTCTTCAATGTATCAGCCAGATTATAAGAAGTAGTATAGATACGGCTAGGTTCAGGACCAAACTGTAATCTGCCTATATCATTGTAAAGGTAATACTGGTCTTGTTTACACGCTGTGAAAGCCGCTGCTATAGCTAACACAAATAAATATTTCAAATTTTTCATTTTAGTAAAACTTTATGTTAAATAGCCTCAGTTTTAGGTACAGGTACCACATAATTTACGGTAGCTGCCGATGGTGCAAATAAGAAACTGGCTTTAGGAAGATTTAATCTCTTATAATTAAAAAATCCCTGTCCTTCTGCGTAAAACTCTTTGCGGTATTCTTTTATAATTTCTGTTTGCAAGGCTGAAGGATTAGCAGGCGCGACCATGTTGCCAATGTTACGAGCAGTCCTGAAAGTTTTCAGGTATTCTACTCCTTCTGCATAAGGTGCAGCTTCGGCAGCAATTAGGTACATTTCACTTAACCTAAGCATGGGTATTTGTTTAAAGTCTGTAGTTGAGGTTACCAAGTTGTTAGCTGCTGCTTGATACTTTTTAATCACATAGCATTTTGTGCCATTTTGCAGAGTAATCAGCTCCCATAAGCTACTTTCCCTAATATCAGTCCCTGTGTTGCCATACAATTGTGTTTTGATGGTACTTTCTGAAGAACCTTTTTTGTATGTGCCAGAGCTGTATCTTGAAGTATATTTATTGAACATATCAAAATCATACAAACCAAATAAATGCTCGCTGGTTAATACAAAATCTTTTGCCGTATAATCTGCTATGGTTCCTAAACGGAATTTAGGAGTACCATCTGTGTTTTTAGCATCGATTACCAATTTTGCACACTCATAGGCTTTAGGATTATCGTTAAACCACAGATAAACCCTAGCTTGCAAACCCTTAACCGCATAATAGTTCATTCGCAGATAACGGAAAGCAAAAAAAGTATCACTTGGATTAAAACCTGAGTTTACGCTAGGATTCTTCAATTGAGAAACACTGTATTGTATTATTGGATCTACACTTTTTATAATGCTTTCAGCATCATTAAGGTCCTTATATAAGGCGTTTTGAAACGCTGTATAAGATACTTTAGCATTAGGTGTATTAGATAATACAGTAACATAGGGTAACATAGCACTTGCTGTATTTCCGGGAATCGGGCCAAATAACCTAAGCATATCAAAATGTAGGTAAGCTCTTAAAGCTAAGCACTCGCCTTTGATCATTTCATATAAACCGGGAGTAGTAAACACACTTTTCTTAGCATCTATTTGGCTAAGAATGGCATTTACACTGGCAATGGTGGCGTATTGTTGTCCCCATATACTTTCAAAACTGCCTTGTACGCCAGCATCACTGTAGTTAAATAAGCCTATGCGTTGTTCGTTACTATTAGAAGTAACATCCCAGCTCGATGTGAGTGATTCTATAGTGGTTTGCGTTAATGCGCCTCCATAGGTACTATTGTTTTTCATTTGTATGTAAACCCCAGTTAAGGCATCTTTAAAACCTCCCTCAGTACTGAATATTACATCCTGTGGCATTTGGGTTTTAGGGTTTACGGTTAAGTATTTTTTGCATGAAAAAAACATCCCGGCAAAAAATAGCATAATCAATATTGAATTAAATTTTTTCATTGCTTTAGTTTTAGAATGTTGCATTAACACTTAATGAGAATTGTCTTGAAAAAGGATAGTCTGTACCTCTTTCGCGTTTGATACTTGATAGATAAAACGGTTCAGCAGCATTAAGTGTAACATTTAAACTTTCCATCTTTATTTTCTTAAGCCATTGTTTGTTGGCTATATTGTATTGAAAATTAACGTTTTGTAACACAAGGGTTTTCTCATCCTGAACAAATCTTGATGATTTGTAAGTAGGGGATGTGACTAGTAAGCCTTTAAATGCAGCAATATCTCCGGGTTGTTGCCAACGACTGTAATACACACGCGAATCAACATTATATTTATAACTGGTTAATTCTACTCTGTCTACTAGAGTGCTATTGTACTGTTGTCCGCCAGTACTATATCTAAAAGATGCATTGATAGAGAAATCTTTATAGCGAAGCATAGAACTAAAGTTGCCATACAACTTAGGGTCTCTTGAACCTACGGCTACAATATCAGATGCTTTCCAAGTATAGGTTGGTAAGCCATCTTTACCCAGATATAACTCTTTACCTGTGCTTGGATCTATACCTAAAGATGGTACTACCCAAATGGCATTGCTCGAATAGCCTTCTATATACAAAGTACCTGGGCTGGTGGTTCCGTTAAGAGTAGCAGCCTGTGCATCTTTTAATGCCTTAGAAGTACTGATAATTTTGTTTTTATTATGCAGGACTGCAGCTGACACACTCCAGGTAAAACCATTTGTATTATTAATGATAAAACCTGTAGCTTTTAACTCGAAACCATTGTTCCTTAAGCTACCTATATTATCTACATAACTGGTAAAACCGTTAGAAGCTGGTAAGTTAACAGAAGAGACAAGATCCTTTGTGGTTTCTGTATAATAATCTCCAGTAAATCTTAATCTACGATTTAAGAACTCTGCATCAATACCAACATTGTACTTAATGGTTTGCTGCCACTGTAGATTAGTATTACCTAATCCTAACAAGTAAGCGCCCATCCAGTTATAATAACGCTCACTGGTGTAATACTGGTAGGTTGAAAGCGCTTGATAAGCATTGAAATTCTGTGCACCTGTAGTACCTACTGAACCGCGTATTTTTAAACGGTTAATGTATTTGTTGTCTTTTAAGAAGCTTTCATTATGAAGGTTATAACCAGCTCCCACAGACCAGAATGGAGCATAACGTTTATCCGAACCAAATTGTGATGAACCATCCATACGGAATGAAGCATCAACAAAATATTTGTTGTTGTAGCTATAGTTTACGTTACCTGTAATACCTATAGACCTTACTAAAGATTCATTTCCTGTTGGTTTACCATCTTTAGCATATTGCAAAGCCATGGTTATAAAGTCAAAGTTGGCATTAGGGAAACCTTCTGCTAAGAAATTATAAGTAGAAGCTTGGTTTTGACGGATATTGTAATCGGCACCAAAGGTAAGCAGGTGGCTGCGGCCAAATAATTTGTTGTATTGAAGGTTTAATGAACCATCATATCCAAAATAGTTGTTAACGCTATAATTATAATCCCCTTTTCTGAAAAGGTCATCAATGCCATAATTTGCAAAAGCGGTATGTTCTGCCGGCCTGAATTTATCGTATTGTACATTACCTTTGGTTAACCCAAACTGTGCTCTAAGGGTCATGTCAGGAATAACATTCCATTCTACCGAGGTATTGTTAATCAATTCAGTGGTGGCTGTTTTGTCAAATGTTTTTAACGTGGCATTATATAAAGGATTGGTTGGTAGCTGAGTCCAGTAACCACTGTAATCAGAATTACCAGGATCACCCAAAAATTTTAACACATTTCCTTTATCATCATAAGGTGCCCAATAAGGATTTTGCCTTACATAATCGCTAAATTTTCCATATGGAGATTCTTGCGAAGTACCTTGTTGCACCTGTAAGTTATTTCTGAATTTAAGGGTTTTATAAGTATAAGCTAAAGTAATATTACCATTAAAGGTATGTCTGAAAGATCCTTTCATTACACCTTCAATATTATTTACCTGACCTGATGCCGAATACCTAAAAGCATTTTCACCACCTTCTATTTTAAGAAAATGTCTCTGTCCAATACCATTTCTTAAAGGAAGGGCCATCCAATCGGTTTCTACACCACGGTTAACTTCGTTTAGTAGGTAGTTATAATATCTTTTTAAGGGCAGATCTGATTCTGCACGTACATTGTTATAATATCCTGCCTTCCATTCTAAATCTAATTTGTCTGCAGCTTTTAAAAGGCTGTAATCTGTAAGATCAGGCATTTCAAAATTTATATCGGATTTAAGGCTAAGACGTAATTTACCTGGCCTTGGAGCTTTAGTGGTAATTACAATAACCCCATTCGAACCACGTGAACCATACATTGCGGTAGCCGAGGCATCTTTTAATATTGTAATGGATTCTACCTCGTTCTCGTTCATGTCATACAACTTCTGTAAAGTAGATTGAAAACCATCTAATATGATCAGTGGCGTGTTTAATTCGGCGCGAGCCTGATCCTGAAATTGTCCTACGTTAGGTATACTAGAGTTACCACGTATCTGGATTTCAGGTAAGCGGTTAGGATTAGATCCAAAAGCATTACTTTCAATAATGTTAAAAGAAGGATCTATGTTACGTAATGAGGTAATTAAGTTACGGTTACCAAACTCTGCTAATTCTTTGGCAGTTACAGTTGTAGATGCACCTGTAAAGCTTTGGTCTGCTTTTTTAAATAAACCAGTGTTAATTACAACCTGGTTCAGTTGTGATGCCTCAGGTGCAAGTTTTATGGTTAGTGGAAGTTTTTTATCTTTTAAGTTAATCTCCTGTTTTTCGTAACCAATAAAAGTTATTACTAAAGTAGCTTCGGCATTTGGAGATACAATTCTGAAAATACCGTTTTGATCACTTATGGCTACAGGATTTACAAGGCCTTTTATTCTTACTGATGCTCCTGATACTGGTTTATTGTCTTCATCTACAATTTTACCGATAACAACAAGCTGTTGTCTTACTACAACGGTTTCGTCATTAACTACGGGAGTTCTGAATTTAAGGATAATGGTTTTCTGGTTAATCGTATAAGTTAAGGGTTGCTCTTTAAAAGCAATATTAAGTACATCCTCTACGCTTGCGTTCTTTACATCGATAGTAACGGGTTTTGCCACTTTAAGCATGGCATTGCTATAAAAGAAGTCATAACCACCTTGTTTTCTAATCTTTTGAAGTACATTTTCTAAAGAAGTTGAGTTCTCTTTAATGGTGATTTGAGCAAAACTTTTAGCGCCAACCTGTAAAAAAGAAAACAAGATTAAGAAGAAGGTTAGCTTTACATGTAGTAAAATTTTGACATGAGCACGGCGCAATAGTCCGTACGCAAATGTCGGGTAAAAATCATACATTTGTTAGTGTTTAGGTTTTAGTTTTAGTTGAGATTTGATTAATTAATAACGAACCTGAGCAATACTTCTTAAAGTATTTAACCGGGGGTGTTGCAGCATCTCCGGTTTTAACAGACTCGTAAATTTTGTAGAAATTATGGCATTACCTTAATCCTCCTTTCTTCAATTTTGAAATTTACTAGTCCTGTTAGTTCCATTGTGTTGAGTACCTGCTGTATATTTTTTGATCTGGATATTTTTCCTGAAAATCTCATGTTAGACAATTCAGCAGGGCAGTCTATTTCTACATCGTACCATCTTGAAACTTTTCTCAAGATGCTGCATAAGTCGCTGTTGTTAAATACGAAATCATTATTTACCCAATCAATTTCATCCTCTACATTGCTACGTTGAATATCTAGCTCATTGTCTGCTAAAATTGCTTTTTCACCTGGAGACAAAACTTTAGCAGCTACATTCTGCGCCCAAATTTTGATGCTACCCTGCAACAAAGAAGTGCTGATGTTGTTTTCATCGCCATAAGCATTAATGTTAAAGCGCGTACCCAAAACCTCAATAACTTGCCCTCTGGTTTTAACCTTAAAAGGCTGCTTGGCATTGTGCGCCACCTCAAAATAACCTTCTCCAGTTAGCTCAACATTTCTTTCGTTACCCACAAAGCAAGTAGGGTATTTTAAAGAAGATTTGGCATTGAGCCATACCTTGGTCCCGTCAGATAAAGTAATGGTATAAAATCCACCTGTAGGAACAGTTAAGAGATTAATGGTCTCTACCGATGAAGCTTGATTGTTTTCTAGTTGGTACGATAAATTTTCACCATTAGTTTTAATTACGCTGGCACCATTTTGTCCGGCAATAACCCCATTACTAGCATTGTCTAAAACAATGGTACTGCCGTTGGCTAGCGTTAATGTGGCCTTGGCACTTCCAGGTTTAATACGGTTTGCAGCAAAATTATTGTTTACCTTGCGCATAAAATCTTTGTGATTAACCAAATAAATAGAAACAGATAGGATAATCAGCGCAACAGCAGCAGCCCAGTATTTAAATGGAGTTGAGAGCTTTATTCTTTTAACAGGTGTTATTTCCGGTTCTTGATGGATAGGTAAAGCATTCCATATATCGCCTTTAAGGGCAATAAGATCATGCTCGCTGATCAGCTCAATATCTACAGGCTCAGTATTAATATACCATGACTCGAGCAAAGCCAGGTCTTCCTCGTTGCATGTACCTTCTCTGTATCTATCTAAAATCAACTTTGCCTTATGTGTATCCATATACATATCGGAATATTTGTCCTTTTATTAAAGACGAGCAACAATAAGTTTGGGGGTAGAAAAAAATGAAAAAAAATTAAAGACTTAAGAACAACATGGCGCCAAGCTTGGTTCTCAATACCTTTAGGGCATTTTTAACTTGGGTTTTTACCGTTTGTTCTGAGATATTCAATTTCACCGCAATTTCTCGATGAGTAAGATTTTGCCTTCTGCTCATCTCAAAAATCTCACGCATTTTATTGGGCAATTGTTGTATGCCGTTATCAATTAGTTCGGCCAATTGTTTTTCCCTTATTTTATGATCGGTTACACATATGCCCTGATCAATAAAACTTTGCAATGAGTTGATGTATTTATTCTCTACCTGTTGATGAGCGATAAAATCTAATATTTTGTTTTTAACCGCAGTATATAAATAAGCTTTAAGTCCTCCGGTAATTTCTATTTCAGTTCGTTTTTTCCAAATCTGGGTAAATAATTCGTGGATAATATCCTTGGCTTCTTCCTTGTCATTTAATTTTTGAAGAGCATGGATATATAAGGTTTCGAAATACCGGTTGTAAATGACAGTATATGCCAATGCACTACCATTTTTTAACATTTGTAGTAATTCTGTATCCGAAAATCTTACCTCTTTATCCATTTACGCAAATGAAAAAATAGTACTATTAAAAGTAAATTGAGTGTTGTTGGTGGTTTACAAGTCGAAAATACAACAAAAGTGTTACGATACAAAAACTTACACCAAGATATTTATGTTTTGCACAACAAAATAATAAACTTCGTAAATCGATGGGTTGATATGGATAAGTGAAGGTTAATTTATAATTTAGCCACTCCGCTTAACTTAACGCTGAAATTTTATACGCTTTACATGGAAATTGAAAATAAACGATCGAAATTAATAGCCTGGGTACTACAAAATGCCAAACTTACAAGTTCATTTTTTTTCGTGGTTGTTTTTGCTATTGTAATCATCATCATAAGGCAGCGCTACCAAATCGTTCAAGAATCAAAAAGAATATATATCAATAGTATATTAGAAAATGTAAAGCAACGGTTTGAACAGTTAAACAAGACCAATCAGAATGTAGCGTTAACAATGGCCTTAACTATTGGTAGTGATGGTAAGCCTAAAGATTTTGAAGAGATTGCCGAAAGGGTTATTAAATCTAATCCATACTTGCAGGCTATTCAACTCGTTCCAGATGGTGTTATAAAGTATGTATATCCTTTAAAAGGAAATGAGAAAGCACTTAATCATGATTTGTTTAAAGACGAGGGAGCAAACCTGATCGAGGCAAAAAAATCAGAGAGCTTAAAACAACTCTATTACCAAGGGCCAGTTAAATTAATGCAAGGTAAGATAGGTGTTGTAGGGAGGTTGCCGATTTTTGTGAAAAATAAATTCTGGGGATTTTCAGCCATAGTCATTACTCTAGATAGCCTTTCTTCAATGACAGGTTTAAATGTAAAGGCTAAGAATTATCAGTTTCAATTGGCCAAGAATAACCCCATAACAGGTAAAGAAGAATTCTTTTTGCCATATAATGAAGAGTTTAAATTCAAACATTCAACTTCTATTGTAATTCCAGAGGGCGATTGGAGAGTGTATGCTATTGATGAAGATGCTAGTGATGATCTCATCAATATTTTGCCCGTACTCTTGCTCGGGGTTTCGATGACTCTGATTTGCAGTATTTTTTTATATAAATTTTTGAGGAAACAAGCAGAAATCACGACCATTTTAGATAAAAGAACGTATGAATTGCTACTGGCCGAAAACAAATATAAAACCATATTTGACCATGCAGGAGTAGGTATTGGTAGGGTAAATTCTATTACAGGCGAATTTTTAGAAGTAAATGCCCAGTTCTGTAACTTATTGGGATATTCTGCTACAGAGCTGCAGAAAACCAAGATAAAACGTTTGATCCATCATGAAGATTTGAGAGAAGACCGCATGCAGTTTAGGAGTATGATGACGGGACAGATCAAAAATTATATGGCAGAAAGACGTTATGTCTGCAAAGATGGTCAGGTTAAATGGGCGCAGGTATTTGTAACCCTATTGTGGGGCGAAAGTGAAGCGTTAAATAATCATATCATCATTGTAGAAGACATTACCTCAAGAAAAGATTACGAACAGGAACTCATTGCTTCTAAACAACATATTGCTAATCTGATCAACTCTATAGACGGTATTGTGTGGGAGAAAGAAATTCATGAAGATGGTTATGAAAGTTCATTTATCAGCAACAAAGTTTATGATATTTTAGGTTATACCCCTCAAGAATGGTTGGCTGATCCTGATTTTCATACCAAACATTTGCATGAAGAAGATAGGGTAACGCTTTTCTCTTACATTGATGATTTTTTGTTGAAACAACAAAATCATGAGAAAGAATATAGGATGATTGCTAAAGATGGCTCGGTAGTTTGGGTAAAGGACATTGTAAGCGTAACACCTTCTGTGCATAGTCCAGAAAAGCTGAGGGGGATTATGATCGATATTACGGCTCAAAAAGAGGCGCAAGATTCCTTAGCAAAATCTTATGCTTTGGTAAGAGAACAAAACGAACGCCTTTTGAATTTTTCGCACATTGTTTCGCATAATTTGCGATCGCATGCTGGCAACATACATGGTATTGTAGCGCTTATAGAAAGTGCGCAAACAGATCATGAAAAAACTGAGCTCTTACAGTTGCTTAAAAAAGTTGTAGATACCCTAAATGAAACATTAAGTAACTTGAGCAACATTGTAAATATCAATACCCGTTTTGATATTTTAAAAGAACCGCTAAACCTGAAACAATATACAGAAGCGGCAACCACTACCTTAAATGCACAGATTATTAGCCAACAAGCAGTAATCAATAATAGGGTGGCGGGTAATGTAGAGGTGATATTCAATAAATCGTATCTCGAAAGTGTTTTACTAAATCTCTTGTCAAATGCCTTACGTTACACACATCCTAATCGTAAACCCGTTATCAATATTGAAACCCGTACAGAAAATGATTGTGTGGTATTGGTTATAGCCGATAATGGCCTAGGTATTGATATGCAAAAAAACAAAGGAAAGATTTTTGGCCTGTACCAAACGTTCAATGGCAATAATGATGCCCGTGGCTTGGGTTTATTTATTACTCGCAACCAAATAGAAGCAATGGGAGGTAAGATAGAGGTAGAAAGTACCTTGAATAAAGGAACAACTTTTAAAATCATATTTGCGCCAGATAAGGTGGAATAGCATTTATAGATTGCTTTGGTGGTTGTGATTAACTACATTTAAATAAAATTTTTCTAGATGAGCAATTTTCAGGAGGATTTATCGAAAGAAACTATTCTGGCTAAATTTCTTGAGGAGAAATACAAAAATGAACTCGGCTGGTCAATCACTAGAATTTTAGATAAAGAAGTTCAAAAGGCCGGTGTAGATTTTATACTCCATCAAGACGGTTTGGATAAAAGAATTGATGAGAAAGCACAGCTAAGTTATATAAACAGCACCTTACCAACCTTTGCATTAGAAATTGATTACTTTATAAATGGAAACAAAAAAAGAGGTTGGCTTTTTGACGATAACAAATGGACCGATAGTTATGCTTTCGTTTTTAGTATTTTAGTTAACAACACAGCAGGCTCTCTTAAAGAGGTTAAAGATATTGTTTCTTGTGAGGTGGTGCTTGTGAACAGGTTAAAACTCCTCAATGAATTAGCAAATAGAGGTTTGACCTTAAAAACTTGCATAGAGGCCAGTGCCAAACTTAGACTGGGCGCCGATTTTAAAGAACAGCACAACTTATCTGGTTTCAATTTTCATTTCTCTAAGCAGCTTTCAGAGCAACCGGTTAATTTGATCGTCTCAAAAAGGTTTTTAGAAGAAATAGGGAACAAATACATCTTCGAGGCAAAGAGTTCATAAAAAATAAAAGAGATGCTCCATCCAGACGCATCTCTTTTTCTAACCAAATATAAACCTGTGTATGAACGGGTATGTCTTTATCTTTATTTAAATGATTTCTTCTTAATTGAGCTACAAAAGTAATAACAAATTCTTAGTGTAAGTAATACACTAAGATTAAAAATTCAAAAATTTTATTTTTGAAACTTGTTATGACATACTGCTGACATTTTAGGGAATCAAAAAAGCACCGTAAAGGTGCTTCCTTTTTCTACTGATAAAGGAACAATTATATTTTTCCGTAATATTCTACAAATTTTGCCAGTGCATAAGAATAACCCCATTCGTTATCGTACCACGACACCACTTTAACAAAGTTGTCGTTTAAAGAAATTCCAGCTCCAGCATCGAAGATAGAAGCATGGTCATTTCCGATAAAGTCAGAGGAAACCACTTCATCTTCTGTATAACCTAAAACACCTTTTAACGGACCTTCTAAAGAAGCAGCTTTCATAGCATCTTTAATTTGTTGGTAAGTAGCTGGCTTTTCTAATCTTGCAGTAAGGTCAACCACAGAAACATCTGCTACAGGCACACGAAACGACATACCTGTTAACTTACCTTTTAACGAAGGAATTACTTTGGTAACCGCTTTGGCAGCACCTGTAGATGAAGGAATGATATTTGAGAAACCACCACGTCCACCTCTCCAGTCTTTAGCCGAAGGGCCATCAACGGTTTTCTGTGTTGCGGTTACAGCATGTACGGTACTCATTAAACCTTCTACTATACCAAAATTATCATGCAAAACTTTAACAATTGGAGCTAAACAATTGGTGGTGCATGATGCGTTTGACACGATGGTTTGATCAGGAGTAAGCTCTTGATGGTTTACGCCCATAACATATGTAGGTACGTCGTCATCTTTGGCCGGGGCAGAAAAAACAACTTTTTTTGCGCCAGCATCAATGTGTTTCTGAGCATCGGCCTTGGTTAAAAACAAACCAGTAGATTCAATCACGATATCAACACCTGCTTCGTTCCATTTTAAATTAGCAGGGTCTCTTTCGGCGGTGATCCTGATTTCTTTACCGTTAACTACCAAGTGACCATTTTTTACTTCTACAGTACCATCAAATTGACCATGAACCGTATCATATTTAAGCATATAAGCCATATAATTAGGGTCGATCAGGTCATTAATAGCTACGATATCTATATTATTTCTTTTTAAAGCCGCTCTGAAAACAAGTCTTCCGATCCGGCCAAATCCGTTTATTCCTACTTTAGTCATTTTAAAATCAGTTTGTGTAATAATGTAATATATTGTGTATGGGTTCTTTGGTTATAGATGTGATATCTATATTGTGTTTTTGTGCAACCAAACGCAGCCTGTCCTGAAAAGTACCGGCCACAGAACCCACAAAGTGTATCTCTTCGTTTTGGTGTTTTGCACGGGTTGGTTTGATGTAAGTTTCCAAGAACTTCTCAAAACCTTGATCAATGATCTGTTCTATAAATTTATGCTTGCGGTTCTCCACAAAAAAATCAAAGAACGAACTTAAATAGCTCTGTACATTAGGCCGTTTATAGATGCGTTCCAATATGGAAGGACGGTCTAAACTGTATTTACTCTCTAATTTTGTTTTTAGATCATCGGGTATTTTTTCTTCTAGAAAATTCTTCAATAAGATTTTTCCTAAATAATTAGAAGAACCCTCATCGGCTAAGATATAACCTAAGCCAAAATTGTTTTCCTGAGGAGATTTCCCATTAAAATAAGCACAATTGGCACCACTGCCTAAAATACCTACAATCCCACTTTTATGATGGCAAGCAGCAATAGATGCGCCATACAGATCATCTTTAATTTTTATTTTGCTGTGCGTAAAGAACTTTTCTAAGATTTCTCTTAGGTTATGTTGGGCAGACTTGGTACGTGCACCAGCAACAAATGCATAGATTTTTTTAATCTTTTCAGCATTGTTAATTAGCGTAGTGTTTTTATTCAAAAAAGAGAAAATCTGCTTCTCTTCATTAAAATAAGGATTCAGCCCCTGTGTAGAAGTTTCCGCAACAATCTTATCATCTGCGTATAATTTCCAGAAAGCTGTTTTAGATCCGCTATAAATTACTGCAATCATGTTAACAATTAAATAGATAAAACATGTGTCATTTCAAGAAGGTCATCTTCCAGTTTGTAGTTGTTCTTATTTAAGGCATCTGCCAAATTGGTCAGTTTAATTTCATTGCCATGAAGTCCCGCCATTTTTAAGGTTTCGCCCTTGATTAAAGCCTTAGTAGCTGCAAAACCTAGCCTGCTGCCCAATATGCGGTCAAAGCCACTCGGACTTCCACCACGTTGTAAATGCCCCAAAATCGTAACCTTGGCATCGTAATGCTTAAATTTTCGTTTAACGGCGTGCGCTATATCATATGCGCCACCATATTTATTTCCTTCAGAAACAATCACAATGCTCGATGATTTCTTGGTAGAAGCGCCTTCTTTAAGTTTTGTGATCAGTTCTTTGAGAGAAGTCTCACGTTCAGGAAGCAATACAGCTTCTGCACCGCTGGCAATAGCGCTTCTCAAGGCAATACAACCCGAATCGCGTCCCATTACCTCAACAAAGAATAGTCTGTCATGAGAATCAGCAGTATCTCTGATCTTATCAATGGCTTCAATTACGGTATTAATAGCCGTATCATAACCTAAAGTAAAATCGGTGCCGTAAAGATCATTATCTATAGTGCCCGGTATGCCTATTACATTGATGTCAAATTTTTCTGCAAATCTCTTTGCTCCGGTAAAAGTTCCGTCGCCGCCAATAACCACTAAACCATCAATGCCCTTAGCTTTAAGGTTCTGGTAGGCGAGCTCCATGCCGGCTTCTTCTTTAAATTCAAGGCAGCGTGCTGTTTTTAAGATTGTGCCACCAAGATGAAGGATATTGCTCACAGAGCGGGCGTTCATGGCTTCGATATTGTTGTTGATCAAGCCTTGATAACCCTGTACTACACCAAACATATTTTTGCCATAATATACACCAGTGCGTACAACAGCCCTTATACAGGCATTCATGCCTGGGGCATCTCCGCCTGAAGTTAGTACAGCGATATTTTTAATATTTGGTTCCATGCTTATATTTACGAATATAACGTGTATTTTTTACACTAAGTAATTTTTTTTCAAAATTTTTAATTTTTAACAATTTACTGTCATTATTTCGTTTCTTTGTTTTTTACTAACTTAAACTTAATTAAAACGTTTTTTGCTTTGAAAAATATACAACAAGGTTTTAATTTCGCTTTGTCTATTGATTGCGTGGTTTTTGGTTTCGATGGAACTGCGCTGAAAATTCTATTGATAGAAAGAAACGAAGATCCATTTAAAGACTGGTGGGCTTTGCCGGGAAATCGGGTTAATGTAGATGAAAGTGTGGATCAATCTGCCTCTAGGATCTTAAAAGAACTTACAGGCCTGAGCGACGTGTATATGGAGCAGTTCTATACTTTTGGCGAATTAAAAAGGCATCCACAGGGAAGGGTAGTATCTGTAGCTTATTATGCCATGCTGCGTCTTTCGGGCGAAAAACCTTTGAAACCGCTCACAACTTTTGCCCGTAATGCACAATGGGTAAATGTAAATCAAGTGCCCGAATTAGCTTTTGATCATCAGTATATTTTAGAGAAAGGTCTCGAAAAAATAAAAAGAAGAGTTAGACATTTGCCTTTGGTATTTGAGCTTCTTCCCGAAAAATTTACCTTAACACAAGTGCAAAATGTTTATGAGCTCATCTTGAATAAAAAGCTCGACAAGCGTAATTTCAGGAAAAAGATATTAAGCTTTAAAGTATTGAAAGAATTAGACGAAAAACAAAGAGGTGTTTCTTTCAGGGCAGCTACGTTATATAAATTCGATAAACGCAAGTACAATAAGCTGTATGGTAAAGAGATTTCTTTTTAAGCAGTCTTAACTTTATATGAAAAAGCTCTTTTTCCAATTTGGAAAAAGAGCTTTTTTATGAGGATAAATTATTTCTTTAAATGGTAATCAACCAAATCATCTATAGGCGAGCGAATAATCTTACCTACGCCCATTTCATATCTGTCGGCCGTATAACTTAAAATATCTCTGAAATTATAACCTACAGAACCTACACAATTAAGTAGGTAATCTTTATAATTAGGATAATGGATAACCAAATTTTCAAAAAACGCAACAAAAGCCGTTTCTACTACAGCACGGCTATAGTCTGGAAACTCGGCCTTGTAATCGTATAGAAATTTACTGAAACTGGCACAAAAACGGTTAGGTAGGGGCTTATTGTAAATTGCATCAAAAATATCTTCGTTTGTTAAGCCAAATACATTAAAAAAATGTTTACTTAAATTTTTAGGCATGAAACCTTTCATGTAATCGGCTAATACACGTTTACCAATATAGCTACCGCTGCCTTCGTCACCTAAAAAATAACCTAAAGAGTCGATGTTGAGCGTAATTTCTTTCCCGTCATAAAAGCAAGTGTTGGTACCTGTACCCAATATGGCCGCAAAACCGGGCTCATCGCCCAATAAAGCACGGCAAGAAGCTAATAGATCGTGATCAATACTTACCTTCGCGTTTACAAAAACACTTTTCATGGCATCGGCTACTATCTTCTTATTCACATCGGTAGAACAGCCCGCTCCGTAATAATAAACCTCTTTTAGTTTTTCAGGCTCTATATGATCAGGTAAATTTTTTCTGAGCGATTTTTCGATATATTCTTTACTGGCAAAATATGGATTATAGCCTTCTGTATTAAAATGAATTTTTCTCCCGGCTTCATTGATCAAACACCAGTTGGTCTTTGTAGATCCACCATCCGCAATAACTATCATGTTTAGGTTTTTATAAAATTGATGAAAAACTGAGCCAATATAAAGGGCTTTTTCCTAAAAATAAAATTAATAATCAGTTTTTTAGCAGCCTTTAATTATTGGCTTTAAAGCGTTTGCTTTCTGGCTTTACCGAGCTTATCCATTAAAAGTGTACTTTTTACACTAAAGGTATCGTTTTTTCAATGTCA
>DDEP01000177.1 GCA_002336465.1 Pedobacter sp. UBA1951
AAGATGCTGAAACAACTTGTCCCGAATTCACTTCGAGAAGTTCAGCATGACGTAGGAGAGGTAGTATGACACATTTATTTAAATCTGCTTGATCTATATTCTTTGCGATAGCCGTAAAACATCTTCGTTTAACATAAGACCGACCTTGGCTGATGCGGTATGCAACAACTAGCCTAAGCAGATATCTTGTAGCATCAGGCGCAGTCGGTGGTTTTTGGTCCTTTTTGCCATCAAAAAGGACTAGGCCTCGCCGGCTAATGAGGCGAAAACATACAAAACCTAATTTAAATTGGATATTTAATAACTTTATCTAAATTCACATTAACCAATGCCTTAATCTAATTTCCTACCCGTATTAATTACATTTACACCATTAAATCGGGTAGTAGGACTACCATGAGATACAGCGCTTGCTTGGCTAGGTTGTCCTTTCCCGTCAGAGAAAGTTCCACCTAAACGGTAGTCGTTTTTATCGCAGCGTTGCACACATGAATTCCAGAACTCCTGTGTATTGGCTTGGTAAGCAGCATCTTTGAACATACCCACAATCTTACCCTCTTTAATTTCATAGGCCAGTTGTGCACTGAACTGGAAATTATAGCGTTGTTGATCAATAGAATAAGAATTTCTGCCAAACATATAGATACCCTTCTCTACATTCTTTACCATTTCTGCAGCCGATAGAGGCGCATTACCCGGAAGTAACGATACATTAGGCATACGCTGAAACTGTATGCTGTCCCAACTATCTGCATAGCAACAACCTTGCGATTCTTTTAGACCTAAGATATGCGCTTGATCCCTAATGGTTTGGTAATTAACCAAGATACCATCCTTTATAATATCCCATTTACCACATTTCACACCTTCATCATCATAACCCACGGCACCTAAAGAACCTGTTTCCAGTTTATCAGCTACAATATTAACCTCTTTACTGCCAAAATTAAATTTCTTGCTTTCCCACTTATCTAAAGTAAGGAAACTTGTTCCGGCATAATTGGCCTCGTAGCCTAATACACGATCTAGCTCGGTAGGGTGACCTACAGATTCATGTATGGTCAGGAATAAATGCGAAGGATCTAAAACCAGATCATATTTGCCCGGAGAGATAGGTTTGGCTTTAAGCTTTTCATCCACATGTACGGCTGCTTCACGAACATCTTCCAGCATATCATAACGTTTCTTGTACATCGTTACCGGACCGCCTTTTATTTTTTCGCTATCTAAAGGTTTAAGGTATTCAAACCCCATGCCCATAGGCGCACTTAAAGCATTTCTGGTTTCGAACTTACCAGCAGCAGCATCAATTTTAGTAAGGGTAAAAGTGGGCCATATGCGGTGTATATCCTGATCAATATAAGAACCATCAGTTGAAGCAAAGTATTTTTGTTCATTTACCATGAACAAGTTAGAGTTAATGTACTTTGCCCCACCCTTAAGCGCTTCATTATTTACATTTAACAGTAAATCCACTTTCTCGGCAACAGGAACCTCAAAAGCATTGATGGCAACAGGCGTTTTCCAGCTTACTTCACCAAAACCTTTTTGTGGAGCTAACTGTACAGGCTCATCCATAATTTTGGCATTGCCTTTGGCAATGGCAACAGCCATTTTCGTAGCTTTAACAATATTGTCGTTGTCTAGCTTGTTGGTTGCGGCAAAACCCCAGCTACCATTGGCAAGCACACGAATGCCCATTCCGTAAGATTCTGAATTAGAGATGTTATCTACTCTTTTCTCGCGGGTAGCTACTACCTGATTGAGATAACGTCCTATCCTTACATCGGCATAACTCGCACCTAATGATTTTGCAGTATTTAAAACTACATCAGCCATTTTCTTTTTCAGGGCAACATCAACAGGCCTAAGGGCTTCTTCAATAGAAATTATCTTGCCAAATACAGGCACGCTGTGCAGCATGGTAGCCCCTGTACCTATGCCAGCCATGTATAAAAAGTCTCTTCTTTTCAAGGTCTCGGTTTTTTAGTCGGTAAAAAGAAGAGGGTGTTTTAGTAGGTATTCGTAATTCTGAGTTTATAAACCTTTAACGTTATCCTGAACCTCCCCAAATAAATCAGGGCAAGTTCTGAGCTTGACTTATAATCTTTTCACGTCATCCTGAACTCGTTTCAGGATCTTTCACAACGAACAACGAACAACGATTAACGAACAACGAACAACGAATATCGAATAAACGAACAACGAATATCGAACAACGAACAACGAATAAACGAACAACGAATAAACGAAACTACAACACCCTCCTTTATATTATTTTAGATCGCGTCTGATAACGACGAGAAGGTAAAGTCACGGATTTTCATTGGAGGTATCAAACCACTTCCTGTGCGAACAGGTTTACCCAAAGCCTCTACATTGTTCAGCATGATTACCGGACTCTCATTAAACCTAAAATTCTTTATCGGGAATTTAATTTCTCCGTTTTCGATATAGAAAGTACCATCGCGGGTAAGTCCTGTTAACAATAAGGTTTGAGGGTCAACCATACGGATATACCAGAAACGGGTAACCAATATACCTTTTTCGGTACTTTTGATCAGATCCTGTAACGATTGATTTCCACCTTCCATTACAATACTTCTGCTAAAAGGCAAAGGTTGTACGTTTTTCTGTGCTGCCCAGTATCTTGAATAAGAAAGGTTTTTAACCACCCCGTTTTGTACCCATTGTGTTCTCGTAACAGGTAAACCATCGCCAGTCCAAGTAGAGCCCGGTACTTCAGGATTTAGAGGATCAGAGTAAATGTTTACATTTTCAGAGAACAATTGCTCCCCTAAACGTGTACCTCCGCCTTTCTTGCTCATAAAACTACGACCTTCATCAGCGTTTCGTGCATCAAAACCCCTGAACATATTGCCTAGCATATCGCTTGCCGCCAAAGGCTCTAAGATTACGGTATATTTACCCGGTTCTATGGCTTTTGCACCAGCTGAAGTGTTGGCCTTGGTAGCCGCTATTTTGCTCAAAGCCAGCGTATCCATTTTATCGAGGTTATTGAAATCTTGCTCTACATAGCCAGAACCAGTTCCCTGTTTGTTACGTACGGTTACCGAGAAAGAAACATTGGTACTTTTGTTATAAGCAAACAAACCCTTAGAATTCATAATAGAATTAAAACGGGTAGAATTTTCTAAAAAGCCAGCAGCATCTAAACCACCTGCTTTTGATACACTTAAGCTTTTTGCCACCATATCTGCCCTGGTATCTGGGTTCATGGCTGCGGTATTGGCATTATAAGTTAATGCTTCTGCAAAATTCTGAGGGCCCAAAGGTGGCATATATTCAGGATTTTCGGGAGCAAGCAAAGCCAACTCTTCCGCTCTTTTAACTACTTTTTGCAAAGAGGTATCATCAAACTCATTGATGGTAGCAGTACCCGTTTTCTTTCCAAATGTTGCACTAACCCCCAAACTCATTACATCTATTTGTCCGGCAGTAGAAACAGCATTTCGGGCGTAACGGATGTTACCACCGTCAGAGCCATTTAAACTTACTTCGCAGGCATCGGCCTTAGAATAACTAAGTACCTTTTTTAAAATTGCCTGTGCTTCTTCTTTACTTAATATGGCCATAATTATATTTTTCTTGCTGTATTAATAACATTAACTCCATTAAAACGGGCAGTAGAACTGCCGTGCGAAACGGCACTGCTTTGCGATGGCTGCCCTTTTCCATCACTAAATGAACCCCCTAAACGGTAATCGCTCTGATCGCAGATATCGCTGCACGAATTCCAGAATTCACGGGTATTGGCCTGATAGGCAACATCATTGAGCATGCCTGCTATTTTACCATTTTTGATTTCGTAGAAAATCTGACCCCCGAATTGGAAATTGTAACGCTGTTGATCAATAGAGAACGAGCCATCGCCAATGATATAGATCCCTTTTTCTACATTTTTGATCATATCATCAACGCTCAGTTTTTGTTTGCCCGGTTGTAACGATACATTAGGCATGCGCTGAAACTGAACATCATTCCAGCCCTGTGCATAACAGCAACCTTGCGATTCGTTTAAACCTATAATATGTGCCTGATCTCTAATGGCTTGGTAATTTACCAATACGCCGTCTTTGATCAAATCCCATTTCTTACATTTTACACCCTCATCATCATAGCCTACAGCACCTAAAGAACCTACCTGTGTTTTATCAGCTACGATGTTAACTTTATCGCTGCCAAATTTAAAGTTCTTAGATTCCCATTTATCTAAAGTAAGGAAACTCGTTCCTGCATAATTGGCTTCATAACCCAATACACGGTCTAACTCGGTAGGGTGACCTACAGATTCGTGTATGGTTAACCATAAGTGAGAAGGATCTAAAACCAGATCATATTTACCCGGTTCTACCGATTTGGCGGTTACTTTCTCTGCGGCCACTTTAGCTGCAGCTTTTACATCTTCCAACATATCATAACGACCTTTATAACGGGTAACGATACCAGCTACTTTGTCTTCAGGACGTGCATGCATATACTCATAACCCATACCCATAGGCGAACTCAACGAATTACGGGTTTTGAACTGCCCCGAAGCACGGTCAATTCTGGTTACATTAAAAGTTGGATAGATACGATGAACATCTTGATCTATATATGAGCCATCTGTAGAGGCAAAATACTTCTGTTCATTAACGGCAAATAGTGCAGAGTTTACAAAATTTGCGCCATTTTGCATGGCAACATCATTAACATTTAGCAACAAGTCTACCTTTTCTTTAACCGGTACCTCAAAAGCATTGATTTCGATTGGTGTTTTCCAGGTAACCTCGCCATAGCCTTTTTGTGGAGCAAGTTGTACAGGATCGCCCTGTATCTTTGCATTGGCCTTGGCAACAGCAACAGCCTGCTCGGCAGCTTTGGCTATGCCATCTTTGGTTACTTTATTCGTAGCCGCAAAACCCCAGCATCCGTTTGCGATCACGCGGATACCCACACCATAAGATTCGGTATTGGCTACACCCTGAACACGCTTTTCGCGGGTAGATACGAACTGGTTTAAATAACGCCCTATACGTACATCCGCATAAGTTGCACCTTTTGATCTGGCCGCATTTAATGCCACATCAGCAAGTTCTTTTTTAATTTTGGTATCTACGCGGACCAGCGCCTGCTCGGGATCTATTGGTGTGGCATAGGCCGATAGATCAGGTAAAAGCAAAGCACCCATTCCTACTCCGGATAGATAGAGGAAATCTTTTCTTTTCAATTGGTTTTTAGTTTAGGTTAGCAATACCACAAAATAGTTAAAGCTTTAAATAAAAATGGCATAAGAAGTATAACATTTTAGTTTCAATCGCTAATTTTTATTGAAAAGCTAATTTTTGAGTAATAAGAAGTTAAAAGGTATACGTGCTTTGTCACAGGTTTTATTCGTTTCATCGGCAAAGTCTAATGCAACCCGAACTACTCAAAGCCCCTTTGCCCGTCACCCTGACCTGTAGCGAAGCGGAAAGCTACGCAGTAAATTTATTTCAGGGTCTAGAGTTAGATGCTGAAACAACTTGCCCCGAATTCACTTCGGGAAGTTCAG
>DDEP01000014.1:0-11323 GCA_002336465.1 Pedobacter sp. UBA1951
AAACGAATACTTTGAGCTAAATTCTTTAAATCTTGCATGCCTTTACGTACTCTTGTTCCAGCTGCACTGTTTGATTTGTTATAGAACTTATCAACATCTGATTCGATTGAAGATACCAACGCTTTTAATTCAGCAAATTTTTTCATTGTTTAAATACTCCTTTTCTTAGTTTTTTAGGTTTTAATTAATACAGTATTACTAATGTAAGGTGTTTATTTAAATAAGAAAATAGCTATTCTAATAAAAGAATAGCTAAAACTTATTTTTTTTCCACATTTTCTGATTTTACACAAAAAAATGCTTCAATTTTATTAACATGCAGTTAATCAGGCAGAACTATTCTGCTGTAGAAAATTTGTTTTGCTGATAGTAACCTTTTTTCAATTTATCGGCAACTTCGCTAAANNTGAACATCTTCTAAACTGTGTACCGCTGTTGGTATTAACCTCAATTCGATCATACCTCTAGGAATAACAGGATATACTACAATAGAACAGAATATACCATAGTTCTCACGCAAATCGTGTGTTAGAGCTGTTGCCTCTAACAATTCTCCTTTTAAGAAAACAGGTGTTACTACCGTATTGGTTACTCCAATATCAAAACCACGCTCTTTTAAGCCGTTTTGTAAAGTAGTAGCAATAGTCCATAAACGCTCTCTCAATTCTGGGTTGTTTTTCAATAACTCTAGGCGTTTCATTAAGCCTAAAACCATTGGCATAGGCAATGCCTTTGCAAAAGTTTGCGAACGCATGTTATACCTGAAATAATCTGTTATCTCTTTGCTCGAAGCAACGAAAGCACCTATACCTGCCATAGACTTAGCAAAAGTGGCAAAATATACATCTACTCCGTCTATACAATCTTGAGCTTCATGAGTACCAGCACCAGTTGGACCCATTGTTCCAAAACCATGCGCATCATCTATTAACAATCTGAAATTAAATTCTTTTTTCAGATCGATCAACTCTTTCAATTTACCCTGAGCACCAGACATACCAAACACACCTTCAGTGATCAGCAATATACCTCCACCAGTCTGTTCTGCTAATTTTGTTGCTCTTTGTAATTGTTTACGGGCATCTTCTACATCATTGTGTTTGTAAACAAAACGTTTACCCATATGTAAACGCAATCCGTCTAAAATACAGGCATGCGATTCTCCATCATATACCACAACATCATTTCTGTCTAACAAAGCATCTATAATAGATACCATACCTTGATAACCAAAGTTTAACAAGAAAGCATCGTCTTTACCTACAAAAGTAGCTAAATCCTGCTCTAATTGTTCATGGTACTGGGTATTTCCAGACATCATACGGGCTCCCATTGGGTAAGCCATTCCAAAATCTATAGCTCCCTGAGCATCTGCTTTACGCACTTCAGGATGATTTGCCAAGCCAAGGTAGTTGTTTAAACTCCAAACCAAGTGCTCTTTGCCTCTGAAATTCATGTGAGGTGCTATTTCTCCTTCTAATTTTGGAAATGAGAAATATCCATGAGACCATTTTTGGTGTTGGCCAATTGGTCCCATACGTTTTGAAACTTTATCGAATATATCCAATTTATTTATTGTATTAGTGAATCTTATAGAATTAAAATTTGCGCAAATTTAACCTTAAAATAACTATTTATCAACCCACAACCTATATGCTTAGCAGGCATTTAGGTTATTTTTATGTAAAAACGAGGTCGTGACTTTAAGATTTTAAATAAAAAAAAGCCTTAGCAACTCTAGTTGCTAAGGCTAATCTATATTTATGTTTACGGCTTATTAGTCAACATTATCATGTAAAAATGAGTTATTAGGTCTTATACCTGTTTCTCCATCTTCATCATTACTCAATGTAAAACGCGAAACCTGCGATTCTGACGAATGTTGAATTTGTTGCAACTGCATTTGTTTACGTTTGTAAGCAGGTTCGTTTTCCAGTTCTTGCAAACCATTAGAAGTACGCAGTTTCATGCTCAGGTCTTTTAACCTTAATATTCTTTCTTTAGATTTTCTCAATTGTTCTTCAATTGATTCATCTGTTTTATCTTCGTCAACATCATAGTTCTGAGCTTCGGCAATAGGAGCATAATCTTCTTCAGGCTCGTTTACTGTAGCAACCGGTGTCTCAAAAACGAAATTTGTTTCTGATACTTTAACTTCGAATTCAAACCCAGCCTCATTATTATTCTGATTTTCATTGGCAGGTTCCTCTTCAACCAAGTGATGGAAAACAGCTTTATTTTCAGATTGTTCTACTTGCGATTGCGCTATGCTGTTATTGAAAAGGTCTCCAAATAAGTTCGATTGTTTCGGTTCTTCCTGAATTTTTAAAACAGGTTCTTCAACAACTGGGGCCGACTTAGGCTCAATAAAACTATTTACAGGCTCAACCGGTTTAACCATTGGTGCATCTTCAGGAGTTAACAACGATACCTTCCTAACATTTTCTTTTTCTTTATCGCGTTGTTCTTTAGTTTGGAAACCCGTGGCAATAATGGTTACCGAAATTCTATCTCCTAAATTTTCATCGATACAGTTACCCCAAATCAAATCGGCAGAAAGACCTGCTTTATCCTGAATGTAATCCGTAATCACAGAAACCTCGTCCATAGTTACTTCTTTAACACCAGAGCTAATATTTAACAAGATGTATCTAGCACCTTCAATTTCATTATCTTTTAAAAGAGGTGAAGCCAAAGCACCTTCAACAGCTGCTAAAGCTCTGTTTTCTCCTTCGGCCGCATAACTTCCCATGATGCACACGCCGCTTTCTTTCATTACGGTGCGTACATCTTTAAAGTCAACGTTGATATATCCCGGAACGGTAATAATCTCTGCAATTCCTTTTGCCGCAGTTGATAAAATATCATCAGCCTGAGCAAAAGCCGAACCTAAGGTTAAGTTTCCAAATATTTCTCTTAGCCTATCATTAGAAATTACGAGATAAGAATCAACATATTTTTTCAGTTCTTCTAAACCGTCATCAGCTTGCATTTTACGTCTCTTGCCCTCAAAAGCAAAAGGTGTAGTTACAATGGCCACAGTTAAAATATCTAATTCTTTAGCAGCTTTGGCAATGATAGGGCTCGCTCCCGTACCTGTACCTCCACCCATTCCGGCCGTGATAAAAAGCATTTTGGTTGTACTGCCCAACATGTTCTTTAAATCATCTATATTTTCTATGGCCGAATTTTTCCCAACTTCAGGGATTGAACCAGCTCCCATACCCTCGGTTAAACTGGCACCTAATTGTACTTTGTTAGGGATAGGGCTAAATTCTAAAGCTTGCGCATCTGTATTACAGATGATAAAGTCTACTCCCGTAATTCCCTGACGGTACATGTGGTTTACAGCATTACCTCCGCCACCTCCAACACCAATTACTTTGATGATTGAAGATTTATCTTTTAACATTTCGAACTGCATATGATTATGAATCAGTTGTTTAAAAAATTAGATTTTTCTATTCAACGCTACTGTAATATTAACACTTTTTTAACAGTCGTTTTCCACAATTGTTAAGATTGTGGAAAAATCCTGATTTGTGGAAAAATATTTACGGACGGATGTAATCTTCATCGCTTACATTCATATCGTCTTTAATAAATTCCGACGTTTTTTGAAGCAGCGTACTAAATAATCCTCGTTTTTTTACTTTATCTTTTCCTTCTGGTTGGGCAACTATTACGCCCGGTTTTTTCATTTCTTCTAAAAGCTCTTCTGTTTTTTGAATACCCTTGATCAACAAGCCTACACTGGTTGCATACATAGGGCTTTTCAAATCATCATAAACAGTTTTAGCCATTTCTTCATATTTAGAAAGGTGCTCATTTGGATAACCTACGCGACAATCTAAACCAGTTACATACTCTACCAGTTGGTTTAAATGTTTCAATAAAGCTCCACCACCAGTAATAACCACGCCGCCTATTAGTTTCTTCTCATATCCCGATGATTTAATCTCGTAGTAAACATGTTCTACGATTTCTTCCATGCGAGCTTGTATTATATAAGCTAAGTTTTTTACCGAAATTTCTTTAGGCTCTCTTCCTCTTAAGCCTGGTACGCAAATAATTTCGTTTTCTTTGTTTTCTTCAGCCAAAGCAGATCCAAATCTGGTTTTTAACAACTCAGCTTGGTTACGCATCACAGAACATCCTTCTCTGATGTCTTCAGTTACGCTGTTACCTCCAAACGGAATTACAGCTGTATGACGAATGATACCTTCATGGAAAATAGCCACATCGGTAGTTCCACCACCTATATCAACCAAACATACTCCAGCTTCTTTCTCTTCTTCGCTAAGTACAGCTTCTGACGATGCTAAAGGCTCTAAGATAAGTTCCTGAGTTTGCAAACCTGCATTGGTTACACAGCGCATAATATTTTTTACGGCCGTAACCTGTCCCGATATGATATGGAAATTGGCTTCAAGGCGTACCCCTGCCATACCTACCGGATCTTTAATACCTGGCTCATTATCAATGGTAAATTCCTGAGGCAAAACATGGATAATCTCTTCTCCCGGAGGCATCACTAACTTAAACATGTCGTCTATCAGCTTATCTATATCTTTTTTGCTGATTTCACTGTTAAGCTCTCTACGGGTTAATATACCACGATGTTGCAAACTCTTAATATGCTGTCCGGCAATACCCACATTTACCACCCTGATCTCTACATTAGACTGGCCACTCGCCAAATCTACTGCCGAGTTTATTCCCTGTACCGTTTTTTGTATATTAGATACCACACCACGTGTTACACCTGCCGATTCTGCTTTTCCTATACCCAATACTTCTATCTTTCCATGTTGCGTTTTACGCCCCACAATAGCACAGATCTTAGTTGTACCAATGTCTAAACCTACAACTATTGGAGACTGAACGGTAGTTTTCTCTTTGCCCATAACTCTATTAATTTATTGTTGCCTTTAATTTTTATCTATTTTTTTATCGGTACTGGAATTTGCAGGTTTTGCAGTTTCTTTCTTTACCGGGGTATTTGCTTTTTGTTGCTTATTAGTATCTTCTTTAGTACTCTTTGTTACCGTAGCACTAACTTTATTATTGTTTTTATCTGCAATTGCAGATGGTTTTGGCTCATGTACTTCGGCCGTGGCCTTTTTAATTTCCTGAGCAATTGATTCTTTTACTACAGAATCTATAGCTTGTTGTTTGTCTTGGCTAGCTGGCTCTACAATGTTTGCCTGATCAAGTTTTTTTATAGAGACAGAATCTCTTCTCTCGCATACCACCTGATTAATATATTTCAGGTTGATGGTTTTATAAGTATTCCACCCCACTTTAGGCATGGCCTGTTTATAAAAAGCCATCAAATTATTAAGCTTAGTATCTATATGATCTGCATTGCCTAAAATTATACGCTGATTACCTATTCTCGGTACCAGCTCAAAATCGTTTTTATCATCTACATAGACCTGCTCAATCTGTGCATCCCACAGTGTATCACTTTTTATATACAATGCTGTTTTATATAAATCTTTAGCCAAAGAAGTAAAAAGTGTATCTACCTTACCGCTAAAACCTTCTAAAATGTTACCGTTGGCTACTAAAACGTTAGCTGTAAAATTTGCAGATACCGGCATTTTCAAGCCTTCTTTATCTATATAGTAGTCTTGCCCTCCGGCATTAATTACCCTGAGCACAGGTTGACGCTGTTTAATCTTAACGTAAACCACGCCATCCATATCTGCATATACTTTAGCAAATCCTATATATGGATTACCTCTGATGGCTCGCTCAATACTATGAATATTTATTTTTTCAAGCGATCTGCCCAGTAATTTTCCATCTTTATTAATGATTGCTTCTATTTCTTCTCTTTCAATAAAATTATCTGCTCCCGGAATTAATATCTGTACATCAATACATTTGGTACTTTGTTTCTTAATATCAATGAAACTCATCAATACCACAACCCCTGCCAAGCAAACAAGCCAAGCAAAACCTTTAAAAATAGCTCTCCAATTTACATTTTTAAGCATTGTTCAAAGTATTTTTTAGTGGTTCAACTAAAGTATCTATATCGCCTGCGCCAATGGTTAAAATTAACTCAGGTTTTTTATTTTTTATCAAATCGGCAACCAGATTTTTTCCACAAACCTGTTTGTTTTCTACCGTTATCTTATTTAAAAGCATTTCTGCAGTTATGCCTTCTATTGGCAATTCTCTTGCAGGATAAATGTCTAACAAGATTAAATCATCAACCGTACTTAACACTTTTGCAAAATCATCTGCAAAATCACGGGTACGTGTAAATAAGTGCGGCTGGAATATGGCTGTTAATTTCTTTTCAGGATAAAGCTGGCGCACGGCATCGAGGCAAGCTCTAATTTCTTCAGGATGGTGTGCATAATCATCTATATATACCTGTTCTTCTGTTTTAACTATAGTTTCAAATCTGCGTTTTACCCCTTTAAAATGAGCTACGGCTTTTTTAATCAAAGCAGGTTTAATGCCCAAACTTAAAGCCACACCTATTGCCGCAGTTGCATTCTCTACATTATGCCTTCCCGGCATAGAAAGTACAATATCTTTTATGGTTGTAAAGCCATCTTCAAAATCAAAAACAAAAGCTCCATTTACAACTCTGATATTGCTTGCTCTTAAAGCAGATTGTGACCCTGAACTGTAAGTAATACCACTTAAAGGCAGTCCTTCTCTAACAAACAGTTTTCCATCTTCTTTAATTTGGCTTACAAAAAGATGAAACGATTCTTGTAAATGAGCTGCATCTCCGTAAATATCTAAATGGTCGGCATCCATAGAGGTTACTACGGCAACATCAGGATGCAGGGTTAGAAAAGACCTGTCGTATTCGTCTGCTTCCACTACCAGAACATTGTTTTTACCATACAGCACATTACTGTTGTAATTGGTAGCGATACCGCCTAAAAATGCTGTACAGCCATAACCTGTATGCGTAAGGATATGCGCTATCATTGACGAAGTGGTTGTTTTACCATGCGTACCCGCTACTGCAATACAGAACATACCCTTACTAATTATACCTAGAACCTCTGATCTTTTCTTAATAGAAAATCCTTTTGCTTTAAAGTAATTTAAGATCTGTGAATCTTTAGGAATAGCCGGTGTATATACAATCAGCACCTCGGGGTTTACTTCATCAAAACCAGCTGGTATTTGAGCAATATTATCTGTATAAGTAATATTTATCCCTTCTTCTTCTAAAGCACGTGTTAAACCTGTTTGTGTTTTATCATATCCACAAACCATACAGCCTCTTTTTGCGAAATAGCGTGCAAGGGCGCTCATACCTATGCCACCTATACCTACAAAATAGACTTTTTTAATGTTTAACAACTCCATATTACTTTTTATATCTTATTGATGTTTAGCCAGTTTTAATACCTGTTGAGCTATAATGGTATCGGCATCGGTCAATGCCATCTTACCTATGTTTTCGCTAAGCATTTCGCATTTTTTATTATCATTTAACAGGCTTAGTGCCTCTTTTACCAATATATCTTCTGCTGCATTATCTTTAATCATTACAGCTGCATTGTTTCTAACCAAGGCCATGGCATTCTTGGTTTGATGATCTTCGGCTACATTTGGCGATGGAACCAGTATAACAGGTTTCCTTATTATGCAAAGTTCTGCAATAGTTCCTGCTCCCGCTCTCGATATGATTACATCGGCTGCCGCATATGCTAAATCCATCTTATTTAAAAATTCTAGAATGCAAACATTAGGATGATAGTTTAAGCCTATCCTTTCTATTATACTATTGTAATAGAACTTACCTGTTTGCCAGATTAACTGTACATCATTGGCAATAATATCATCAAGATGTTTTTCTATACTTTTATTCAAGGTTCCTGCTCCCAAGCTTCCTCCTGTTACCAATATGGTTTTCTTTAAAGGATTTAGCTTTAAAAGCTCTGCTCCAGCATAGTGCTTTCCTGTTATATCTACCACCTCTCTACGCACTGGATTACCTGTTTTCAATATTTTATCAGCAGGAAAAAATTGTTCCATTCCATCAAATGCAACACAAATCTTCGAGGCATTTTTGCCTAAAAGCTTATTGGTTACACCTGCGTATGAATTTTGTTCCTGAATCAGATAAGGTATTTTTCTTTTTGAAGCTGCATGTAACAACGGACCCGATGCATATCCACCTACACCCACTACTACATCTGGCTTAAACCGCTCTATGATCTTACCTGCTTTACGTATACTTTCCATCACTTTAAATGGCAAAGTCAAGTTTTTCAGTATAGATCCTCTTTGTATACCTCTGATATTTAAGCCCTCAATTTCATAACCAGCTGCAGGAACTTTTTCCATTTCCATTCTGCCTTCTGCACCTACAAAAAGAATTTCACATTGCGGCGATATTCTTTTCAACGCATTGGCAATGGCAATGGCGGGAAATATATGCCCGCCTGTGCCACCTCCAGATATGATAATTTTTGGGAAATTATTCATTTTGTTTGCTCTATTTATTTAAGCCATTGCAGGTATTTCGCCCACAATTACTTTATTATTTTTTTCACTGCTATTTTTTTCGCTTGCTTTTCCTTCGTTCTCCTCTACATCTCTACTCACACTTAAAATAATGCCAAAAGCTATACTTGTAAAAATCATTGAAGTACCTCCCATGCTTACTAAAGGCAAAGGAACCCCCGTTACCGGACCTAAACCCACCGCAACAGCCATGTTAGCAAAAGCTTGTATCGTAAGACTAAAACTCAGACCAGCAGCCAGTAGTGCACCAAATGCCTTAGGACTTCGGGTAACGATACGTACACACCGATAAAGCAGAACCAGATAAAGGGTAACGATTGCTAAACCACCTATCGTACCATACTCCTCAATAATAATGGCAAAAATAAAATCAGAGTATGGGTGGGGTAAAAAATTCCTTTCGGTACTATTACCTGGTCCCTTACCAAAAAAACCACCTGTTGCTAATGCAATCTTTGCATGATCTGATTGGTATGTTTTATCAGAATGTTGTAATTCGGGATGAAAAAAAGCATTCATACGCGATTTGTATGTTTCTCTCCTTGGTCCTAAAAACACTACAAACAGCAAGAGCACAAATCCAGCCGCGCATACAGTTAAAATCTGCTTTATACTGATACGTCCTATAATCAACAATAAAATACTTACTCCAAACAGCATTAAGGCTGTTGAAAGGTTAGCCAATGCAATTAAAATAAATACCACACAAACCGAACCCATAATAGGTACGAAGGCTTTCTTCACATCTTTAATATTTTCTTGCTTACGGGTAAGCATTCTAGCTAAAAAGGTAATTAGCGCAAGCTTAGCCAAATCTGATGTTTGAAAAGTAAGGTTTATTACCGGAATTTTTACCCAACGAGAAGCATCGTTGATATTGCTACCAAAAATTAATGTATAAATCAGCAATGGGATGGTGATGATCATTAATACTTTAGAGATACCCGCATAGTATTTATAATCTAGCAAATGTGCTATGTAAATCATGGCTATGCCCAGAAATACAAAAATTACATGCTTATAAAGCAGGTATTTTTCTACGGTTACGCCTTTTTTATAGGCTATTGCTCCTGTAGCACTATATACCGCCATAACAGAAATCATAGATAACATGATTATAATTAACCATATCCATCTATCTCCTTTGGTTTTCTCTAATAGTGTATTAATGTTAAACATATTACAACTCCTTTACAGCTGCTTTAAACTGGTTTCCTCTATCTTCGTAATTCTTAAACAAATCAAAACTTGCACATGCCGGCGATAAAAGCACCGTACTTCCTTTTTTAGCTAAATGATACGCTACTTGCACAGCTTCTGAAGCAGAAAACGTATTTACAATAACTTCTACATCTTCCTCAAATGCTTCATGAATCCGTTTATTGTCTTTACCCAAACATATAATAGCTTTTACCTTGCTCTTTACTAAGTCTTTTAACATAGTATAGTCATTGCCTTTATCTACACCGCCCATGATCAAGACAATATCTGTATTTACACTTTCTAAAGCATACCAAGTAGAATTAACATTGGTGGCTTTAGAATCATTGATATAAGTAACATCCGATATTTTGGCCACAAACTCTAATCGATGCTCAATATTCTTAAAGTTGCCCATGCTCTCGCGTATCGATTCATTACGCAACTCTAGAACTTTAGCTACAATACCCGACGCCATCGAGTTGTATATGTTGTGTTTTCCCTGTAGAGCTAAATCATTGATTGACATGGTAAATTCCTGGTTTAAGTTTGTGTTGATGTGGATTGTTTGGTTTTCTATATATGCTCCCGTTTCTACTTTTTTATGAATAGAAAAAGGATATTTCTTTGCTGCTATTTTAAGTCGCTCTAACATGGTCAATGTTTCCACATCGTCTGCACAATAAATAAATGCATCATCGCTAGTTTGATTTTGTGCGATACGCATTTTTGACAGTGCGTAATTTTCCAATTTATAATCGTAGCGATCTAAATGATCTGGAGTTATATTTAACAGCACAGCAATATCTGCCTTAAAACTGTACATGTTGTCTAACATGAAACTTGATATCTCAAGCACATACCAATCATATTCTTTCTCGGCTACCTGAGCTGCAAAACTTTTCCCAATATTTCCTGCCAACCCTACATTAATGCCTGCATTCTTTAGGATATGGTAAGTGAGCATTGTAGTAGTAGATTTTCCGTTAGAACCCGTGATGCAAATCGTTCTTGCATTGGTGTAGCGTTTGGCAAACTCTATCTCTGATATAACAGGAATATTTAGCTCGTTTATTGCCTGTATGATAAATGCTTTATCAGGAATACCCGGACTCTTGATCACCTCTGCCGCGTTAAAAATCAGATCTGTGGTATGCTGATTTTCTTCAAATGGAATCTGTAAATCAGCAAGACTGGTTTTGTAAGCAGGGGCAATAGCACCAAAATCCGACACAAAAACATCAAAACCTTGTTTTTTTGCCAGTTTAGCTGCACCTACGCCGCTTTCGCCTGCTCCCAATATAACCACTCTTTTATTTTCCATTTAGCGCAGTTTTAAGGTTACAAATGTGATTACCGCCAGTATAATGCCTATGATCCAGAAACGTGTTACGATCTTGGCTTCGTGATAGCCTTTCTTTTGATAATGATGGTGCAAAGGCGACATCAAGAAAATCCTTTTACCTTCACCAAATCTCTTCTTGGTATATTTAAAATAACTTACTTGCAGCGTCACCGATAATACCTCGACCAGAAAAACACCGCACATTATCGGAATCAGCAATTCTTTGCGTATCATAATGGCAAAAACAGCAATGATACCACCTAT
>DDEP01000014.1:11356-14806 GCA_002336465.1 Pedobacter sp. UBA1951
AGCTCACCAGAGTTGGGTATATACATGATATTGAGGTAATCGGCAATTACAGTGTTACCCGATACATAAGCCAAAATACCTAAGGTAATACCTATAATAGCAGATGTGCCCGTCGCCAAGCCATCTATACCATCGGTTAGGTTTGCTCCATTTGAAACGGCTGTAACAATGATGATTACAAAAGCTAAAAACACCAAAAATGCATATTTCTCATAGCCTGGGCCTAAAAACTTAAGCACTTTGGCATAATCAAATTCGTTGTTTTTATAAAAAGGCACATTTGTTTTGGTTGATTTTACATCTTGTGTATAATAATAGCTTTGGCCTTTTTGTCTCAATACCATAGGTGCCGCGTTTTCTACTTTAACGGTATCTACTTTTACGTTATCATCTACGGTTTGCCTAACTACAATATTAGGGTGGAAGTACATCGTTACACCTACTATAATAGCCAAACCAACTTGTCCTACTACTTTAAATCTTCCTGCAAGTCCTTCTTTATTCTTTTTAAATACCTTAATATAGTCATCTAAGAAACCTATTGCGCCCATCCAAATGGTGGTTACAATCATAAGAATAACGTAGATATTGGTAATATTGGCAAATAAAATTGTTGGAATAAGAATACCCATCAAAATCATAATACCTCCCATTGTAGGGGTACCCTGTTTTTGCATCTGACCTTCAAGCCCTAAATTTCTTACAGTTTCACCTACCTGTTTTTTATGCAAGAAGTCAATGATACGGCGACCATATACTGTTGTAATGATCAACGATAAAATAATGGCAAGTGATGACCTGAAAGTAAGGTATTGGAACAACCTTAATCCCGGAAAATCATAATGTTTGTGCAGATATTCAAATAATAAATATAACATCAGCCTTTAGGGTTTAGTTGTTCTCTTAATATTTCTTTATCGTCAAAATGGTTTCTTACACCTTTAATTTCTTGGTATTTTTCATGTCCCTTGCCTGCAACCAGAATAATATCTCCGGGGTTTGCTAAAAGACATGCTGTTTTTATCGCTTCACGTCTATCAACAATACTGATAGTTTTACGTTGATTACTTGGCGATACACCTGCTTGCATATCTTCGATAATAGTTTGAGGGTCTTCACTACGAGGGTTGTCAGAAGTTAAAATCACTTTATCACTCCAATCGCAGGCTACCTGAGCCATTACCGGACGTTTCGTTTTATCTCTATCGCCTCCGCAACCTATTACAGTAATTACTTGCTCATTTCCTTTTCTTACATCGGCAATAGTGCTCAGTACATTTTGTACTGCATCAGGTGTATGAGCATAGTCCACAATACCCACTATCCCTTTGTCTGAAACGAGATAATCAAATCTTCCTTCTGCTCCACTTAGGTTACTCAATAACGTTAGCACTTTTAAGCTATCTTGTTCTAAAAGAACAGCAGTACCATATGCAGCCAAGAGATTATAAGCATTAAAAGAACCTACCATTTTAAAATAAACCTCTTTGTGGTCTATATCCAGATGCAGGCCGCTGAACTTATTTTCCAAAACACGTGCATGAAAATCTGCCATTTGTTTTAAGGCATAAGTTTTTTTATAAGCCTTGGTATTTTGCAGCATTACTGTACCATTCCGATCATCAATATTGGTAAGCGCAAAAGCAGATTTAGGCAATGCATCAAAAAAGCCTTTTTTGGCTTTTAAGTAATTGTCAAATGTTTTATGAAAGTCTAAATGATCATGTGTAATGTTTGAAAATACCCCGCCAGCAAAGCTCAAGCCACTTATACGATATTGCGCTACCGCATGTGAGCTCACCTCCATAAAACAATACTCACATCCTGTTTCAACCATTTCATTTAACAAGCTGTTAAGTTCAATAGGATTAGGAGTGGTGTGACTTGCAGGTACAATATGATCATCTACATAATTTTGCACCGTAGAAATTAAGCCTACTTTATATTTTAAAGCTTTAAAAAGCTGATAAAGCAATGTAGTTATGGTAGTTTTACCATTTGTACCGGTTACACCTACCAGTTTGATCTTCTGAGAAGGATTGTCGTAAAAGTTACAAGCTGCGATACCCAATGCTTCGGCAGAATTTTCTACCTGTACCCACGTTACTGTTTCATTTAAATTGGTAGGCAGTTCTTCAGCAACAATTACCGTAGCGCCATTTGTTATAGCTTGTTCAATAAAAAGATGTCCGTCTGCAGCAGTACCTTTAATTGCAAAAAATGAAGTTCCAGATTTAACCACCCGCGAATCAAAAGCAAGGGCCAACACTTGTTCTGCTGTGTTTCCTTTAATACTCTTGATCGAAATCCCGTAAAGTAAATCTTTTAACTCCATTCTCAATTTATTTTATTGTAATTGCAACTCTACCATTAATCCTTTTCCTATACGTGAGCCAGCTTGTATAGATTGTGCCACAACTTTACCACTACCTTTTATTCTGGCTTTTAAACCCACGTTACCCAATAAGAACATTGCATCTTTTAATCCCATCCCGTTTACATCAGGCATAATGCCTTTCTCCATTTCGGTATCATGATAGGCAACACCATTGCTGGTATCTATTGAATTAAAATATTCTGATTTTGCCGCATATAAAGGTTTTATGCCTAAAGCATTATATACTTTCTTTACCGCCTGACTTTGACCAGCTTTAGCTTCTGGCGGCTGAGTATTGCCTACAAAATGCGTTTTTACATCAGGTTTATACATTTCTATATCACTGGCATAAATACGATCCGCTATTTCTCTAAATACTGGTCCTGATACCAAAGCTCCATAATACGCTCCTTTAGGATCATTAATTACCACTATCATTGAATATTTAGGCTTCTCGGCCGGAAAATACCCTACAAACGAAGCTTGGTACTGGCGTTTAGCTTTATAACCCAAATTGTTATCTGCAACCTGCGCCGTACCTGTTTTACCTGCAATCTTGTATAAAGGATTGTAAACAATTTGCTTTCCGCTACCATTTGTTACCACCGACTCCAGCATCTCTTGCATTTTTTTAAGCGTTACATCAGAGCAGATTTTCTCATTGATCACTCGAGCCTTAAATTGTTCTATGGGATTGCCCAATCTTCTGATTTCTTTTACAAATATTGGCGCCAAGTATTTACCATTGTTTGCAATGGCATTGTAAAACGAAAGCATTTTTAAAGGTGTAAGCTGCATTTCGTAACCATAAGCCATTTGTGGCAAAGACATATTTTTATTCCAACTTTTATTTTTAGGACTTTTAACTACTGGTTGAGCCTCTCCAGGAATTTGCAAATCCATTTTTTCATTTAAATGCCAGTTATATAAATGATCTGTAAACTTAGATTGATTGTCTTTATAATATTTATTAACTAAAGAGGCGATAGCGGCATTAGAAGATTGTTCAAAAGCCCTTTTAACAGTTACCACGCCAATACTTCCATGCGAATCTTTAATTACGTGTCCCGGTA
>DDEP01000178.1:0-10246 GCA_002336465.1 Pedobacter sp. UBA1951
ATTTTAAATAGATTATAATTTATATTTAAATGCAAAATACAACTAAAAAAAGTTATTTAAGTAAATTAATTAAAAGATGATGTATAATAATATAATTAGTTTATTATAAGATATTTAAATATAATTTAAATCCAATTTTTTGTTTTAATACAAGAAAAAATATGACAAGCGAAAACTCATTCCTGTTAATTTAAACATTTACTTCTGTGTTTTCTCATTTATTCTTTCTTCCATTTTTCGATTATAAGAGGCATTAACCTTAGAGAAAAAAGCTTTGCGAATTTTATGATTAAGCAGTCTTGTAAATTTTGAAATCTCGTATAGATTAACTACCTTGTACTCATTAAAGGTTTAACAAATCTTTTAAAAGCATTTAAACGCTGTACAGCGTATGCAAATTGTTAATTTTTTGGGATGAACTACCCCTGCTGTAAAAGTTGGGGTAGTTTTATTTAACCCCTTTTTTTTAACGCGTCTCGCAAACAATCGGGAAATACATTCCACATTTTTACCCATAAAAAACACCGCTTCAAGTATCAATATAGGCCCAAAAGGCTTTTAAATCGCTTTAAAGCTGATTACTAAATAATTAACACATTGGCCTCCTTTTTGCCTCATTACAACCAAACCTAAACTTATAATTAATAAATTTATGGCCTTGTTAAACTATATAGACCGTTATTTAGATATCATGCTGAGCTACCCTTTTGTAATAAGGGTTGCGATGATCTTTATATTAATCAATGTTTTTGCCGCTTTGATATTTTTCGCCACTCTTTATTTTACTGTAAGAAACCGCAAGAAATTAGATAAAGAGATCAAAACGGTTTATCCAGAACAAAGAAAATTCTTCTCAGAAATATTGGATTCTCAGTCCTTTATACCTGATTTTGAAATACATAATCAATTTGTAGAGAAATTCGGAAAGCTCAACAACAGATCTTACATACCTGCTATTACCTCTCTTCAAGATTTAGTAAAGGAAAATCCAGACCTTATAAAAGCAAAAAACTATCGTGCTGTTATTGATGGATTAAAAATAGACCGCCATTTAGAAAAAAGATTAGATTTTTCGAGCACTAGAGAGCGTTTAAGAACATTTCAGACCTTATCTATATTAGATTTAACCATTTCCGATTCTAAAATATTGCCCCATACATACAGCAGAAACGTTTCTTTGAAAAAAGAATCACGAAATTCTTATGTAGGTATCAGCAGCCACGATCCATTTAAATTTTTTGAACACACAGATAACAATATCAATTACTGGGATCAAATCAACTTGATTAAGCAATTAGAGATACATCATAAAAACCATTTACCCAACTTCAGTAAATGGATCAAATACTCTAAAAACATTTCTCAGCAAACCTTTATCATAAAAGCAGTTGCTTATTTTAAGCAAAAATCTTCGATCCCCGCTTTGATAGAATTGCTAGACACCCCCGACCACACCGTAAGGAAAGAAGTAATTTCGGCCTTAGGAACCATGCAAGTAGAGGAAATAGAGGATCGCTTGATCAGCATCTACCATGATCAGCCTCAAGCTTGTCAAGATGCTATAGTAGAAGCTCTTTACACCATAAATTCGGGCAATTGCCTAGAATTCTTGAAAGAAGCTTATACCTACTCGAGCAACATGGAATCCAAAAAACTAATTGCAGAGGTTATCTACAGGTACAACGAAGCAGGAAAACACTTCATTGAAACTTTATCTCAGCAAGAAGACGGATTTGAAAAATTAATTTTAGAACATGTTAAAAATCCGCTTATTCCTTCAAGATTGTCGTTGATCAGCCGTAAAACCGCTAAAGATTACGCAGACAATCTTGATAATTTAAGTTTTTCCATTTAACTCGATCGCACCCATTATTAAGAGCAGATTTTACCAATTTTAATTTATGCAGGCTACCTTCGATTTTTTTGAGTACTTTGTTTTCTTCTACTCTACCATGCTTTTTTTATTGTATGGTATATTGGGTGCTTTTGCGTTCATTAATATTATTCGCTATAAAACATACAATTCAAGGCTTGATGATGATTATTTGATGAATTCTTCCTTAACACCGGGAATCTCTATTGTTGCTCCCGCTTATAACGAAGAAAAAACCATCATTGTAAACGTTAACTCGCTCTTAACTTTAAAATACCCTCTTTTTGAGGTAATTATTGTTAACGACGGAAGTAAGGACAAGACCCTAGAACTACTTATCAAAGAATTTGAGCTTGTAGAAACCCCTTACGCTTATGTTGAACGTATTAAAACAAAGCCATTTAAACGAATATTTAAATCTACCAACCCTAAATATTCTATCTTAACCATAGTAGATAAAGAGAATGGGGGTACAAAAGCCGATGCTTCTAATGCAGGAATTAATGCCGCTCAATACCCATACTTTTTATGTACAGATGTAGATTGTATTCTGGATCGTAACACCATGTTACGCATGATCAAACCTATATTAAACTCTAAAACATTAACCATTGCAGTTGGGGCTACGCTACGCATGTCTAACAGTTGCAATGTAGAAGATGGGGTTATCAAAAGGGTGAGGCCTCCAAGAGGGCTTGTAGCACGTTTTCAGGAGCTTGAGTACCTTAGAGCTTATCTTTTTGGTAAAATGGGCTGGAGCCTTATAAATTGCGTTCCGAACATTTCAGGAGGGTTAGGTCTTTTTAACAAAGAAGTTGCAATTGATGCCGGTGGATACGACGGAGAATCACATGCTGAGGATATGGACCTTTTAACGAAAATGGCTTCCCACATGATCAACAACAAGAGAAATTACCGTATCCAATATATTCCCGTATCTTGCTGTTGGACAGAAGGGCCGCCCAATCTCAAGATTTTATCGAGGCAAAGAATCAGGTGGGCAACAGGGCTTGCGCAGTTATTTTTGGTACATCGTAAAATCCTATTCAATTACAGGTTTAAAAAATTAGGTCTCGTAATCTTTCCATTTATTTTTGTTTTTGAGTTTTTAGCGCCAATTATTGAGTTATTAGGCTTTATTTGGTTCATTTTATTGATACTTAAAGGTGATGTGAACTGGCATACAGCAGGATATATTTTTCTATATGCGTATTCTTTTGCAGTTTCTATTGGAACTTTAGTTATTTTATTTGATAATTTTGTACAAAGACAATATAAAACGTTTTATGAAACCTTAAAACTTTGGATCTTGATATTTCTCGAAGGCTTCATATACCACCCTCTGCTCATTTTCTTCTCAATTAGAGGATATTTCAACTATTATACCTCAAAAGAAGTAAAATGGGGAACAATGACCAGACAAGGTTTCGACAACAAAAAACAGGCTAATAGAACTAATGAACAAACATCTATATAATATTTTAAAAGTCGTTATCATCTGTTGTATTACACTGATACAGGCCGGTATCTTATTGGCTCAGGATTCTTCAGATGAATTTTATACCCTGGCTAGGGCAGCTGGCGAAAGGGGCAAATACACCCAGGCTTTAGAATACTGCGAAAGGGGATTAAAAAAATCACCTTTAGACATGGACCTCCAAGAATATCTTGGTAAATGTTATATGGAATTGGGACAATTGGATAAATCTAGGATAATACTACTCGATGTACTTAAAAAAAGCCCCAAAAGAGTTGATGCCCGACATTATCTGATCAATATAGAAACCCAAACTAAACGTTATTATAGTGCTGTTTGTTATGTAAACGAGCTTTTAGAGATCACACCTTATAGCAAAACCCTTTGGTTAAAAAAGATCAATCTTTACAACCTCATGGATAATAAAATTGAGGCCAATCGTTCTGCAAAAAGACTTTATCAGATATTTCCTAATGATAACGATGTAAAAAGCATCTATAATCAGTATTTGAGAGAAGATGCGCTTAAATTAACTAGAGAAAGAGATCTTTTTAGAGCTTCTAACCAATACGAAAAGATAATTGAGTTAGAATCTAATGACCCTGATATTTATTTAAACCTGATCAATACCTATCTAAAATTAGGCAATTATGTAGAAGCGCTTACCATTGCCGATATAGGTTTGCAGAAACTACCTAATAGTAATGCGCTTTTCGATAAGAAAATAGGCATTTTAGAAGAACAGAATGAATACCAAAAGGCCATAGACCTGTTACAGGCTAAATTAAGAAAAGGCGAATCTCCACAATACCGTCGTGCGTTAAACTATTTAACCACGAGAGCTGCTGAATATTACAAAAATACCGATCCTTATGTGTTGTATGGCAAGGTATATGCACAAAATCCGGGCAACCAAGATGCGTACAATTTCTTAGTGAATACCGCCATTACCCGTGGATATACTCAAGACGCAGAAGAATTATTGAAAAAGGGATTAAAATCTAACCCTAATTCAAAAATATTGCTTACAAAGCTGTTAACGGTATATGAAATCCAGAAAGACTGGGAAAAAATAGGGAATATCGTAAACAAGCTTTATACCCTATACCCTAATGATACCGATATTAAAGAAAGCTATTATGCTTGGTCTTATCAGAAGGCTAAACTTGATTTTAACGAGCAGAATTACAAAGAAGCACTTTGGGGTTTCTTAAAAGTATCGCAATCGCCAGAATACAAACGCTATGCGAATCAGTATATCTTCAATATCCATGCACAGAGAGGCAATTACGATGATGCGCTTAATACCATAAACGGCATGATCAAAGCATACCCACAAGAAAGCCAGTATGTTTTAAATAAAGTTGATTTATTGATGACCATGGGCGAAAGTGAGGAAGCTTATAATCTGGCCAAATCGTACCAAAAAGAATATCCTAACAGCCCTGAATATGCTCAAATGGCTAAAGATGCAGCTGTAGGCTTTATCAAATACCTCAACAACAATCAAGACTTTGCTAGAGTTAAAGCTGTAGCAGATGAGCTTATTGCTTCAGATCCGAATAACATACAAGCTTACAACTATGCGGTTGGAGCAAGAGTTGCCATGAAAAATTACGACGAGGCATTAGATCTATTGCAAAAAACCATTGTTTTATATCCTTCATCAAAAGACCTGAAGCTAAAATTAGCAGGTATTTATGCTGAAACAGATAAACATGAGCAAGCGGCTGAGCTTCTTAAAGATTTGAGGGTAAAATATCCGTATAACGACACGCTTAAAAACAGCTTAGTTGAAGAACTCATGCTCTATGCTAAGTCTACGGATGAGAAAAAAGAATTTGATAAGAGCAAGCAGCTTTATGGAGAAGTTATCTCTCTTGAGAAGAAAAGCCAAGATGCAGCCATTAAACTATCTAATATTTACTTAGATGAGAATAAGACTGATAGTGCAATGCTCGTTGTTGATAACAGCTTAAACAATAATCCTGATTACCCAGACCTCCTCTTTCAAAAAAGTGTGGTATATGAAAAAATGGGCGATTACAAGCAAGCCAAAGAATACCAAGCCCGTTTTGTTGCTCCATTAAATAAGCCAAAACAACATTTAGAAAGACTTGATGAGCTAGAGGGTAAGTCACTTGATAATCAGGTAAATATAAGCTACCTAAGAGCGCAAACAGACTCTGCAATGTTCAACACATCTGTTGCTTCGCTAGAATACCTTAAGGCTACAAAAAATAAAATGAACACTTATGTAGCAAGGATTAATTATGCAGCAAGGAATAATGGAGTTGGCGTGCAAGGCGAAGTAGATTGGTATCATTCATTTAAGAACAAATCTAACTTCTTGGCCAATGTGGGTGTTTCAAATCAGTTCTTCCCACGCTTTAAGGGTGCATTCTCTTTCTACCAGCCTTTTGCCAAGGTTTGGCAGGCAGAAATTGGTGCCCGTTATGCTCGTCTTCCAAATAACAACAACTTTATTACCGGAATTGTAGGCTTAGAACGGCAGTTTAACAATGTATGGCTAAATGGAAAGCTTCATGTAATGAGCGATGGCAACAAAATGTATAATAATATCTTGGCACAGTCGAGATTTTACATGAAAAATGAAAAGAATTACATCATGACCATGGCATCGGTTGGTAATGCTCCAGAAGATCCTCGCTTAGATTTCCAAGTAAATACTTTCCTTTCGTATGTAAATACAATGGTAGGAGCCGGTTATTTCCATTACATCAACAATAAAACATCAATAGGAGCCATTGGAAACTGGTATAATTATAAAGTTTCACCAAATTCATACCTTAATCAGTATAACATATACTTAACGGTCAGAACTAAGTTTTAAGAAGATGTTTAAGAAATTGTTGTTCTTATTACTTACACAGTTTTTGCTGGTTGGTTGTGCAAATTCAAAAGATTTTGTGCTTTATAACAACAACAGCGCCCTGCCTTTTATACTTGCTTCGAATCAACATGAATTAAAAGCAGCTACGCAATTTCAGCAGCTTTTTAAAACGGCAACGGGCAAAAGCATTGAGGTAAAAAATAACGGGACTAACGATGGAGACAGAAAGAACATTGCCCTTGTCATAGACCATGATATTACCCCTGATTCCTTTCATATTTATATCGAGGAAAACACGCTTTATATCAAAGCGGCTAGTCTAAACGGGCTTTTAACAGGGGCATCAAACTTTTTCTCTGCCTATGTAGGCCTCACACAGTTTGATAATGCAAAAACTTTTGTTCCTCTTACTGAAATTAAATTAGATCAAAGCTTAAATTATACCCCAAAGTATGATTTTGAATATAGAGAGCCTTATTTTGCCCAAAATTTCGACCCAAGTTTCAGATATTGGAATAGTACACATAGCATAGAAGATAAATGGGCTTTATGGGGACATAACATAGCAAAAGCAGTTAAAGTAAGCCCTCAAATGCTAGCGAAAATAAACGGTAAAACAAATGATGAACAGTTTGATTTTAGCAGTAAAGAGCTTGAAAAAGCACTGATTGATTATATTTCTGGAAAGTTAGAGAATGATCCAGGCGTAAATCACTTTATGATCATGCCTAATGATAACGATATTGTCTGCTTGTGTGAAGCTTGTAAGAAAGAAGGAAATACAGCAAATAATGCCAGTCCTGCTGTTTTTTCCTTACTTAATCGATTAGCAGATAAATTTCCGCAGGCTGTTTTCTTTTCTTCTGCCTATATAACCACCCAAACCCCTCCAAAAACAAAGCTAAAGGCAAATACAGGGGTTATGATCAGTACAATGTCTTTTCCAAAAGGAATAATCATAGAGAAAAGCCCTAAAGCTGCTTCAATCAGCCGCATTTTTGATGATTGGAAAGCTGTTACGGATCAAATTTACCTTTGGGATTATGCCATTAATTTTGACAATTATTTCGAGTTTTATCCAACGCTGCTTATTCAGCAACAAAATCTTATTTATTACAAAAATAAAGGTGTTACCGGCGTATTCATGCATGGCAGCGATGAGGGTGGCTTTGTCGCTTTTGGAGATTTGAAGGCTTATATTTACGCACAGCTTTTTAAAGATGTAAATACAGATGTAGAAAAAGAAATAAAACTATTCTTTGCCAAACAGTATCCTAAAACGGGAGCCATTTTAGCTAATTATTACCTCAATGCTGAACAGACGGCCTTTAAATCAAACAAAATCATTGATATTTATGGAGGCATACAACAGTTTAAAAATAAATACCTTATATTAACTGATTTAAATAATTTATTTAATAAAATTTCTACACTTTATCCTTCTGCAAATACTGAAGAGCAGAAAAAGCTAAACTTAGTTTTGGCATCTGTTTCTTTTCAAAAACTAGAGATTCTACGCACAAACGGGGTAAGTGAAAACGGGTATGCAATACCAGCAAATAATTCATCTGCCACTATAAATGAACAATCTACAGTGGCATTAAAAAGCTTCAAGGAATATTCTACTGCTAACGGAATCAAGATTTATAACGAAATTGGCTCATTGGTTTCAGATTACCTTAAACAATGGCAAGATTTGCTTAATCAACCTTATAAGAATCTATTGTATGGAAAGCCTCTAAAGGCACTTTCAAAATTAGATGAAGATTATCCTAATATTAAGGTCTTGAATGATGGGGCTTTGGGTTTTACAGATTATTATAACAACTGGCTTATTTCAACCGTTGAACCTCTCAAAGTAGAAATAGCTACAAAAGACATTTCAGAAGCGTCATGGTTGGAAATGCATTTTTTAGTTGACAAAAAACACCGTATTTATGCGCCAGAAAGCGTAGTGCTAACATTAGACGGCAAATCTCAGGAATATAAACTTAAAGAAGAAGCCTTTACAGGCTTAACGGGTGTACAAAAATTGAGGGTTCAGGTAAAAATCCCTAAAGCCACACAATCCGTAACTTTAAGTGTTAAAAAGAAACCAGAATTTGAAAAAAGGGCAATAGCCTGCGATGAAATCATATTTAATTAATTTTTTACGACAATGGCCTTACCTCATTTAAAAAATATAAAGTTCAGTTTAACCGGTCTACTGGTAGTTTTAATTGCGATCCTGCAAAGTTGCGCACCTAAAGACCTCCCTTTAACCACTCTTAAAATTGAAGATCCCGTAAGGAAATATTATCCTATTTTACAGGGACAAAAACAACAAATCATTGTTAAGGTTACCAATACAGGTAAAAATCCATTAAAAATATATGATGTGTATCCTTCTTGCGGGTGTACCATTGCCAAATATCCTAAAAGAGCTATACCGGCTGGAGATACCGGAACGTTGGTATTGGAATATGACAGCAATAAAAACATCGGTTATGTGGGCATACATACTACTTTAAAAACCAATACCAAAGAAGGTTGGCAATCTTTCTTTTTTGAGATCAATGTAGTGCCGGATCCTCACTATACACCCGATTATGAAGAGCTTTACGCCGAATACCAGAAAAACAACAGGGATTTGGTACAGCAACTGGTTGACGGTAAAACTAACGAAAGAGGGTATGAGGTTCCGGGTAGCGAGCGCAGTAAATTTCAATAAATGCCATATCTTCTTTAGAAACTCTTGTTCGTAAAAAAAGCCTATATTTATTGGCTTATACTCTTTGCGAACCATAATGAAGAAGAAATTACTGTATGCCTTTTGTATCATTGGGCTTCTTACCTTAAGCACAGCTTTAACTTCAAAAACAAAGCATGAAGATAAAAGCTGGATAAGAATAAATCTTTTGGGCTATAAGCCCGATGGCATTAAAGTAGCAGTATGGGCTACAAAATCCGATTATATTCCCCAACGTTTCGAACTGGTAGATAAAAGTACCGGAAAAACGGTTTACACCTCATCCAAAATCAAAAATTTTGGCAAATATGGTCCTTTTTCTCATACTGCCCGTTTAAATTTCTCTGAATTTAAAACCCCCGGGCGTTATTTCTTAAAAGCTGGGAACATCATATCACCAGAAATCATTATAGATAAAGATGTTTATAAAGGTGCGGCAGATTTTACCTTGCGATATATGCAGCAACAGCGTTGTGGTTTTAACCCCGTGTTAAAAGACAGTTGCCATACCCACGATGGTTTTATTGTTTATGGAGCTAAGGGTGGCCTAAAAGATAGTACTCATTTTGATGCTGTGGGAGGATGGCACGATGCCAGCGATTATTTACAATATAGCACAACTACTGCAAACGCTGCCTACCACCTGTTAATGGCCTACAGAGATTTTCCGCTTGCTTTCCAAGACATTAAACAAGCAAACGGGTTAGATGGCAAAAACAATATCCCCGATATTCTTGACGAAGCCAAATGGGGATTAGATTGGATGGTTAAAATGCACCCTAAACGCAATATCATGTTTAACCAGCTGGCAGATGACCGCGACCATATCTCTATGCGCATCCCTAAAGAAGACAGTCAATATGGTAAAGGCTTTGAACGTCCTTTGTATTTTATTGATGGAGAAAAACAGCAACGTGGAAAATTTCTAAACGATACCAAAGGAACCAGTTCTACCGCAGCTAAGTTTACCAGTGCCTTTTCTTTGGGCAGTACCCTTTTCAAGGATATCGACCCTAATTTCTCGGCAAAACTATCGGAAAAATCTACCTCTGCTTACCAATATGCAAACATCAAAAAAGGTGTTACACAAACAGCATCTGTAAAATCGCCCTACATTTACGCAGAAGATAACTGGGTTGACGACATGCAGCTTGCACTTGCCAATCTTGGCTTAAAAGCAGGCAGCTCTACTCAAAAAAAGAACTATTTAGATTCTGCTTTTTATTATGCACAGCAAGAAAAAATAACACCGTGGCTAGTTAATGATACTGCAGCTCATTACCAATGGTACCCTTTCATTAACTTAGGGCATTA
>DDEP01000178.1:10326-18892 GCA_002336465.1 Pedobacter sp. UBA1951
GTGTCATTTGCCATTCAGTGTTTCTGGTACAACAAGATAAGTGGTGATCATACTTTTAGCGAACTAGAACAAGCCAATTTCGATTGGATTTTCGGCTGTAATCCGTGGGGAACCAGTATGGTATATGGTTTACCTTCGTGGGCAGATACGCCTAAAAATCCTCACTCTGCCTTTACGCATTTAGGTGGATACCCTATAGATGGTGGATTGGTTGATGGCCCTGTTTACACCAGCATTTTTAAAGGCTTGATAGGCATACAACTTACCAAAGATGATGAGTACGCTGATTTCCAAAGCGATTTAGCCGTTTATCATGACGATTATGGAGATTATAGTACGAATGAGCCTACTATGGATGGAACGGCTTCGTTGATTTATCTACTGGCCGCCCAAGATCAAAAGGCTAAAAGCAAAACAGAATCTGTATATGGTGCTATTACCCGTGGAGATATTAATGATAAAAAGCTGTCGATTGTATTTACAGGAGATGAATTTGCAGATGGAGGGGAAACCATTCAAAAAATTTTACAGCAGCACAAAGTGCAGGCGTCTTTTTTTCTCACCGGTAATTTCTACCGCAATCCAAAATATGCTGCTTTAATTAAAAAACTCAAAACAAGTGGCCATTACTTGGGTCCTCACTCAGACCGCCACTTGCTTTATAACGATTGGAAAAACCGAGACAGTATGCTGGTTACTCGTACAGCATTTAACCATGATTTAAATGCCAATTATGCCGAGATGAAAAAGTTTGGCATAGAGAAAAAAGATGCGCAATACTTTCTTCCTCCCTATGAGTGGTATAACCAGCAAATAGCCGATTGGACCAAAGAGCAAGGTTTGCAACTGATCAATTTTACTCACGGTACTCGTTCAAATGCAGATTATACTTATCCTGAAATGGGTAAATCTTATGTAAATAGTAACGATATCATGCAATCTATACTCAACTACGAGCAGCATAATACCAATGGCTTAAATGGGTACGTTCTATTGTTACACATAGGCACTGATCCTCGTAGGAAAGATAAGTTTTACAACAAGCTGCCAGATTTATTGCAATACCTTAAGGCTAAAGGCTATAAACCTGTTACCATAAATCGGTTATTAAGCTCTGCAAATTAAATTTTTAGATTAACCAATATTAAATTAAATATTTACCTTTGCTCAAAATTACATTACTTTAAATAAGATGAGTTCACAAGAGAATAACAAAAACAACTTTGATTGGATTTGGTATATTTTAGGTATGATTACCTTTGTACTTGCATTTTCTGCAGTAACATTACACATTGGTTATTTATTCTTAGCTGCAATTTTAGGTTTAATTTTTGGCGGAGTTTTCCTTGAGAAAATAGTTAAAGGTCGTCAATATTAATCAACCTTAAAAAAGCTAGTAAAACGTTTTATTTTCATTGTATGAAAAAACTTTCGTTTTTAGTTGTATTAACATTCAGTGCGTTTGGCTTATTCGCCCAATCGACAAAAACAAGTGAGGGTATCGTCTTTCCGCAAGTTGACAGTAGCCCCTTAGATGTAGTTTATTATCCATTAAACACAACTAAATCAAAAGAGAATACCGACCCTGTTATTCGTGTTTTTTATTCACGTCCTTTTAAGAAAGGCAGGGAGATATTTGGTGTTTTAGAACCTTTTGATAAAGTTTGGCGCTTAGGAGCCAATGAAAGTACAGAAATCGATTTTTTTAAGCCCGTTTTTATCAACAACACTAAGATAAAATCAGGACGTTATAGCTTATTCGCCATTCTGGGAAAAGAAAAATGGACCTTAATTGTAAATAAACAAACCGATAAATGGGGTGCATTTTCTTACGATCAAACCAAAGATGTGGTAAGAATAGAAGTTCCTGTTGAAAAACCGAGCAAAGTAATTGAGATGCTCTCAATGACCTTTAATGAAGGTGAAAATACTGCAAATCTTATTATAGGTTGGGACAATACTCAAGTTTCCTTACCTATTAAATTTAAGAAATAAAAAAGGGAAGCAATTAGCTTCCCTTTTTTTGCGTCATATTTTGTTTAAGCTTGCCATCTATAAAAAACAAGATAAGGCCTGCCAATGCTAGGCTAACGGTACAAATAACCACATTTGTAAATACTCCGTTTAACTTAGAAAAATCAAAATTTATGCTGAATAATGGATCGGTACTTTCAGAAGTTGAAGGAGAAGAAATCACTCCGTAGATTAACCAACCTGACAATGCAGCCACAAAAAATGCGGCAATACCGTAAATAATCCTGATATCTAGCTTGGTTTTTAAGGGCGTGGGCAAAGCTTGTTCATTAACTTCTTCCATTACATTTCTTAAAAACGACATAGATGGCTCTTCCAGCTCAATCCCTTTAAGTTCTTTATTAAGGCCTAGCAATTCTTCATAAAGCATTGCAGCCTTAGGGTCAGTTTGCAAAAGGGTTTCAACCTCTATCTGCTCTTTAGCAGACAAAGTACCGTCAATATAACTCCAAATTTTTTCTTCTATTGTGATCATATTAAGTCCTCCACTTCATTACCTAATACCATTTCTAGGCGTTCTTTTAATCTTTTTCTAGCCCGATGTAGCTTAACCTTAACTGTATTCGCATGCATTCCTAGCGTAGCCCCAATCTCCTCCAAACTTTGCTCTGCCTTATAAAACAGCGTAAGTATAGCCGCATCATCAGGTAAAAGAGTTTGTATACTTTCTTCTAACAAGATACTGATATTTTTGCGTTCAATAAGGTTTGAATCAAAACTGCCATCAGGGTTTGCAATCTGTATATATTCTTCTTCTCCGTCTATAGAGTGCGTATCTAATCTCTGCTTTCGCAAAAAAGTCATAGCGGTTGTATAAGTTATGGTGTACAACCAAGTAGAGAATTTAGCAGTTTTTTTAAATGTACCTAATGCTTTATATGCTTTAACAAAGCAATCTTGCGCTACCTCCTCTGCATCTTCTCGTTTCTTTACATACCTTAACGCCAAAGAAAAAACAAGCTTTTGGTGTCGTTTAACCAAAATAGCATACTTTTTCGTATCTCCACCAAGTACGGCTTCTATCAATTCTAGGTCTGTTTCAATATGCGGCATAAGATGTGTATATGACGCGGCAAAGCCCTATGAGGTTACACCTAAAATTAGGCACCTTTTGTTTCGGCAAAAAACTTAAGTCCGGCAATAGAAAGAATCAAGGTTGAAATAAAGAAAACACGCCAGAAATTTACAGGTTCTTTAAAGAAAAGTATGCCTACCAGAACAGTTCCTACGGCACCTATTCCAGTCCATACAGCGTAAGCTGTACCCATTGGCAATACTGTAGTAGCTTTATTTAGAAAAATAAAACTCGTGGTTGCGCAAATGAAAAAACCTATTGCCCATTTAACATTACTAAAGTTATTTGAAAGTTTTAAGCAAGTTGTAAAGCCTACCTCCAACATTCCTGCTATAATTAAATATATCCAAGCCATTTTTTTATTTTTTTGCAAAAGTGAGGCTTAATTCTCTTTTTTCTTTTAACAAATGATAAAATTTACCTGATGCCTGCTCTGATCCTGCTCAAACTTACTTGAGTTATACCTAAATAAGAAGCAATATAACCTAGTTGCACTCTTTTAATTAAAGAAGGGTGTCTTTGCAACAATTCCTCATAGCGCTCGGTAGCCGTTTTAAACAAGTAACTGATAAAACGTTCTTCTGTTTGCAACAATTCTTGTTCTGCAAACTTACGCCCCCAATTAGCCAATAAAATATTGTTAGCATAAATAGTATTTAGGTTGGTATTAGATACCCTATACAAAATACTGTCTTCCAGCATTTCTATATATTCATACCCAGGAGCATTTTTAAAGGAGCTCATAAAAGATACCATTATGGTTCCTTCTTCGCCAAACCAAATGGTTTGCTGGCCTTTTTCTGTATGACAATAGGCCCTAGCTATACCTTTTTCTATAAAATAAACATATTTCTCTACTTGATCAGCACTAATGACAACCGTATTTTTATGAACTTCTATCCGCTCCATTTGAGCCAAAAGAAACTGCTCTTCTGCCAAAGGCAAAGAAGCCACTTGCTGAATGCTTTGTATAATATTTTTCAAGATAGGATCATGGTCAAGATTACAGGCATAAATTTACAGTATTATTTTTTTGTAGCGGAGTGTAACCTAATCTTTTATGATGTTGTCATAAACCTCAGAACGACGTTCATAATGAATAACAGATTAACAATTATAAAAAATTAATATTATGCCTGGAGAATTAATACCTATAACCCTTTTCTTAAGCATAGCCATTGTTGCTTTTGCTTTCAGATATTTTATAAACCGAGAAAAAATGGCCATGATCGAAAGAGGGATAGATCCTGGGATAGCCAAATCTATTCCAAAGCCTTTTTTAAGCTTAAAGACAGGTCTTCTTTTAGTAGGCTTAGGCTTAGGACTATTGGTTGCTATGATTTGCGTTAAATCAAGTTTCAGCTCTTCTTTAAAGGGCCAAGAACCTTTACAGGTTACAGCTATTTACTTCGGTTGTGTGCTTGTTTTCGGTGGTTTGGGCCTTATTGTATCCTACGTTATAGAAAAGAAATGGATGGATAAACAATAATCATATCCACTTAATTAGTTGGGCAAAATTACTGTGCGAGCTGCTTGCACAGTAATTTTGCCTTTTTATTACAGATACCCACGTTTAAAAACGAGCCTTAACACAACTAAAGAATGAAATTATTTACAACCTTATTTTTAAGCTTTTTTACACTTTTAGCTCTTGCACAGCAGAATACTGTTTTAGAAAAACCAAAAGTTGATGAGCGTATTGAAATTTTAAGTATCGTTTTCAGGCTCGCAGACAGTGAAGAATATAAATCAGAGCAGTTCAAACTTTACAGTGATAAGATTCAGGCTTATTATAGCCCTTTTAAAAATCATGAACTTATTCAGTTTATCAAAAATTTGAGACGCACAAATGGTGTTGGATACGACGCTGTTATGAGCATGGCTATTCATCTAGACAATGATTTAAATCCAATAGTTAACTTTACCGGCGATATTCCCGACAAACGTTGGGGAAAAGAAAATGCTTATCAATTTGCAAAGCTTTTAAAGCAATTTTATAAAGACAGCAATAGCAAGCAATTTTTCGAATCCAATCAACCACTTTACGCAGAAGTAAGCAAACGTTTCCTCCCCATATATGAGCATCTTGAGCTGAATTGGTACACTAAATTTTATGGAAAACAGCCAGACGAAAAGTTTGTAATCGTAAACGGGCTTGGGAACGGAGGGGGAAACTACGGCCCCTCTATCACTTTACCAAATGGGAAAAGAGAAGTTTATGCAATTATGGGAACTTGGCAAACAGACAGCGTGGGAATGGCAGATTTTACAATTAACAACTACTTTCCTACTTTGCTTCATGAGTTTAACCATTCATTTGTAAACTATCTACTAGATAAAAACCCTCAGCCCTTTAGAAAATCCGGAGCAAAAATATACAAAGTACTGGCTAAGGAAATGCAGAACCAAGCTTATGGAACGTGGGAAACAATGCTTAACGAAGCGTTGGTAAGAGCTGCGGTCATTAAATACATGAAAGACCATAAATTTACTAAGCAGGAAATAGAAGAAGAAACCACCGAACAGTTAAATAGAGGCTTTGTATGGATTGAAGAATTAGTATCAGAGCTTGAGAAATATGATAATCAGAGGGATAAATATCCAACTTTAGAAAGTTATATGCCAAACCTCATCAACGCTTACCATGCTTACGCAGAAAACATAAACACCTACGTTAAACGACTTGATGAGAAACGACCAAGGGTAATTTCAATCAATGAATTCAAAAACGGTGATCAGAACGTTGATGCTTCTTTAAAACGAATTGTCATTAACTTTGACCAACCACTTTTAGGAAGGGGGCGCTCTATTAATGGTATTGATAAAAGTACTTTTCCCAACTTTAAAAATATCACCTATACAGCAGATAAAAAATCTATCATTATTGAATGGGATTTAGAAGCCAATAAGAATTACGAATTTATCTTAACGGGCTTGGCCTTTAAATCACCCAAAGGAATATCAATGAAGAATTATAAAATAAGCTTTAAAACCAAGTAAAGGCAGGCCTCTTTTTAACACTTAAATAGGTTTTGGCAAAATTGCTGTTGTAAGCCTGCTTACACAAGTAATTTTGCCTTTTTCGTTATAAAGCTTTATATCCCAAACATGTGTTTTTGCGCCAATATGCAAAGGCTTACAAACACCTTTAACATATCCCGAGCTTACTGATCGTAAATGATTGGCATTTACTTCAAGTCCCACGGCAATAAATCGCTCAGGGTTTATGCACAAATAAGAAGCAATGCTACCCAGTGTTTCGGCCAGTACAACCGATGCGCCTCCGTGTAAGATACCCGCTGGCTGGTGCGTTCGCTCATCTACCGGCATGGTAGCGCACAGGTAATCATCTCCTATTTCTGTAAAAACAATGTCTAACAGCCCTCCAATATGATTTTTAGGCCTACTGTTCAATTGTTCTACCGTAACCTGTTCAAACCAAATCATAAATACCTCTCCTTGATCACGTTTTTATGGTGCATAAGGTGTCCCGCTATAAAATACGTCAAAGCTCTCGGCGTAATAGGCAAGCCATTTGCAATACCCGTTCTACCAAGCTCTTCTTCATTTAATGATTTAATCAGGTATAAGTTAGCTGTACGCATAGCAGCAAATTCTTCGCCTAAACTAAATAGGCTTCTGTCTTGAAAATGAGCATTGCTTACATAAGCATCCTCATCAAAGCCCGGTAAAGCAGATTGATCTCCACGTGCAAAACAAAGCAGGCGGTAGGCTAGAATCCGTTCGGTATCTATAATATGTCCAAAAAGTTGTTTGATAGTCCATTTACCTTCTGCATAAGCATAATCTCCCTTATCCGTAAGTGAGTTCATGAGATCAACAAAATCTTTTACCTGTTTCTCTAAGGTAGTTATAACATCGTCTTTTACTAGAGAGATATAAGCGTCTGCCCATTTAGGGTATTCATTAATTTGAGGTCGGTTCATAAGTTATACTGCTTTTTAATATTATCCTAAATGTTGTTCCTTTTCCTGGCTCCGAATCTTTTACAAAAATTTGTCCGTTGTGGTAATTCTCTACCATTCTTTTGGTTAACGATAATCCCAAGCCCCACCCTCTTTTACGAGTAGTATATCCCGGTTGAAATACGGTATCGAACATTGCTCTCGGTATGCCTTTTCCCGTATCGCTAACATCTATAAACACTTCTTCTTTTACCAAGTTCTCAATAATATTTACCGTTATTGTTCCTTCGTTATCAATAGCACTTACCGCATTTTTAAGCAAGTTTTCAATTACCCAATCAAAAAGAGGCACGCATAGCATGGCTCTTACCTGCTTATCGCCTTCTATAACGAAATTGATCTTATCAGATGTTCTGATCCTGAAATAATTAATAAAATTTTCAACCACAACGTAAACCACGTGATCTTCAAGTATAGGTTTAGAACCAATTTTAGAAAAACGGTCTGCAATGATTTCCAATCGGCTGATATCGTTTTCCATTTCTGCTATAAGCGAATCATCCTCAGCATTGTATCTTGTTTTAATAATCTCTACCCAAGCCATTAGGGAAGATATTGGGGTGCCCAACTGATGGGCGGTTTCTTTAGCAAGCCCCACCCAAACCTGATCCTGTTCTGCCTTACGTGCAGCGCTAAAAGCCACGTAAGCCGTAAGCAAAAACAAAGCAATTACGCCCAACTGTATATACGGGAAATAACGCAATTGGGTTAAGATAGCAGAATCTTTATAATAGGCGATCAGGGGTTCTCCGTATATCCCCTTCATTGCTGTTGGCAAATGCTGTCGCTTCATAATATTAAGCTGCTTCGCAAAATACAATGAATCATACACTTTTTGCTTGTTGTCAGGATAAAGTGTTTTAGTTGAATCCAAACCATCCCAAAGGTAAATTACCCCATCTGCCTTTGTAATGATCACATCCACTTTATTGTTTTTCTTAATGGTTTCAAAAACTTCGGCAAGCATTTCGTTATCATACATCTTCATGCGCTGTTCGGCTACTTTTACCCAAAGCTTGAACTGGGTAGCCTCCTCGCGCTCCATTTTCTTCACAAAGAAATCTGAATACAAGACCGAAGCGCTGCCAATTACAATGGCAAAAACCAAAAGAAAAATCTTCCACCTGCGCTTTTTTTGATATGGGTTCATTTTTATATCTGCCAATTTACAATATCAAAACGTAAAAATTACAAAAAACCTATCTTTGCAACATTAATGCTTTTGTCTGCATAACCTTAAGACAAAACAATTAACATAACAGCTAATGAATAGACCAGTAAGAGTTAGATTTGCTCCGAGCCCAACAGGCGGATTGCATTTAGGTGGCGTAAGAACAGCTTTGTTCAATTATCTTTTTGCTAAAAAACATGAAGGTAAGTTTATTTTAAGAATAGAAGACACAGACCAGACACGCTTTGTTGAAGGTGCTGAAGAATATATTGCTTCATGTCTAAACTGGTGTGGGCTTAA
>DDEP01000225.1 GCA_002336465.1 Pedobacter sp. UBA1951
TCTATCGTGGTAAACATCGGTATGTGGTTTGAACGTTTTGTAATCATTGTAACTTCATTACACCGCGATTATATTCCTTCGAGTTGGGCAATGTTTTATCCTACTTGGATTGATGTAGGTGTATTTGTGGGTTCAATAGGTTTATTCTTTACTTTATTCTTATTGTTCTTAAGAGTTTTGCCTTCTATTGCTATTGCAGAGGTTAAAATGATCTTGAAGAGCGCTAGTGAGCAATCTAAAATGGAACTGATCAAAGAAGGTCATCTGGATAAAGAACAAGTAAAAGAATACATTGAGTCTTTAGAAAAATTTGATAGTGTTAAACAAGAAGAATACGCAAAATTATAACAATGAGTAATATCAAATATATTATAGGCAGTTTTGGTGATCCTGATGAGTTGATGCACGGCATCGACAAATTGCAGGAGAACAACATCTCTATTTATGATGTTTATACTCCTATGCCTATTCACGGTATTGAAGCAAAACTGGGAGTTAAAAGATCAAGACTTGACGTTGCTGCTTTCTTTTTCGGTATAACCGGAACAATAACCATGCTTACGGGAGTTTACTTGGCAACTGTTGTAGATTGGCCTTTAAACATTGGTGGTAAAACTCATTTTGCATTGCCAGATTTTATTCCAATTACGTTTGAGTTAACCATTTTGTTCTGTGCTTTCGGGTTAGTTGGTTCTTATTATGCATCAACACATTTATTCCCAGGAAGAGCGCCAAGAGTAATGGACTTACGTGCAACAAATGATCGTTTTATCATTGCAGTTGATGCAAAAGAGAATGCTGATCATGCTAAAATTGATGAACTATTAAAAGGTGCTGGAGCTTTAGAGGTTAAGTACAATGAAAGGAAGTATATTAGCTATGAATAAGAATAGAATAGTTTTAGCCACTTTTTCATTATTATCAGCTGCAGTAATGTTCTCAGCTTGTAGAGATAAGAAAAGCACAGGCCTAGAATATGCAAGAAATATGTATGATCCAATTGCTTATAACCAGGATCAACCAGTTTCTACCACAAACCCTGATTTAGAAAGTTTTAAAGGGCAAACGGCCCAAACACCACCATCAAACACCAATCCAATTGGTTTTGATAGATATGAGCTTCCAAATACTAAAGAAGGTTATGAAGCTTCTGCAGCATTGGTAAACCCACTGCCGGTAACTGAAAAGAACTTAGCAGAAGGTAAGCACTTTTACACTGTATTTTGTGCTCCTTGCCATGGCGATAAAGGTGATGGTCAAGGTCATATCGTAAAATTAGATAAAGGTATATCAGGTGTACCGGCCTACCACGGAGATGATGCAAATTCATCTAGAGGAGGCTTAATGAAAGATTTACAGGCTGGTAAAATTTATCATACCATCATGTATGGATTAAATGCAATGGGATCTCATGCATCACAACTTTCTCCAACAGAGAGATGGAAAGTAGTAATGTATGTTCAAGAATTACAAAAAATAAAATAAGAAAAGCAGAAATAAATGGGAACTCATCACTATAATTTAGCCGAACAATTTGAGTTTACAGGAAAAGTTAGAAACCTAAGTATAATAGGTATTGTAATTGGCCTGGCAGCTATTGGATACGGCTTTGCTTCGGGTGCTAGCGAACGTACTTTTGCTAACCTGTTACTAATGGCCTATTACTTTGCTTGTGTATGTATGTCGGCCGCATTTTTTCTGGCTGTACAATTTGTAGCACAGGCAGGCTGGTCTGCGTCAATTTTACGTGTACCACAAGCTATGGCTAAAACCTTGCCTTTTGCTGTAATTATTTTACTAGTTGTAATGGGCCTAGGTTTATACTCACATAATCTTTATCATCACTGGCACGCAGAAGGATTAATTGATCCTAACTCACCAAACTATGATAGTCTTATCGCTGGTAAGTCAGTGTTTTTAAATGTACCTTTCTTCATGACCAGACAAGTTGTGTTTTTAGGTATCTATTCAATCTTTGCTTATTCTGTTACCAAGTGGTCATATAACGAAGATTTAAACGGTGGTTTAGAATCTTACAGAAAAAGCTTTAAAAATTCTTGTATATTCTTAGTAATATACGGTTTTACAACCCCAATCTTTGCTTTTGATACGATCATGTCTTTAGAGGCTCATTGGTTCTCTACAATGTTCGGATGGTACAATTTTGCAGCAATGTGGGTAAGCAGTCTTTCAGCTATTGCAGTTATTCTTATTCTATTAAGAAAAGCAGGTTACATGAGCTGGGTAAATAACAGTCACTTACATAACTTAGGACAGTTGATATTTGGTTTCTCAATATTCTGGACTTATGTATGGTTTGCACAATTCTTATTGATTTATTATGCAAACATGTCTGAAGAAACAGTTTATTTCTATAAACGTTTTGAAAATTATGAATTCTGGTTTTATTTAAACCTTGTAATGAATTTCTTAGCCCCATTATTATTATTAATGGATCGCGATAACAAACGCAGTGAGAAAATGTTATTATTCGTTTCTATCGTTGTGTTGTGCGGTCACTGGGTTGACTATTATCAAATGATCATGCCGGGTATTTTTGAGCATGGTACTAAAGATGGTAGTGGCTTTGGAATTATAGAAATAGGAGTTGCCTTAGGATTTTTAGGATTATTTACTTTCACAGTGCTAAATGCATTGAGTAAAAAAGCGCTTGCTCCTAAAAATCACCCTTTCTTACAAGAGAGTTTACATCACCATTTGTAAGAGTGGCTTGCATTTTAGAATATAATAATTAAAATAGATAAAGTACAATTTACTACTTTTTAAAGAAAATGAGTTTAATTAAAGTAATAGGTAATAAAACAATGGCAGCGTTAGCGGTAATATTTACCCTGTTTTCGAGTACTGCCGTTTTTGCTCAGGAAGCTGCCGCTATAGCAAAACCAGTAGATATGGAACCGGTTTACAGATCTACTATCTTTTATGTTTTGCTGTTTTTATTAGCATGTTTATTCATTGCTATTGTAGGTAAAGCTTTAAAAGTTTATGAGCTAACCAGAGAGACCCAAGGTAAATCTCAAGGTATTGATTGGGATTTGATCAATGGGGTGCTTTTTGNNTTGTAATATTTTTAATCGTTGGATTGTACGGTGTTTATTTTGAATATACTGTTCATGGCAAAATGATATTGCCTGAAGCTGCGTCTGAGCATGGTAAGAAAATAGACCAGATGTTTGAAATTACTTTAATTCTAACATCTATCGTTTTCATTGCTACGCATATTGTATTATTCATATTTACTTATATCTACAGATACAACAAAGCAAGAAAAGCATATTATTATCCACATAATAATATGATAGAACGTATCTGGACTATTGTTCCAGCTTTAGTTTTAACCGTATTGGTATTAATGGGCTTTTTAACTTGGAGATCTATTTTCCATAAGGTTGAAGATCCAAATAATAAACCTTTAAGCGTTGAGGTTACTTCTTCTCAATTCCAGTGGGATATACGCTATCCGGGTAAAGATGGTATTGTAGGTAAAAAGAACTATAAATTGGTTACGAGTACCAATAACTTGGGTATTGATTTTAGCGATAGAAACAGTCAGGATGACTTGGTAGCTGATGAGATTGTACTGCCAGTTAATAAGGCTGTACGTTTTACTTTGGGTAGTAAAGATGTTATCCATAGTTTTTATATGCCACATTTCAGAATTCAGTTAAATACGGTGCCGGGCATGCCTACATATTTTGAGTTTACGCCAACCATTACAACTGATGAAATGAAGGCTAAAACAGGCGACCCTAACTTCCACTACGTATTACTTTGTTCTAAAATCTGTGGAACCAATCACTTTAACATGCAAAAAGTTGTAAGGATTGTTTCTGAAAAGGAATATGAAGAGTGGTTAACAAATCAAAAACCTTATTTAACCGATGATTTGAGAAAAGCATTTAATTTACCTGTTCCTGTAACTGAACCTGCAAAAGCAGCAGATACAACAGCTACAGCATCGGTTAAGCCTTCTATAGAAAATCAACTTGCATTAAAAAAATAATAATACTGGAAATACCTTATTATGTCAACAATATCAACACACGATACGCATCACGATGATCATGGACATCACCATGAAACGTTTTTAACAAAATACGTTTTTAGTCAGGATCATAAAATGATCGCGAAGCAGTTTTTAATAACTGGTATCATTATGGCTGTAATAGCTATGATTCTATCCATTTTGTTTAGAATTCAGTTAGCATGGCCAGATCAAAACTTCCCTCTATTAGAACAACTTTTAGGAAAATGGGCTGAGGGCGGAAGAATAAAACCAGACTTTTATCTTGCTTTGGTTACTATTCACGGTACCATCATGGTATTCTTTGTACTAACAGCAGGTTTAAGTGGTACTTTTAGTAACTTGTTAATTCCTTTACAGGTTGGTGCAAGAGATATGGCTTCGCCATTTTTAAACATGCTTTCTTACTGGTTTTTCTTTGCTGCATGTGTAATCATGATGTCGTCGTTCTTTATCCAAACTGGTCCTGCTTCTGCTGGATGGACGGTATATCCTCCATTATCTGCGGTTCCTAAAGCTATTCCTGGTTCAGGTTTAGGTATGACTTTATGGTTAATCAGTATGATCCTATTTGTGGCTTCTTCTTTAATGGGAGGTATCAACTACGTTAGTACAATATTAAATATGCGTACTAAAGGTATGGACTTTTGGAAAATGCCTTTAACAATCTGGGCGTTTTTCTTAACAGCTGTTTTAGGTATCTTATCTTTCCCAGTATTAGTAGCAGGGGTAGTATTGTTAATCTTTGACCGTAGCGTAGGTACAAGTTTTTACTTGTCTGATATGGTATTTGGTACCCAGATCATGCCTAACGAAGGTGGATCGCCAATTTTATGGCAACACTTATTCTGGTTCTTAGGACACCCTGAGGTGTATATCGTAATTATGCCTGCAATGGGTCTATCGTCAGAGATTATTGCTGTAAACTCAAGAAAACCTATTTTTGGTTACCATGCCATGGTTTATTCATTAATTGGTATTACAGTGCTTTCACTTATTGTATGGGGTCACCATATGTTCGTAACAGGTATGAACCCGTTCTTAGGTGGCGTATTTATGATTACGACACTGATTATTGCGGTGCCATCTGCTGTAAAAACATTTAACTGGTTAGCTACGCTTTGGAAAGGTAACATTCGTTTTACTCCGGGTATGCTTTTCGCAATCGGTATGGTATCTTTCTTTATTTCAGGTGGTTTAACTGGTATCTGGTTAGGAAATGCAACTTTAGATATTAATCTTCACGATACTTATTTCGTAGTAGCTCACTTCCACTTGGTAATGGGTTCTGCAGCGATATTTGGTATGCTTGCAGGTGTTTATCACTGGTTCCCTAAAATGTTTGGACGTTTGATGGATAGCAAATTAGCTTATCTGCATTTCTGGGTTACCTTCGTTTGTACCTACTTGGTATTCTTCCCTCTTCACTTTTTAGGATTAGATGGGGTACCACGTCGTTACTATGCATTTACAGAATTTGAATTCATGCACAAATGGATGACCGTAAATAAATTAGTTACATGGTCTGCAATTGTTGCTGGTTTAGCTCAAGTAGCTTTCTTGTTCAACTTCTTCTATTCTATATTCAGAGGTAAGAGAGCACCTCAAAACCCTTGGGAATCTAATACGCTTGAGTGGACCACTCCTGTAGAGCGTATTCACGGTAACTGGCCGGGCGAAATCCCAACTGTTCACCGTTGGCCTTACGATTACAGTAAACCAGGTGCTGAGAGTGATTTTATACCTCAAACCGTACCTTTCTCTGAAACAATGAGCTCTAACCTTTTCCACGATTTTGAAGGAAATGCGGAAGCAGAGCAAATCCAGAGAGAGTGGAATGCAAAAAATGATCCGAGTAAGAATAACGAATAGTAACCTTACTTTGTAATAAATGTAATAAGGTATCTGCAAAGTAAAAGACTTAACAGGTACCTTATTTTATATCTAATGTGTTTGAAATGATTTCTAAATCTGAAAAGAGATTTATTAGAATTAATTTCATTACTATCATCTTAACCTTAGTAGTGATCTTAGCCGGAGGTATTGTACGCAGTACAGGATCGGGCATGGGATGTCCAGATTGGCCAAAGTGTTTTGACCAGTATATACCACCTACTTCTGTTAAACAGCTTCCGCCTGATTATGAGAAGAAATATGTGGAAGGAAGGGTTAAGAAGAATGAAAAGTTTGCGAAGTATTTGGAACGCTTAGGTAAAACCGAAGAGGCAAACAGTATTAGAAATGATAAATCTATTTTAGCGCACGAAGAATTTAATGTAGCTAAAACTTGGACCGAATACGTTAACAGGTTATCGGGAGCAACTTTAGGTATATTTATGTTGCTTACTGCGGTTTACGCCTTTACTTTTAAAAAGAAAGCTAAAAGAATAGTTATATTAAGTATTCTGAACCTTTTTGTGGTAGGGTACCAAGCATGGTTAGGTTCTATTGTGGTATCTACTAATTTAACACAATGGGTTGTAACCGTACATATGCTTTTGGCACTTGTAATTTTAGGTATAGCCATTTACACTTATAACTATGCTAAGCAATTGTACCAAGAGCCTACGGTAATTATGTACCGTATAATGTGGTTAAAAGGATTTTTGGCTTTTACTTTAATATTGTCTGTGGTTCAGATTATTTTGGGCACCGAGGTTAGAGAACACATAGACAGTATTGCAAAAGAATTGAGTTATAATGGTCGCAACACGTGGATAAGTAAATTGGGAAGTGTATTTTCTCTGCACAGAGATTTAGCTATTGCAGTTGCAATCAGCAATTTTATTGTGTATAAAATGGTTAAAGACCGTTTTAGTGGCAAAGCTTCTCCTTTAATAACGGCAAATAATATTATGATCGTTCTAATTGTGCAGTTGATTTCAGGCTTTGTGTTATCTTATCTAGCATTGCCCCCATACGCACAAACGATCCATATCTTGTTTGCAACCTTGATGTTTAGCTTACAATACTATTTATATTTACTGGTTTACAGAACCAAAACCTATAAGACAACTTAAATCATTAAAATTGAAACAGTTTTTTTCAGATTTCTCGAAATTAGTAAAATTCAGATTAACCTTTTTGGTTGTTTTTTCTGCATCTGTTACTTTTTTAATTGGTTCTAAAATACAGGTTGACAGAAATGTTATCGATAGTATAAACTGGTACAACTGGTTTATCCTAATTATAGGTGGTTTCTTAGTAACTGGAGCTGCTAACAGCTTTAATGAAGTTATTGAAAAAGACCTCGATAAATTAATGATGAGAACCAAGGACCGTCCAATGCCTGCCGGACGTATGACCACAGGCCAAGGTTTGGTAATTGGTTTGGTTATGGGTATTACGGGTACTTTTTTATTAGGTAAACTCAATTTAGAAACCGGATTGATTTCTGTTTTCTCTCTCCTGTTATATGCCTTTGCTTACACACCTTTGAAAAGAAAATCGCCTATAGCTGTATTTGTAGGTGCAATACCGGGAGCTTTACCTCCACTTATAGGTTATCTGGCTGCAATAGGTCACTCTCCGGTAGGTTATGTACCTAAAGATTACCAGATAGCCATAGTTTTATTTCTAGTTCAGTTTGTATGGCAGTTTCCACATTTCTGGTCAATTGCATGGGTGGTTGATGATGATTATAAACTTGCTGGCTTTAGATTATTACCAACCAAAGAAAGAGATAAAGCCAGTGCAACAATTACTTTTATCAGTACGCTGATTCTAATTCCGGTAAGTTTATTACCTACCATTTTAGGATTTGGAGGTTATGTAATTGCTGCAGTTTCTTTAGTATTAGGTTTAATATTTGCCTGGTATGCTTACCAGTTAATGCAAAAACAGGATTTGGCCAGTGCCAGGAAAGTAATGTTCTGTTCTTTCTTTTATATCCCGTTAGTGCAACTTGTTTTATTGTTTGATTTAGTAGTTTAGTAGTTATGGTACATACAATTCAACAAAATAATGCTCCTCTAGAATTCAATGCTAAACCTCGCAAATTTGCGATGTGGTTGTTCGTGGTTTCATCCATCATTATGTTTGGTGGTTTTACGAGTTATTATTTAGTTTTTTCAGCAGCAAAAGGTAAGGGCCATGGTTTGGTTTTACCAGATGCTTTTATGTACAGCACAGCTGTACTGGTTTTAAGTAGCGTATTTTTGTTTTTGGCTGCCAGAGCTCTGCGCAGTAAGCAGTTAAAACAGCAACAATTATTCTTGTGGATAACAGTAATTTTAGGAATTGCTTTTGCTTATTTACAGTTTCAGGCATGGACTAGTTTATACATGAGTGGTGCGGTGCTGATCAATAATAATGCGGCTATTTCTATGATTTATCTGCTTTCGGGAATGCACTTGTTGCACATTGTTGCAGGCTTAGCATTTGTTGTGAGCGCATTGATAAGCTCTTACCGAAATGTAGAGCATGCCAAATTGGTTTATAGACAAGATATTGCCTCTATTTTTTGGCATTTTATAGATATATTATGGATATATCTGTATGTTTTTTTACTTTTGAACAGTTAAAATTTTTAACAAACTTTTATACAAATTATTAAATGGATTCATTATCAAAATTAGACCAAGTTAAAACTACACCATGGGCAGGTGGTCGTTCGCCATGGTCTGTGGAGTATGGCAAGTTAATGATGTGGTTTTTCTTACTATCAGATGCCTTTACATTTTCATCATTATTGGTTTATTATGGTGCGCAACGTTTCAGTAAGTTTGCTTGGCCAGACCCAGATCTTGTATTTCAATCAATTCCAGGTATAGCTGATCATGGTTACCCTTTGGTTTTCGTAGGTATCATGACTTTTATTTTGATCATGAGTTCGGTAACAATGGTACTTGCGGTAGAAGCTGGTCATCGTAACTCTAAAAAAGAAGTAATCGGTTGGATGATTGCTACGATCATAGGTGGTTTTATGTTCTTGGGTTGCCAAGCTATTGAGTGGACTCACTTACACCATGAAGGTTTCTGGTGGGGAAGCATACCTAAAGATTTGAGCCATTTCTTTGATGGTGATATATCTGCAGTTTCGGCACAGCAGTTTGCCAATCTATTTTTTACCATTACAGGATTTCACGGTTTCCACGTATTTAGTGGCGTGGTAATCAACATTATTATTTTATGTATGGTAATTAACGGAACTTTTGAAAGACGCGGACACTATTTAATGGTAGAAAAAGTAGGTTTATACTGGCACTTTGTTGACTTGGTTTGGGTATTTGTATTTACTTTCTTCTATTTGGTTTAAAAATTTAACAACGAAAAGATATTATGTCAGAGCATAACACACATACAGTAGAAGCACATGATCATGGAGATCATGCCGCTATGACCAAAGGCAAGATCTGGAAAGTATTCTTTATCTTATTGGCCTTAACCATTATAGAGTTTATCATTGCATTATGGGCAATTCCAGGTCATCATATGACCCAAGCCGTAGGTAATTATGTATATATTGTTTTAACATTATTCAAAGCATTCTACATTGTTGCGTATTTTATGCACTTAAAATTTGAGAAATTCGGATTGCAGTTGGTGCTTGGTATTTCATTTATTTTTATCATCTATTTCATAGCGCTTTTATTAATTGAAGGTGGTTACCTACACCTGCATATGCCAAAAGTGTAATGAAATACAATCCGACTAAAAAGATATTAATCCTGGTAACCATATTGTTGGTGCCAGGATTTTTATATTATTTACTACAGGAAAAAGGAAAAAATCGCTATAGACCTTTGCCTATTTTTGGGCCAAAAGAAGTAGCCTCTACTTTTCACTCTGTAAAAGGTAAACAAATTCCCGATACGATTTACCATACCATTGATGATTTTAAATTCATCAATCAAAACTCAGAAACGGTAAGCTGGAAAAATTTTACCGATAAGATTTTAGTGGTTAATCTATTTTATACCAAAGCAAGTGGCAATGGTTTGGAAATTACAAACAAGTATCTTAAAGATATTTATAAGGAATTTCAAAAGAACCATCTTATACATTTTGTAAACCTGAGTATAGATTACTTGAATGACAAGCCCGAAGATTTGGTTAACTATGCAAAAACTTTTGGCCTGAATGATAAAAAGATAGATTTATTGACGGGAGACAGTACACAGGTTAAACAGTTTGTTAGAAACGGATTGAGATTAGACGCTTTTTATAATGTATCAGAAGGGAAATTTGTGTACAACAATATGTTTGTTCTGATTGATACCAAACATAGAGTTAGAGGATATTACGAAGCAACCAGTAAAGAAGCGGTTTCAAAACTGGAAGACGAAATTAAAGTATTGATAGCTGAGGAACTCAGAAACGTTAAAGACGGTAGATAATGATTGAAACAAGTAATAATATAGAGCAAAAATATAACAAGTGGATTGTTGTTTTATCTATAGCTATACCTCTGGTTGTAGCTTTACTATTTGGGGTTAACCTGCGTAAAATGGGTTATGATGTAAAACCGCTTACATTTTTGCCCCCTATTTACGCTACTATTAATGGAGTTACAGCTATAGTACTTGTATGGGCGGTTTGGGCAGTTAAAAATGGTAAACGTACATTGCACGAACGTTTAATGAAATTAGCCATTACCTTATCGGTATTGTTTTTAGGTATGTACGTAGCATATCATATGACATCAGAGTCTACAAAGTATGGTGGAGAAGGTATTTTACGGTACATTTATTTCTTTATTCTTATTACGCATATCTGCCTTTCGGTAGTTATTATACCCTTTGTACTGGTTACATATGTAAGGGCGTTGGCACAAAATTTTGACAGGCATAAGAAACTGGCAAGGATTACTTATCCCCTTTGGTTGTATGTTGCTGTAACAGGAGTTGTCGTGTATCTGATGATTTCGCCTTATTATAGTCATTGATCAATAAGCCTCTGCACATTCAGAATAAAATTCACCTTATAATTTTGTAAAATTTCTGCGGCATAGTTGCTATAATTCTTATATTAGGATTCACCAAAGCAGAAAACCTTCAGAGTGCAGAGAACAGAGACGGTAGAAAATATAGAGCGAATGCTAGATAAAGGCCATGTAGTTGCCTTTACGGATTTCTACACGCAGTTTTTTAAAAAGCTACTTATTGAAAGTGATAAATATGTAAAAGATATTCAGGTTGCCGAAGAAATTGTGCAGGATGTCTTTGTGAGGATTTGGGAACGATCTGAAGACTTAAGTCAGATCAAATCTATTAAATCGTATTTATACCGTTCTGTAATTAATCTTTCAATCAATTATATCAATCGGCAGAAAAACTTGGAACAGCATCACCAGAAAATTGTGAACGAGTTTACCGAAGAACAAGCAGAAGTGATGGATGAAGAGAATGAACTAATTGTAATGTTGTTTGATGAGATTGAAAAATTACCTTCAAAATGTCGTGAAATCTTTAAAATGAACAGGTTTGAAAAGCTAAAATACAAGGAAATAGCTTTAAAACTAGATTTGTCTGAACGTACGGTTGAGAATCATATAGCCAATGCTTTAAAAATACTGAGAGACGCAATGTTAGGTAACCAGAAAAATTATTCTACTTCTTCTCATCTTAAAATTTTAAGACTTTTATCTTTTCTTTAAAAAAAATAAA
>DDEP01000101.1 GCA_002336465.1 Pedobacter sp. UBA1951
GGCAACTGACATCCTCACCCTAACCCTTGAATGCCGCATTGCGAAACCATACCAATTTCATTAAAATCCGGCATACTGCCAATGCGAAAGAACGACTGGAAGAAGCCCATAAAGTAATGGGAATTGCCAATCAGCTATCCGAACAGTTAGACGGCATTTTTAACCAATGGGCAAAGGTTCGTATTACAGATAAAGAAGTACGCAGGCTTATACAAATGGCAATGGTTCCCAATAAAGAAGTATTACAGAATATTGAAAATGGTGAACTGGATGAACTGAGTACCTGCTTTAAAAACATGTGTGATGCGGTGTGTGAATACAATTTTACCAGCCTCACACAACAAACAGCAGCAACAAAGGGAACTGTGTTTGGGGCATACAATGCCGTTACCGGCTATTTTCAGAATGTAAGAAATTACAAAGATGATGAAGCCAAAATGAAATCCTTATTGTATGGCGGCACAGCACAGTTAAGAACACAAAAAGCTTTTCAGCTTTGTGAGAGTTTTGCAAAGAATGAGATAGCAGGTATGGGAATTTATAATTAAAAATGTGATAAAGGAGCATTGCAAAATGCTCCTTTATTGTAAAAAAAGCTGCACCGCAACATTGACCCAGAATTTACAAAATGGCGGTGCAGCTTGGGGTTTCTGTACCTTTGGAAATTATAGTTATTGTGGGAAATTGATAATTAAATTTTAAAAAAATGTTTCGCCTGAAATTTACAGAAATGCCTGGCAATCCTGAAATGATAAACAGGGAATTTATAGGTAATCCAATTGATGAATTTATAGAAGTGTATGAAAGATTTACAAGTTTTTATGCAATTAAACATTTAATAGCGGATGACGAATTACATAAAAGACCTTTAACGCCCAAGAAAAATAGAGTGTGTAGATTTTGCGGTGCTGTGTATAGTACTGTGGAAAGATTCAAGTCAAAAGCGCATCTATTACCTGAATTAATCGGTAATAAAAATCTTCTTTCAGATTTTGAATGCGACAAGTGCAATAGCCTTTTTGGTAGGTACGAAAATGATTTAGCAAATTTTCTTGGGGCAAGCCGAGCCTTTCATATTTCCAATGCAAAATCCGGTCACTTAAAATTCAAATCGCCTGATAAAACATTTATTGTAAAAAAAGATGACGAAGTGTCCACGGATGAGGCTAAGTTAAGAGTTGAATCACACCAAGAGGAAAACAACCATTTTACATTAGATGCTGAGAATAAAAAGGTGACATTTCATACAATAAGACCTTCCTATAACCCACATAATGTTTATAAAGCTTTCCTGAAAATTGGTCTTTCAGTTTTACCTGATACCTGTATAACTGATTATAAAATTGCGTTTGCTATACTTCAATCAGCCAGGAAGAATGAGGAAGCAGATAATCCACTTTTCAAACTTAATCTGTACCAGCATCCTGGGCCTGCCTTTCCATCTCCAATGGTTATTCTTTTTGAAAAGAAACAAAAAACTGATGCAGTACCCACGCATATAGTTTGCCTTATGTTTCACAACTATACTTACCAGCTCACCCTACCTTTTAACGAACAGGATAAATGGATGTTTGACGGAAAAAAAATTGTTACTGTACCCAATATGCCTCCATTTATAGACAAACATTTTGCATCAAAATTTGGCATACCCAAAGGGAATCGTTTGAATTTCAATTTTGATGAACTGAAACGAAATGAAAAACATGATATAACATGTACGTTTGAAGATTACACCGACACCAGGTTACAAGAATAATCTAAACCAAACCATTTTAATTTACCTGTTAGCCAGTTCATTTTTGATTTTACATTTTAGTATTCTTCATTAATTCCTACCACAAAGTTCGCCTTTTGGCTGCTGAAGCGGCCATGAAATTCCGGCATAAAGAAAACTGCTCCCCTATTATTTTAGATACTATTTATTCCGTTGCTTCATGGCCTTTATTGCCAAAAGGCAGGACATGTTCTGTAATTAATTTTTAAACAATTAAATGATTAAGTTATGGAACAGTTAGCAATAAATTTCCCAGAATGGACAAGAGTGGCAGAAGTAGAATTGGTTTACAAAACAAAAGTGAAAGCTTCTGAACGACCAAAGATTTCCTGCGTTAAAGATTCTTATAACCTCTTAAAAGAATTATGGAATGAAAATACCATTGAAATGCAGGAAGAATTTAAAGTGCTATTGCTGAACAGAGGCAATAAAGTGATGGGTGTTTATGAAGCATCTGCCGGTGGATTAACAGGAACTGTAGCAGACCCAAGATTGATTTTAGCTGCTGCCATTAAATCTTTGGCAGTAAGTATAGTGTTATCTCACAATCATCCTTCAGGAAATTTAAAGCCAAGCAGGGCTGATGAAGAATTAACCCAAAAAATAAAAGCTGCTGCTGCTTACCATGATATAAGGGTGATAGACCACATTATTATTACCAGCGNNCCAGCGAAGGGTATTACAGCTTTGCTGATGAGGGGCTTCTGTAAGCCCCTATAAATCTTTCTTAGCCATTTCTTTAGCCAAAATATGCTATTTTAGGGGTATGACCTTTGAGGAAATACTTTCACACTTTAAAACGGCTAAACCCTTACAACTTATAAGGGCTAAAAACGCCCCGTTTGTTATTTCCTTTTTTTACAAGGTTTTCTCAGATGCTAATGTTACCACTATTTCAAATAGTGAGCTAAGGAGCAAGCTGGAAGGTTACATGGAGGAGTTATCGTATGAAGAAAAAGATGACGAACTGGATTCGGAAACCCTGTTTGATGATTTTTCAGTAAGGGCAGCGCAATATATTGACAAATGGAGTAACAGCGGCTTTCTTAGTAAGTACCCAAACGATGATGGCGAGGACTTACATGAATTAACACCAGACACTAAAAAAGTATTAAAGTGGTTAGGTGATTTAGAAAAGAGAGGACATGTAGGAACCAACAGTAAGTTCAGGGATATTTTTTTTAAGCTCCAGAAAATGATTGAACTAACTAATGAAGATGTTGAAACGAGGATTGAAGAACTAAACAAGAAGAAATGGGAGATTGAAAACGAAATAAACCTTTTGAAAAATGGTAAGAAACCTTCTCTGTTTGACGAAACAGACATTAAAGAACAGTTTTACGATTTAAATAAAATGG
>DDEP01000080.1 GCA_002336465.1 Pedobacter sp. UBA1951
CTTTGATACCCATTTTATGTTCTTCGGGATTCATGGTTATTCCACCAAAATCACGTTCAACAATAAATGCAGTTAGATTCTCATCTTCATCAATTTTGGCAAATACAATGAAAATATCAGCAAAGCCACCATTAGTAATCCACATTTTTTGACCATTGATGATATAGTGTTTGCCATCCTCGCTTAGCTTAGCTTTGGTTTTACCCGAATTCGCATCAGAGCCAGAATTAGGTTCAGTTAAGCAATATGCTGCTTTCCACTCTCCTGTTCCCAGCTTTGGTATATATTTTGCCTTTTGCTCTTCATTACCATAATACAAAATAGGTAATGTGCCAATACCTGTGTGTGCAGACAAAGCCACGGCAAAAGAATGTCCAGCCCCTACAACATCGGCCACCAACATCGAAGTATTAAAATTCTTGCCAAAGCCTCCAAACTCTTCAGGAACAGATACACCTAAAATACCCAGTTCACCTGCTTTTGTTAACAGATTTGGCATAAATTCAGGGTCTTCCTGCTTATCAATCTTTTCAAGATTAGGAAAAACTTCTGCTGCCAAAAAATCTCGGCAGGTTTGGGCAATCATTTGCTGTTCTTCGTCAAATTCTTCTGGAATAAACACATCCTGATAAGATGTTTCTTTGATCAAGAATTCTCCGCCTTTGATTATCTTTTTATCTGTATTTTCCATTTTATTTTAGATTAAGGATAAAGGAACAAGGATAAACGACAATGTTCCATCTGTTAAATTTATTCTCTATACTTTAAGAATGTTTATTTATTATTAAGTGTCTCAAACGATGATCCAAGAGCTATAGAAAGAAAATGCGAAAACTCTTTATTTGAGCTTCGAAAAGAGCCTTCAGCAATATTAGAAGGTACAGAAATGGCACTTCTTGATATTTGGGATATTAGCCCAAATTTCTCTGAAACAGTAAACTTGTCCAAGATTAAATAAATTGACTTGGACAATTCCATTCCTTCTTTCCATATTTGTAATTGCCTAAAATTATGCATAAGGTCTTTTTTCCTTATTCTTGTTTCTTTGCTCTTATAATAATTCAAAAATACCTGCAGCGCCTTGCCCCGTACCCACGCACATGGTAACCATACCATATTTCTGCTTTCTTGCATTAAGCTCATTCAAGATTTGAACTGTTAATTTTGCTCCGGTACAACCAAGCGGGTGTCCTAGTGCAATTGCACCTCCATTTACATTCAGCTTATCTGGATTTAGGTTTAAGTTCCTGATAATAGCCAAAGACTGTGATGCAAAAGCCTCATTTAGTTCTATCAAATCCATATCGTCTTGTTTTAAACCTGCTTGTTTCAAAGCCTTTGGAATTGCCTCTATAGGACCTATTCCCATTATACGTGGAGGTACTCCGGCAACTCCATAACTCACTAGTCTCGCAATGGGTTCTACACCTAATTCTTTTAGCTTTTTCTCCGAAACAACGATTACAAAAGCAGCACCGTCTGATGTTTGAGAAGAGTTACCAGCCGTAATACATCCATTAGCGGCAAAAACAGGTTTCAATTTAGCCAGTTTTTCAATGGTTGTATCTGCTCTTGGTCCTTCGTCGGTATCCACTATATATGAACGGGTCTTCTTTTTCAGGTTTTCATCCAAATAAGTTTCATTTACCGTTATTGGAGCAACTCCTGATTTTAAATGTCCATTCTTTATTGCATTAATTGCTTTTTGGTGTGAATTGAAAGCAAATACATCCTGATCTTCGCGACTTACATTGTATTCTTTAGCTACAGCCTCGGCGGTTAGCCCCATTCCCCAATACCAATCTGGATGGTTTTTGGCAACTACAGGGTTAGGTACTAATTTCCAACCTCCAAATGGCATACCACTCATCACTTCTACACCTCCGGCAATGATACAATCGGCCATACCCGCTTTTATTTTTGCTACAGCTGTGGCAATGGTTTCCAAACCTGAAGCACAGTACCTGTTCATCGTCACTCCCGGTACTTTATCTGTATCTAAAGACATCAGACTGATCATACGGGCTATATTTAGTCCTTGTTCTGCTTCAGGGGTTGCATTACCCACAATAACATCGTCAATTTCTTCTTTATTTAAATTAGGTACCGATGCAATCAGTTGTTTAATCACATCTGCTGCTAAATCGTCTGCTCTCGTAAAGCGGAACACACCTCTTGGTGCTTTTCCTACCGCTGATCTAAGACCTGCAATGATATATGCTTCTTGCATTGTTTTTTGATTTGAGATTTGAGATTTGAGATTTGAGAACCTGTCTTAAACCCTAATACCAAATCTTGTTAACTGTTTATTTACTAATTTTGCCTTTAAGTTTTTGTTGCAACCCATAGGTCATTTTTTGTAATTCGTCTATTTTGAATAGCAAAGTATCAAGTTTTTTTTCTTCAAGTAGCGTTAATTTATTAGCTATTACCAATTGAGTTTGCAGTTCAAAACATGAACCATTTGCTATTCCTAGAAAATTACAGAATTCTTTTTCTGAATTTCGTCCTGCACCTTCTGCAATATTTGATGAAACAGAGACAGCCGCTCTCCGAGATTGATTAATTAATCCAAAACGTTCATCTGTTGGGTAGTTTGCTGTAACTTTATAAACTTCAACTGCCAAATCAACAGCCTTGTTCCAAATTTTTAACTCCTTTAAATTATGCATACTTCCTTTATCTTAATGCCATTTTCGGAAATCTCAAATCTCAAATCTCACATCTAGTTTCTCAACGGCTTACCTTTTGTAATAATAGATTGGATACGCTCTAATGTTTTTCGCTCTGTACATAATTGCAGAAATGCTTCGCGCTCCAAATCCAACAAATACTGCTCAGACACTTCTGTAGGTGCAGATAAATCTCCGCCGCACATTACATAACCTAATTTTTCAGAGATTTTTTTATCATGTTCAGAAATGTAATTTCCAGCCTGCATACTGTTTGCGCCGGCATAAACAATACCTAAACCCTGATTTCCTAAAACCTTAATGTCTTTTCTCTGTACTGGCTTGGTGTAGCCTGCATCTGCTAGTTCTAAAGCTTTGGCTTTTGCATCTGCCAACAAACGCGATCGGTTCATGGTAATGCCTGCTTTTTCTTTTTGTATGTAACCTAACTCTATGGCTTCTTGTGCCGATGTTGACACTTTAGCTGTACCAATGGTCAAGAAGCGTTCTTTTAATGTATTTTGTGCAATCTGGTCATCTTTCAGTTCATCGCCGGCTCTTAAAGCAAATTCTTTAGTGCCACCTCCGCCAGGTATCACACCCACACCAAATTCTACCAGCCCCATGTAAGTTTCGGCGCTCATCTGAACATGATCGGCGTGTAAACTAAACTCGCAACCACCACCCAATGTTAAATTAAACGGAGCTACAACAACAGGAATTGCCGAATAACGGATACGCATTGATGTATTCTGAAACATCTTAATTGCCATATTCAATTCATCCCACTCTTGTTCTACAGCCATCATAAAGATCATTCCAACGTTTGCTCCTGCCGAGAAATTTCCTCCGTCGTTGCCAATTACAACTCCACGGTATTCTTTTTCGGCCAAATCAATGGCTTTATTAATTGCTTGAAGTGTATCTCCTCCAATGGTGTTCATCTTAGAATGAAACTCTACATTTAAAATGCCGTCTCCTAAGTCAATGATAGAAGCTCCTGCATTTTTGTAAATGGTTTTGGTCGCTCTTAAATGGTCTAACACAATTAAATCTTCTGTACCCGGAACATTCTTATAAGATTTAGTAGGGATGTCATAATATTGCCTAACTCCATTTTCTACTCTATAAAAAGAGGTAAATTCTGCTCCAAGCATTTCATGTACCCACGCCGCAGCCTCATGCCCGTATGCTTTCATTCCCTCTATCGCTTCTTTCACACCAACGGCATCCCAAACTTCAAAAGGCCCTAGCTCCCAAGCAAAACCCGCTCGCATTGCGTCATCAATGCGGTACAATTCGTCTGATATTTCAGGGATACGGTCTGATACATATTCAAACAAGCCAAAGAAAGAAGTTCTGAACAGTTCTCCAGCCTTGTCTTTAGCGGTTACAAAAACTTTCATCCGATCGGCAACTTTATCGATGGTTTTTGTCATTTCCAACGTAGCAGACTTAACCTTTTGCTGAGGTTTATATTCTAATGTTTTTAGGTCTAAAGCCAATATTTCGCTTTTTCCTTCAGCATTTTTTATTTTTTTATAAAACCCTTGTTTGGTTTTATCGCCTAACCAGTTGTTTTCTGCCATTTTCTCAACATAAGCAGGCAACTTAAACAAGTCATGCGCTTTATCGTCAGGACAATTATCATACAAGCCTTTAGCCACTTTGATCATGGTATCCAAACCTACCACATCAGAAGTGCGGAAAGTTGCAGATTTAGGGCGACCTAAGGCTGGCCCAGTATATTTATCAACTTCTTCAACGGTAAGATCTAGTTTTTCAACGGAATGAAGTAGGGCCATGATAGAATATACACCTACCCGATTGGCAATAAATGCCGGAGTATCTTTACAAAGCACGGTAGTCTTGCCTAGGAATTTATCTCCATATTCCATTAGAAAATCTACAACTTCTTTCTTAGTATTTTTTGTAGGTATAATTTCTAACAGACGGAGATATCTTGGTGGGTTAAAAAAGTGCGTACCACAAAAATGCGCTTTAAAATCATCTGATCGTCCTTCTTCCATCATATGAATTGGAATACCAGAAGTATTTGAAGTAATGAGTGTTCCGGGTTTACGGTATTTTTCCACTTGCTCAAAAACAGATTTTTTCACATCCAAATTCTCCACTACCACTTCTATCACCCAATCACATTGTGCTATCTTAGGCATATCTGTGGTAAAGTTACCTGTAGTGATCTTGTGGACTACCGATTTTGAATATACAGGAGAAGGATTGCTCTTCAGTGTGTTTTGCAATGCTGCATTTACAATTCTGTTCCTAACCACCTCACTTTCCAGCGTAAGTCCTTTTGCCTGTTCTTCAGGTAAAAGTTCTTTAGGTGCAATATCAAGCAACAAAACCTCTACACCTATATTTGCGAAATGACAGGCAATACGCGAACCCATGATACCTGAGCCCAGTACCGCCACCTTACTTATATTTCTGTTCATAACCATCTTTTAATGCCGAATAATTTAATGTAAGCTTGTTAACTTTTTCTAAAGTTGCTATTAACTGTTCTTTTTCTTTTACAGACAGCTTATCGTTCAGATACTCATTAAATGAAACAACCACGTCGCGGGCCAGTTTTCGCTTTTCTACCCCAAAAGGGGTTAAAAATATTTTAACCGAACGCTTATCTTCAACATCTGTTTCTCTGTAGATGAGGCCCATTTGTTCCATACTGTTTAACATTCGAGATAAAGATGTAGATTTGACGCCTAGTAAGGCTGCCAAAGCCGACACTTTAGTACCTGTTGCTTCTATATTAATAAGCACATAACCTATAGCTTGCGTAATACCAAACCCCGACGCTATCTGGTTGTAGGTGTTTGAAATATTTTGCCAAACTATCTTTAAAAAATAATCTACTGTTTCTTTCTGCTTCATAAATTTATTATGCTTGCATAACAAATTTATGTAAAATTTTTATTTATATCAAAAGATTAAATTTATTTTTTTGTGATTTTCTCTAGCTCAATCTCATATTTGTACCATTAGTCACAAACACTGCTATTTTTTATCTTATGATTACAAAAAAGCAATTGTAAATTTGTGCTTTACTCTTAGAAATGGAAAAAACTGCAACATCGTCCCAAAATCTTAGTACTACTATATATCCTATTTTATTTGCACTAAGCTTTTCTCATTTATTAAACGATACGATACAATCGCTAATACCTGCCATATATCCCATTGTTAAAAACAGCTATCACTTAAATTTTTCTCAAATAGGATTAATTACCTTAACTTTTCAGTTGGCAGCTTCGTTGTTTCAACCTTTTGTGGGTCTTTATACTGATAAAAAGCCACAGCCTTATTCTCTAGCTATAGGAATGGCTTTTACACTTACAGGATTGATTACATTATCGTTTGCGAATAATTTTTACCTTATCTTACTTTCAGTAGCCCTGATCGGAACAGGTTCTTCGGTTTTTCATCCCGAAGCATCGAGGATGGCCCATGCAGCGTCGGGTGGAAAAAGAGGTTTGGCTCAATCTGTATTCCAATTAGGTGGTAATGCCGGGAGTTCATTAGGACCTTTACTTGCCGCTTGGATCATTGCACCTAAAGGGCAGCATAGCATTATATGGTTTTCTGCAATTGCATTAATTGCAATTGTGGTATTAAGATATGTAGGCAATTGGTATAAAAATTATGTATTAGCTCACGAACTTTCAAAAAAAGGAAAGTCAAGTTCTTCTGAACATCATTTACCTAAATCTAAAGTAATCATGGCTGTGTCTATCTTATTGATCTTGATTTTTTCCAAGTATTTTTACATGGCAAGCCTTACCAGTTATTTTACTTTTTACCTGATCGATAAATTCAGTGTATCTGTTCAAACTTCACAGGTTTATTTGTTTGTATTCTTATTTTCAATTGCTGCCGGAACTTTGTTGGGCGGACCAATTGGCGATCGCATAGGCAGAAAATATGTAATATGGTTTTCTATATTAGGTACTGCTCCTTTCGCTCTTTTGTTACCTCATGCCAATTTATTCTGGACAGGGATTTTAATCGTACCTATAGGAATGATCTTGGCTTCGGCTTTTTCGGCAATCTTGGTTTATGCACAAGAGTTAATCCCCGGTAAAGTAGGTTTAGTAGCAGGGCTATTTTTTGGTTTTGCCTTTGGTATGGGAGGCTTAGGTTCTGCCTTAATTGGTAACCTAATTGACAAAACCAGTATAAGTCATGTATTTTCTATATGTGCTTACTTACCTCTTATTGGATTATTAACTGCCTTTTTGCCGAATATAAAGGGACAGAAAGCATAAAAGAGGTATTCGGAGAAGAACATTTGCTTCTATGCTATTGCAGTTCTTTACCCGTTTGGTCGATGTAATATTCCCTACCATCTTTTTTTACCCATGCTTTGCCGTTTGAAAAGGTGGTGGCATCGTCATATTGCAGGGGAATAACTTCTTTGCCTGTCTTATCAATAAAGCCATATTTATTAGCTAGTTTTACACAAGCAATGGGTTCGTCATAAAAATCGTACACCCAATCGTATTTTGGAGGTATCACTTCTGCACCTGTTTTTATATCCACGTAGCCATATTTCTTGTCTAATAGTACAATTACAAACCCACCCCCAGAGAATAAAATATTATCGTACTTAATAGGGATGGTAATGTGGTTCAGCGTATCGATAATACCCCATTTGTCTTGCTGTACAACGGTAGCATATTCACCGTAAAAAACACTGGCCTCGTCATGCTGCAGGGGTATAATTTCTTTGCCCTGTTTGTTCACGAAACCATATTTGTAAGCTCTTTTTACCGCCGCAGCCGATGGATTTTTCCCTAAAGCGGAAGTAGATTTAACTTCTTGTTTCACCCTTGCAAGGCCATCCATAAAAATATCCGCCCCATCATATTTTATGGGTACTATTTCTTTGCCAGATTTATTAATGTAGCCCCATTTGTTGCAGAGCGATACCATCGCTAAACCATCTATAAATTTATCGGCATTGTCGTACTGCAAGGAGATAATTACTTTGCCGGCAGGGTCTATGTAACCTAATTTTTTGTTGATACCCACACAGGCGACACCATTGTAAAAAGGAGCGGCGGTTTCATATTGCAGGGCGATGACTTCCTTACCTGTTTTATCTACATAGCCGTATTTGTTGTTCAGCCCTACAATGGCCAAGCCTTCGTCATCAAAATAATAGGCGGCATCGTATTTTGCAGGGATAACCACTTCTTGGGTCGCCTTTGCAAAGCCCCATCTACCCTCGCTATTGGTGTAAGGTTGCAGGTATTGGGCTTGTACGGCAAGTGCCGCTAAGCAAAAAACAGCGATGCCTAAAAATGATTTCATGTCTTTTGTTTATAAAAGGCCGCTATTCATGCTCTGCCCTATATTTTTCTACTTGTAAAATATTGTTCTGTATGTCTTCCATTATCCATTTTGCCCACCAGCTTGCATAAAAATTAAAAGTTGTAGTGAGTTTAAAATGACTGTACAAATGTAGCCTGTAAGTTTTGTTGTTTAGTTTTTGCAACTCGTAAGTACCATTTAAAACATCAAAATACTTACCGCCTATTATAATGTGGTTATCCATTGTTGCCGAAGGTATTTCGTAAGGATATGCTTTTATGGAGAATACCATTTTTTGTTGGGGAATATACTCCAACACTGTTTCGTGAAACACAAGTCCTTTGCTAAAACGGGCTTCACGCCAAGCGCCTACACCTTCGTAATTTAAAACGGCTTCTACCGGACGAGGCATACCTAAAAAATTGGTTAGCCGGCCTTTGTCATGCTCGGCACTTATGGCCTTAACCCGTGTAACATTGCTCCATATTTTGGCGGCAGGGGCATTAATATCAAATAGGTGTATGCCTTATATGTGCCGGGTATTGCGCCAATAAGGTTTTCGATGGGTGCAATGAAAAACGGTAACAATACCAACAGCGAAACATAAGCTTTTTTGTCTTTTTTCTTTAGCTTTAAATGAGCGGCAATAAGCCCACCCACAGAAGCCGCCAATAGAAAAAACGGGAGCACCATGAGCCAGCAGGCCCAGCCTTCTAAAGCAACGGCTAATGTGATAATGAAAAATATAATTACTGGTATCCATGGTATAAAAAAGCGATACCAAAATTTTCTTATATTTTCTTCGGCCGAATAATAGATGGTTAGTGCACCCATAATGGTGGGTAAACAGATTAAAAACGAAACGGACATGACGCTAAACAGTTCTCCCCAACGGGCAATGCCGAAGAATAATCTTAGCGCGAGGGCATAAAGTATTGGGATACCAAGGATGAGAAGTGCTTTTTTTATTTTCATTTTTTTATTGCTTTCTCTCAAAGCTACGCCATTTTTTAGCTTTAATGCGTACTTTTATAATCATCCACATATTTTTTTGCCCTGACCTTAACCGCATCTCTTTGCAACTGGGGAAGCGTTGGCAATACTTTGTCTTTGAAAAAGTCGTAGGCGTTTTGCACGTTCATGAGGCATTGAAACAACGCTTCGAAATTGCGGGCATACACATATTGCGCCCACTTGCCCATCTCGTTGATTTTCTGTGTTTCGTTAAGCGAAGTGTTGGCAAATATTTCATCAAGGATTTTCCCGAGTTCTTTGCCCTTGTTTTCATCGGTAGCTGCACTGCCAAGAATAGTGTTTATCTTGCCCTCAATGCTATTGCTGTTGGCTTTGGCTTTGCCATTCTCAAATTCTCCCTCGTAAGTTATTTTACCATTTGCATCAACGAGCTTGCCTTTTCCGTTCATATCATCGTTGGCATAATCGCCCTCGTAAAAACTACCGTTAGCAAGTGTCATTCTACCTTTTCCCTCCAGTACATTGTTTTTAATATCGCCCGAATAAGTGCCGCCATTTGCATACACGATTTTACATTTGCCGTTCATTTTTCCACTTACCCAATCGCCATCGTAATAACCGCCGGTAGCATAGGTAAGTTTGGCTTTGCCATCCAATTTGCCATTTTTAAAATCGCCCACACAAACATTGCCGTTTGTGTAAGTAAGCACCCCTTTGCCGTGAAAAGTGCCGTTTGCAAAATCGCCGGTGTATAAGGCAAAGTCTTTACTGTTTTTCCATGTAAACGTTCCTTTTCCGTTGGGCTTGCCTGCTATTACTTCACCTATATAAGTGCCATCGCTAAAGGTAAGGGTTGTTTTTTCCTTATTGCCCGATGGCCGATTAACACCTATTTCGTTGCCTGTTTTGTCGATATAAAAACTCCTGCCGTTCTGCTTTACATAAGCCTTACCCTTTTCAAAGTGCATACCATAGGTGTATTCGTAGTTAAAGGGCAGCACCGCTTTGTTCGTTTTATCTATAAAACCATATTTGCTACCGTCGATACTTACGGCGGCAAGCCCTTCGCCAAACGCTTCGGCATAACGGTACTGCATAGGCACTATCACACTGCCTTGATGGTTAATGTAGCCATATTTCTCGTTCAGCCCCACAATGGCCAATCCTTCCGAAAACGAGCGTGCACCATCGTACTTGAGGGGAATTACTTCTTTGCCGGTTTTGTCTATAAAACC
>DDEP01000157.1 GCA_002336465.1 Pedobacter sp. UBA1951
TCAAGATACTCGGCCTGTTTGTATTTTACAGATGCTCTTTCGGCATCAGCAGCTTTTTTCTCCATTGCCGAAGAATGCTCGCTGGCTTTTTCATATTCTTCTACATTGGCCGATTTTCCGCCTTCTAGGTACTGTGCAAGCAAGCGATGCACCATAATATCGGGATAACGACGTATAGGAGAAGTAAAATGTGTATAGTAATCAAAAGCTAAACCATAATGGCTGGTCTTTTTAGTGGTATAAACAGCTTTAGCCATAGACCTGATAGCCAATTGGGTTAATATGTTCTGTTCTTTTTTACCTTCAACATCTTCCATTAAATGATTTAATGATCTGGCTATTTCTTTATCAGAACGAGTATTTATCTTATACCCAAATCTTGAAGCAAATGTGGCAAAGCTGTTTAGACTTTCAGTATTAGGGGAGTCGTGGGTTCTGTACACAAAGGTATATTGGTGTTTTCCTTTGCCCATTTTAGCTACATGTTCTGCAACTTTTTTATTGGCCAGCAACATAAAATCCTCTATCAGTTTATGCGCATCTTTTCTTTCTTTTACATATACGCCAATAGGTCTGCTAAATTCATCAAGTTTAAATTTAACCTCCGCACTTTCAAAACTGATGGCGCCGTTTTTAAATTTTTCAACTCTTAAAATGTGAGCAAGCTCATTTAGCTTTAAGATTTCCTCCGCAAAATCGCCTGTTTTGTTTTCTATGATTTCCTGTGCTTCTTCATAAGTGAACCTTCTGTCTGAATGGATAATGGTACGCCCAAACCATTGGTGCAGTATATGTGCTTTTTCATCCATTTCAAAAACTGCAGAGAAACATAACTTATCCTCATTTGGTCTTAACGAACATACACCGTTAGATAAATGCTCAGGCAACATAGGTATTACCCTATCAACCAAATACACAGAAGTAGCCCGTTGGTAAGCTTCTTTATCTAAAGCCGAGTTAGGGATTACGTAATGAGAAACATCTGCAATATGTACGCCTATTTCATAATTGCCATTTTCTAGTTGTTTAAAAGAGATGGCATCATCAAAATCTTTGGCATCAATAGGGTCTATAGTAAAAGTTGTGGTATTTCTAAAGTCTTTCCTGTTGTTGAGTTCTGATTTGGCTATCTCATCTGGAATACTGTTGGCTTCGTTTTCTACTTCGGCCGGAAATGATAAAGGAAAACCATATTGCGCTAATATGGCATTCATTTCAGTATTATTCTCACCCGTGTTGCCTAAAACATAAGTTATTTTTCCGATTGGGTTTTTAGCACCTTCGGGCCAATCAGTAATGCTTGCCATTACTTTTTCGCCATTTTTCGCGCCATTGATATCTGCCAAAGGAACAAAAATATCATGCAGCATCTTGCGATCGTCTGGTATTACAAAAGCAAACTTTTCTGATATTTTGGCAATACCTATAAAATCTGTTTTTGCACGTTGTAAAATCTCAACAATTTCGCCTTCGTTTCTCTTGCCACTTTTTTTGCCAAAAACATAAACTTTAACTTTATCGCCATCTAGAGCATTACCCAGTTTACGTGGGGCTATAAAGACATCTTTCTCAAACTCATCATCAGGTATTACAAAGGCAGAGCCACTGGCAGTCATGTCCACTGTTCCGGTAATGAAGGTTTTTTGTTCCTTTAGCTTAAATTTTCCACGTTCTGGTCTGATGAACAAACCTTTTTCGGTTTGCTCTACCAAAACTTCGAGTATAGTTTCTACTGATGCACTATCGCTTAGGTTTAAGCGGGATGCAACTTGTTTATGATTTAAGGCAATATTTCGGTTCTTTTCAAAAATATCGGCTATGAGCTGGGTCAAGACCTGTTTAAACTGTGCGTTTTTATTTTTCGCCATATGTGTTTTTCTGTTGTTAAAAATTAAATCGGTAGATTTTTGTGCTAATTTAAAATTAAATATGCAAGCCACCTAAAATAGCAAAGCCTGTTTAAGACTTTGTTAAAATTACTTAAACAGGCTGCTTGTACATTAAAATAAAATATTAATCTCTGTATCCTCTGCCTTTTTCATGTTTATGGGGGCCATGTTTATGGGGGCCGGGGTGATTTCTGTTATCTTTTTTGTAATAACGATTGTCTATGTAGCGTACTTGACGTAAATAAGGCTTAGGTTCGTTAATCACAACTTTACGTCCGTTGTATAAATTGTAAGCGTGGTACCTTTGAGGTAAACTTTTTCTATGTACCCAATGGCCGCCTTCCAAATAAATAAAACGTTTGGTAGGTACATAATAATAAGTGTTAATTTCGGGCATGTAATAATACTCTACATAATCATATCCCCGCGGACCCCAGTTAGGTTGTGAGCCAATGTTAATACTGAGGCTAACTTGAGCGTTAACTGGTTTAAAGCTACCTAGAGCTAAAATTAAACCCGTTAATAAAACTAACTTTTTCATAACAATTATAATTTGTGTGTTATACATGCAAGACCATTTTTATGCCATAATTTATATAATTATGGTTTGGTAACTGTAATTATACATTAATAGCTATCTTTGACACCTGTAGCCGAAGCATTTTAAGTTTTTTTGGATGAGTTTACATACTACAGAAAATAACAATACTTCATTTGAGCTGGTTTCCGGATTAGAGATTCATGTCCAGTTAAACACACAGTCAAAAATATTTTCATCAGATAGCGCAACATTCGGAGCAGGTCCTAATGAACATATTTCGCCTGTAAGCTTGGCACTGCCCGGTACCTTACCTAAATTAAATAAAGAAGTCATCGAAAAAGCAATCAGGATAGGCTTAGCGCTGAATTGCGAAATAAACCAATACAATTTCTTTGATAGAAAAAATTACTTCTATGCCGATTTGCCAAAAGGCTACCAGATTACCCAAGACAATAGACCTATTTGTAAAAATGGCTATCTACTGCTTGATTTAGCAAATGGCGTTCAAAAGCGTGTAGGTATTAACCGTATACATCTTGAAGAAGATGCTGGCAAAAGTTTGCATGATCAAGATCCTTCATATTCATTTGTTGATTTGAACAGGGCAGGGGTTCCGTTGATAGAGATTGTAACAGAACCTGATATTAGCAGCGCTGAAGAAGCTTCGGCATTGCTCACAGAAATCAGGCAATTGGTTCGTTTTTTAGATGTGAGCGATGGTAATATGGAAGAAGGCTCATTGCGTTGCGATGCAAACATTTCGATAAGACCTCGTGGACATCAAGAGTTTGGTACGCGTTGCGAGGTAAAGAACCTTAACTCTATGCGAAATGTACGTAGGGCTATAGATTTTGAATTTGACCGACAAGTAAAAGCCGTACAAAACGGCGAGACCATACAGCAATGTACTTTAAATTTTGATGCAGATGCAGGTACAACCTCGCCCATGCGTACAAAAGAAGAAGCCAATGATTACCGTTATTTTCCCGATCCGGATTTAGCACCCTTGGTCATCTCAGATGAATGGCTGAATAAGGTCAAGGAAGCGATGCCCGAACTACCTCGTCATATTGCACATGAACTAATACAGCAATATGGTTTAAATCTTTCTGAAGCGATGCTTGTAGCAGAAGATAGGGCTTTATATCGCTATTTTAACGAAGCTAAAAGCATTGCTAAGAATGAAAAAAGCCTAATCAACTGGCTTACAGGTAATTTAAGAGCAGTACTTAATACCCAACAACGAGATATTACGACTTACCCTGTTTCGCCCATCAGATTTGCTGAGCTTATTAATTTGGTAGAGGATAAAAAAATTAGCCAACAAAATGCATTGCAGCACTTATTGCCTGCTTTAGAACAACATTCAGATGAAAATGCATTGAATTTAGCAGAAAAGCTTAACTTGCTGATCAGCGAAGATCAAGATACTTTGTTTGCTATAATAGAAGAAGTGCTGAATAGATACGAGCAACAGGTAGAGGCATATAAAAAAGGAAAAAAAGGCGTTTTAGGATTGTTTGTAGGTGAAGTAATGAAAGCCTCAAAAGGTAAGGCCGACGCTAAAAAAGTTAATGATATAATTTTAGAAAAATTAAAGTAATGAATAAAAAAATTGGATTAGTATTAGTTGCCGCAACGTTTCTGTTTGCTTGTAAAGATAAAACTAAATTTACCATCGACGGAAAATTTGACAATCCGGGCGCTGAAAAAAAAGTGTACCTATATGGTATGGAAAATAACGGGATGAATGTAATAGATTCAACTACCATATCAGAGAAAGGTGAATTTACGTTTTCGCGTTCTGCTCCAGAAAGTGATTTTTATAGGGTTAATTTTGGTACAAATGAATATATCATCTTGGCTAAAAATGGCGAAGTAGTTAAGTTAACAGCCGATATCAACGATAAAAATCATAGTTATAAGATCACAGGTGCCGAAGATGCCGATAAGCTTACAGAGTTTAACGCATTGAAATTTAAGTACCAATCTAAAATAGAAGACATCAAAGCTAACTTTGAAAAAAGAGTAGCTGAAACCCCAGATAAAAGAGAACAGATCATACAAGAGCTTACACCTGTTTTTACCAATGCTTTAAATGAACTTAACCAGCAGATGATCAATTTTGCCAATAGCAATACCAGTTCATTGGTTAGTTTTTATGCCATCAGCCTGATCAATCCAGCAGGTAATGAAAAAGCTATGGTAGATTACGCAGCTAAGGTAGATCCCAAGCTGAAGAAAAATCCTATGGTAGCCAACTTTGTAAGCAAAGTAGAAAAATTGAAAGCAGTTCAGGTAGGAGAAACAGCTCCTGATTTCAGTATCCCTTCTGTAGATGGCAAAACCATTAAATTATCTGATTACAGAGGCAAATACTTACTGATTGATTTTTGGGCTTCGTGGTGTGGTCCATGTCGCGAAGAAAATCCTAATGTTGTAAAAGCTTACAATAAGTTTAAAGACAAGAATTTTACCATCCTTGGAATTTCTTTAGATAAAGATAAACAGGCATGGCAAGGTGCTATTAAACAAGACGGTTTGATTTGGGATCATGCAAGTGAACTTAAAGATTTTGAAGGAGAAGTAGTAAGATTATACCAAATAGAAGCAATACCGAGCTCGTTCTTATTAGATCCTAATGGAAAGATTATCGCAAGAGACCTTAGAGGCGAAGAATTAGATCAGTTTTTAAGCAAAACCTTAAAGTAATTTTTAGTAAATGTTAAGCCAATCTTTGTTATTAACAATTTCTTAACCTTGAATTAATCAAATGTTGCAATTGTATACTTACTTTCGTAACAAATAAAACAAGATGAGTACAGCTAAGCAGAAGATATTAATTGTTGATGACGAGCCGGATATTCTTGAATTGATAGAATACAATCTAAAAAAAGAAGGTTATCAGGTATTTTTGGCCAGTAATGGTCAAGAAGGGATTAACGTAGCTAAAAAAGTTCAACCCGACCTGATTATATTAGATATCATGATGCCTAAAATGGATGGTATCGAAGCTTGCCGTTTAATGAGAGCTATTCCAGAATTCAAAAATACATTCATGGTCTTCTTAACAGCTAGGAGCGAAGAATATTCTGAAATTGCAGGGTTTAATGTTGGGGCAGATGATTACATCGCTAAACCAATTAAACCAAGAGCTTTGGTAAGCCGCATTAATGCTATTTTACGCCGCAATGCAAGTAATGATGAGGTTTCTGAAAATAAATTAGAAATAGGAGACTTGGTTATTGACAGAGAGGCATATTTAGTTTATCAAAATGGAGAAAAAGTAATTTTAGCTAAAAAAGAGTTTGAATTACTTTACTTGTTGGCTTCTAAACCCGGTAAAGTTTATACCCGTGAATCGATATTGAAAAATATTTGGGAAGATTCGGTAGTGGTTACCAATAGAACCATTGATGTGCACATTAGAAAATTAAGAGAGAAATTAGGCGAAAACTATGTGTCTACTGTAAAAGGAGTAGGTTATAAGTTTGAGTTGTCTTAACATTGATAAAGATTTATATCAGGGCCATTCGATTAAGAATGGCCTTTTTTTATGAGCTTTAAAACAGTCTGAGCTTATTTGTTGCATAAGAAAGGAAATAATTAGAAAAGAACGACAATTCATGTGTTAATGAATGCGAAATTTGCGGTTTCAAAAACACAAACAAATGAAAAGAGTTGTAGTTACCGGTTTAGGAACCATTAACCCCTTAGGGCATAACATAGCAGATTTCTGGAACAACATCGTATCAGGAAAAAGTGCAGGAGAGCGTGTTACACGTTTCGATGTATCTCGTTTTCGTTCGCAAATGGCCTGTGAAATCAAAGATTTTAACCCTACAGAGCATTTAGATAGAAATGAAATAAAACGTACAGATTTGTTTACGCAATATGCCCTTTATGCTGCTGCACAGGCAATGGAAGATTCGGGCATAGATTTAAGTACTATTGATCCCTTTGATTTTGGCGTAATTTGGGGCAGTGGACAAGGCGGGATGCAAACTTTTGAAACAGAAGTAGAGAATTACGTAAAAGGCGACTATAATCCACGTTTTAGTCCTTTCTTCATACCTAAGTTGTTGGTAAATATGGCATCAGGTTTAATTTCAATGAAGTTTGGCTTACAGGGCATAAATTACACACCTGTATCGGCTTGTGCTACGGGTAACAATGCCATTATGGATGCTTTTAACTACATCAGAATGGGGAAAGCGAAACTGTTTGTTACCGGTGGTTCAGAAGCGGGTATTACACCTGCATCTTTTGGGGGTTTTGCAGCTTTAAAGGCTATGTCGCATAGAAATGATGATCCACAAACTGCAAGTAGGCCATTTGATAAAAATCGCGATGGTTTTGTGATGGGAGAAGGAGCGGGAGCACTGATTTTAGAAGAATATGAACATGCAAAAGCAAGAGGAGCTAAAATCTATGCGGAAGTTGCTGGTGCTGCCATGACGGCGGATGCTTATCACATCACTTCGCCGCATCCAGAAGGAATTGGTGCTGCTAAAGCAATGAGTTTAGCCTTAGAAGAAGCTAACTTGAAACCTGAAGAATTAGATTATTTAAATCTACACGCTACTTCTACACCAGTAGGAGACCTTGCAGAAATTAATGCGGCGCATCTGGTTTTCGGTTCTTCTAAAAATCTGCATATCAGTTCTACAAAATCAATGACTGGGCATTTATTGGGTGCGGCTGCAGCAATAGAAGCTATTATTGCCATTAAGAGCATTAATGATAATGTTGTGCCTCCAACCATTAACGTTACTGAGCCAGACCCAGAAATACCAGAAGGTATGCAACTGGTATTTAACGCGGCTTTACATAAAGAAGTAAAAACTGCCATGAGCAATGCTTTTGGCTTTGGTGGACACAACAGTACAGTTGTATTTAAAGAATTGGTTTAAAAATAGAGGCACCTGAGATTTTATTTATCGTCATCCTAAACTTGTTTCAGAATCTATTCCGTATTGAGTACAGAATGACGAATGCATCTCAGGCACCTTTTAATAATTAGTAATTCAACACCTTAATTTCTGTTCTTCTGTTAGCTTGATGCTCTTCTTCAGAACAATTTACCCCGTTTGCACAACGGTTTAGTAACTTGGTTTCTCCGTATCCTTTTGCTATTAACCTGTTTCTTTCAATACCATTAGCTACTAAATAGTTTACGGCAGCTTCTGCTCTGCGTTGAGATAATTCTAGATTGTATTTATCGTTACCTCTGCTATCGGTATGTGAAGAAAGCTCGATTTTTAATGAAGGATTTTGTTTCATTACTGAAACTACATTATCTAAGATAATAGCAGCATCAGGACGGATGTTCGATTTATCGAAATCATACAAGATATTTTTTAATACCCATTGGCTGTTACTGGTTAGTTCGCACACACCTAATTTTAAAGTTACATACAATGTTTTGCTGCGGTCTAAGCCTTTGGTGCTTACCAATTCGGTTTGCGAATAACGTCCTTGCTGATTAGCCACAACGGTAAAGTCTGATTGTGCATCTAATTGATAAATGAATTTACCTTGTGTATCTGAGGTTTGGCTGATGTTGCTTTTTGAACCTGTATGGGTTAAAACAGTATTGATATTAGCCAAATTAATACCCTTTACACAATCAAAAGTTTCTCCAACAAGGGTAAATCTTGGGTCATCATGGTAAATTTCTTTGAATATGGTGGCTGAATTACCTTTAAAATCTTCATCAGTTAGGGTAAGCAAGGAAGTTTTAATTCCGTTTTTCTCACCTATAATTTGATAGGTTCCTGAGGTGATATTTAGTATTTTCTGCGCTTGACCGTTTACATCTGTAATTGACTTTTCATTTAATGAACCGCCATTTATACTAACAGTTACACCGCTTAAAGCAAGTCCTGTTTGTTTATCTTTTACCACAACCTGCAAATCTTTTTTATTGATTTGAGGTTTTATAGCTTCTATCACAGGCTCGTTTTTAACAGGCTCTGTAGCTTTTTTAGGTTTTCCAAAAATGAATTTGATACCAGCCCCTGCATTAAGGCTTTTATGTAAAGTGTTTTCTTGTACCCTAACTTCATTGTAATGATCTAGATATCCGGTTTTTATGCCAATTTTCGGGTCGATAGGTGTATGTTCTACGCTTTTTTCAATCGTAAATCTACTAGGTTTGGAACCGAACTGATTCCCGAAAGTTTGTACGTAATCAACATGAGCAAACAAAGCAATTTTTGGAGAAATGTTATAATTTAACCGCAAACCACCTAAACCTGCCCAGCTATTAGCCTTATTGCTTACATCATTAATGGTATATTTGATATGATAACTCGCGGTGCTGAAAGGATTGCTGTAAGTTAACGTGGTTGTGTATTCGGGAAAATTCTGCATCATCACCCCGCCACGTACATACAGTTCGGCATGAAAGCTGTTTTTGGTAAATTTATAGCTAGGACCAAAAGTAAAGAGATAATCTTGAAAACGGGTTTGATTTTTATAGTTAGTGCCAATATTCCCATTTGCGAACATAAAACTATCTGCTTTGTTAATTCCATTTTGGATAAACCTAGCATCTATACCTAAACCAAATTTATTTCCTTTAAAGTACTTATCAAGAAAAAGGCCACCATAAAAACCAGTCTTGGTTTCCCCAATCTTTTTATAAGTATCAAGAGGAAGGCTTGCTCCACCTTGTAATCCTATTTGAAAATCACCTCTTGGTTTTTCCTGTGCAACTGCTAAAAATGTAAAACCTAGTAACATTAATGCAAGTGAAAATCTTTTCATATCATTCTATTTAACATTCAACATTCTGTTTATTAACGTTTCTAATGATTAATCAAACAGAGGTTTAAAATGTTACCCCTTAATAAAGAAAGGGCTAGAAAGAAAAATAATTTACATCTGGCAAGGGATATAACAAAAAGTCGTTAGCGTGTTCAACATACTAACGACTTTGTAAGCTTCTTATTAATAGAGCCCTATTGACTACTGCAAATTGTATTTTGTTTTAATATCGTTCGATATCTCTTCAGTTTTTGCAATAATTATTTCAGGAACATCTACATTATTTACCACTATGATTTCGCAAGTATTTTTAAAAGGAAGCAAATATTCTTTATAAGCGGGTACAACATGATTATGCCATTTATACAGCACATCATCTTCAGGGTAGCCACGTTCCAAACCATCACGTTTAATTCTGCGTTGCAAAGCTATTTCTTCGTCTGCTTCGATAAATATCCTGATGTCTAGCAAATCAGAAATTTCATTGAAATGTAAGATGAACAATCCTTCAACAATTAGGATAGGAGCAGGACTGATCTCTAAAATCTTGGTTACGGCTAAGGGATTATTGAAACTGTATTCCTTTTTGTAAACAGTTTCGCCACTGATGAGTTTCTTGATGTCGAGTAAGAATTGATGATCATCAATGGTGCTAGGCAGATCAAAATTATATAATTTGTTCTCTTCTTGTGTCATTTCTCCCGCTGGGATATAATAATCATCCTGCGAAACCAAAGTCACTTCATCGGTCTTGAAATGATGAAGAAAAGTATTTAAAAAGAAGGTTTTGCCCGATCCGCTTCCACCGGCAATACCAATTATTAAAGGTTTATTATTGGTCATTATCTTGAGGTCCGTAAGTTAAATGGCAGAAAAATCTTTTATCTAAAGCACCAACCGCATCAGCTACGGCTTTGGTCATTACAATGATCACGTCTTTAGTTGTTTCATTTTCAGTGAATTTTCCAACTACTTTGGCAAAAGTAGAACGGTTGGTCATAGGGTTGGTTATTTTTATAATGGTGCCAACCGGTGCAGTTTTATGTAAGATTAACATTTTGGCAGGATCCAAATCAGGATCTGCTATCCAAACCCCGGTTCCTTTCTCTTCTACTTGGTTTAATCCATAAGTTGCGGCAGATCTTTTTAACGCAGGGGTAATCATGGTAGAAGAAGCTGAATCTGCATCGTCATTTTCTTCACTGCCATTTGCAGCGTTTGTTATTTTGTCGCTTTTAATGATGAGCTTTTGCCCAACCTTAAGTTCATTATCTGTTAGATTATTGGCTTGTTTTAATTGGTAAGTGGTCAATCCGTATTTAGAGGCTATGGCATAAATGGTTTCTCCGGCCTTAACGGTATGTTCAAAGCTTTTTTCGTTGGTAGAAACAGGTTTAGCAACAGTTACATTTTCTATTTCAGCTTTTTTCTGCATAGGTACAGGCTGAGTTTTTTCTACCTCTGTAAAGGTTTCTTTATTACCCGGAATTTTAAGGATTTGGCCAGGTTTTAAACTATAAGAAACCAATTTATTAAACTGCATTAGCTGATAAGTAGTTAAATTATAACGAGCAGCTATATTGTAAATTGTTTCATTATCCTTAACCGTATAATTGAAACTTGGCTCATCTGTTTTGCTTTCTGAGGTGCTTGTTGATTTCTCAATAGCATTTTTAACTTTTTCGGCAGGTGCAGAATTATTTACAGTTCCTTCTTCTTTATTGTTCTGAATTTTTAAGACTTGTCCTATCTGTAGGTTACTCGAACTTAAATTGTTTAATTTCTTAATGTCTTCTACAGTAGTGCCATATAAACTCGATAACAGGTTGAGGGTTTCTTTAGCCTTTACGGTATGTTCAATAACGTTTCCTTGTGGGGTTTCTTTAACAGTAGGAGCAACCGGTATATTTTCTACTGGAGCATTTGCGGCAGCATTATTGGTTTTAACAAAAGGTATTTTTAAAACCTGTCCTATCTGTAAATTGCTTGAAGTTAAATTGTTAAGCTGTTTAATCTCATTGATTGTGGTGCCGTATTTCTCGGCAAGCATATTCAGATTGTCTTTAGCTATTACGGTATGTTCAAAAAAGCCAGCATTTTCAGATGATTTTCCTGTGCTTTTGACAGGAGCATTGAATGCTAGCTCTGTAGGTATTTTAACAATGGTTCCGATTTGAAGGTTTTTGTTTTCGTTAAAGCTGATTACATCTTTAACATTAACATTATATTTTCTCGAGATAGAATAATAGCTTTCTTTTGGGTCTACTTTGTGGATAATAACTTTTTTACCGTTGATGTTTTCTACGCCTATCGAATCTAGAGGGGTTGCTGCTCGAACAATGAATGTGTTAAGGCAAATCGTGGCGAGAAAGATATATTTTTTAATCATTAACATTTCAGTTTTTGAGCCTACAATAATACAAATAATATAGATTAACTACGTTACTTAATCAAAAACGGAAACATGGGCATGCTATTGTACGATTTTGCTTTTATTTAAAACTAAAATGACTAATATTTGTTATTAAACAAAGAATAAATACAAATTATGGCTAAAGAAATCGATCTAACAGAAAAACAGGTTAAACCTGTAGTAGATATGCTAAATGAATATTTAGCAAATTATCATGTACATTATCAAAAATTAAGAGGATGTCATTGGAATGTTAAAGGCCCGCATTTTTTTACATTACATATAAAATTTGAAGAACTTTACACCAATGCGCAACTCACTATTGATGAAATTGCAGAGCGTGTGCTAACCTTGGGCAAACCACCTCACAGTCGTTTTGCCGACTATATCAAAGAATCGAGCATAAAAGAAGTGAATACCATTGGCATGAAGGATATGGATATGGTAGAAGAACTGTTAAAAGACATGACCAAGTTAATAGAACTTGAAAGGTCTTTACTGGAAGAAACAGACAAGGTAGGCGATGATGGTTCAAACGATATGGTAAACCGTTTTATGCAGTTTAAAGAAAAAAACATCTGGATGCTCAAATCTTTTTTAGGTAAAAAATAATCTAGAGTTAAGTGTTCCAAAAAAAGGCCGCAGGTTTAAATCTGTGGCCTTTTTATTTAGTATAAGTGGTAATTCATATCTTTGGTGCATGGGGTATAAAAGTTTATCAGATTGTATAGTTGATTTAGAGAAAAATGGGCATTTGATCCGAATTAAGGAAGAAGTGGACCCTTATTTAGAGATGGCAGCTATACATTTGAGGGTTTTTGAAAAAAAAGGCCCCGCACTTTTATTTGAAAATGTAAAAGGTTCTCCATTTAAAGCGGTATCTAATTTATTTGGAACATTAGAACGCTCTAAATTTATGTTTAGGGATAGCCTGAAAAGTGTAGAAGAATTAGTAGCGTTGCGAGGCGACCCAATGAAAGCATTAAAACATCCTATAAAATATGCAGGAGCAGGTTTAACTGCGTTTAAGGCGCTACCTCTTAAACAATCACTTTTTAAAAACGTATTTCAAAAAACTACGATAGATCAGATTCCTCAAATTGTACACTGGCCTATGGATGGCGGAGCGTTCATTACGATGCCACAGGTTTATACAGAAGACATCGATAAACCAGGTGTAATGAATGCCAATTTGGGAATGTACAGGATTCAGTTAAGCGGTAATGAATATATACTCAACCAAGAAGTAGGCCTGCATTACCAGATACATAGAGGAATTGGTGTGCATCAAACCAAGGCCAATGCTAAAGGCGAACCCTTAAAAGTAAGTATTTTTGTGGGCGGTCCTCCTTCACATCCTTTGGCAGCAGTAATGCCGCTTCCCGAGGGTTTGTCTGAACTTACTTTTGCAGGAGCTTTAGGAAACCGTAGGTTTAGGTATTTTTATGATGATGAAGGTTTTTGCATATCTGCTGATGCCGATTTCGTAATAACAGGTACTGTTTATCCGCATGATAATAAACCAGAAGGCCCTTTTGGAGATCATTTGGGGTATTACAGTCTTACCCATCCGTTTCCGGTAATGAAGGTGCATCATGTTTACCACAAAAAAGATGCAATATGGTCTTTTACGGTAGTAGGCAGACCACCTCAAGAAGACACCAGCTTTGGTGCTTTGATCCATGAGATAACAGGAGCAGCCATGCCTCAAGAAATAGCGGGTTTAAAAGAAGTAAATGCGGTAGATGCTGCTGGTGTACATCCTTTGCTGTTCGCAATAGGAAGCGAGCGTTACACGCCTTATTTAAAAGAGCGTAAACCACAAGAGATTTTAACCATAGCAAATCAAATATTGGGTAAAAATCAATTGAGTTTAGCCAAATACCTATTAATTGCTGCCAGACAGGACAATGAGCAATTGAGCACCCAAAATATAGAAGGTTTCTTGCAACATATACTTGAACGGATTGATTTTAGTAAAGATTTGCATTTCTACACCAATACTACTATTGATACGCTAGACTATTCAGGAGAAGGATTAAACGCTGGCTCTAAAGTGGTATGGGCTGCAGCAGGAGAGCAGAAGCGAGCGCTTTGGAAACAGCTACCCAGTGATTTTAAATTGAATACTGCTACAACTGTAGCTATAGCCATGCCCGGAATATTGACTCTGCAATTAGAAGCTTACCAAAATATTAAAGAAGAGAAGAATAGGATCGCTGTATTAAAAGAAGAACTAAAAGGATTCGACTTGCAAGGATTTCCGCTGATTGTACTATGTGATGACGCACATTTTGCAGCAGCCAATATCAATAACTTGGTTTGGGTTACTTTTACCAGAAGCAACCCTGCGGTAGATATAGATGGTATAAATGATTTTATAGAAAATAAACACTGGGGCTGTAAAGGAAGTCTGATCATAGATGCACGAAAGAAACCACATCATGCACCTGAGCTGATAAAAGATGAAGAAGTTGAAAAACGTATAGAGCGTTTAATACAACACGGAGGCTCATTGCACGGAATACTATAAAACAAAAAGGGTTGAGCAAATGCTCAACCCTTTTTTTCATCTGGTTGTACTACCTAGAATTTTACGCCAAAA
>DDEP01000052.1 GCA_002336465.1 Pedobacter sp. UBA1951
TCAATACTAGCGCCTTCATCTCCTTGTAAACGGTGTACAAAAAGATGCTGGTCTTTTGCAACTTTAAACTGTTGCCCTGCTATATTTACTATTGCGTACATTGTTAAATAATTAATTTATTTCTATTTATTTTTTTATTCGAGGTGCAAATATAGAATTTTTAACAGTTAAACACAAACATATAAACAAAATATTTTAACAATCAACATTCTCTATATCCTGATTTACTTTACTCTAAGTATGCAAAGCACATTAATCTACTTTATTGACCCTAAATTGCGAGGGCGTCATGCCGGTATGCAGTTTAAAAAACTTAGAAAAACTGGCTTGGTCATAAAAATCTAGCTCATACACAATCTCTTTTATAGACAGATCAGAAGCTTTGAGCAAACGTTTTGCTTCTAGCAACACCCTATTCTGGATCAAAGACGATGCCGAGAGCTGCAAATGCTTTTTACAGATAATATTGAGGTAATTTGACGAAATATTTAATTTACTTGCATAAAAAGCTACAGAATGCTCGTGTTTAAAGCAACTGTCTATGAGCAATATAAACTTGGATATTAAGGGGCTAAAGTTATAAGTTTGAGAATGTCTGAATATTTTTTCGGCCTCCCTACTGATCAGCAACATCATAATCCTGATACGTGCGTTGACAAGATCCTCAAAAACTTTTTCTTCGCCTAGCTCTCTCTGAATATTTTTAACCTCGTACAGCAGCCTACCATAAATTTCGCTCGAGATATTCATTACCGGATGCTGATGGTAGTACGAAGCCGAAAAACGGAGTGAAGGCGATATACTTTCGAACAATTCGCGGCCAATCATTAACTGATAGCCTATAGTTTGTGATCCGATATGCCATTTATGTACCTGATCAGGAAAAACGAGATGAATCTGATGATCGGCAATTTGATGTTCTACAAAATCTATAGCGTGTGTACCTTTTGCCTGCCCAAACAAAATCACTATAAAAAAATCATGTTTATGGGGCTTCTCTATAATCCTTTCGCCATGCAATTCATGAAACAGCACATCTCGTTCTGCCCTGCCTTTGTTAAACTCCTGTATGTTTAAAACAGGAAAATAATCTGGTTTATCATTTATATTTTCTACCATAGAAAAACAGAAGTCTAACATCATACCGGCTTCATCAAAAATCAATGTCCGGCATTTTCCAGTATCTTGGCAATTTTATCGTATTTCAGCAATCTGGCATGCTGTAAAGGTGTTATTCCATTTTTATCAGCAATGTCAATATCGCATCCTGCATTGACTAAGATACTAACTATTTGCTGATATTTTTCACTTCCATTTCCTAATATAACTGCTTCCATCAGGGCTGTCCATCCTAAACGATTAACATGGTTAATCGGGAAACCTGGTGTATGTGTCAAAACTTTTACCGTCTCTACGTGTCCACGCTCACAAGCCGGGATCAAAGCCGTACCATTGTAACGATTAAACACATCGAACCTCGCTCCATTGGCCAAAAATAGTTTAATAAACTCTGTTTGTCCCAAAGCACCCGCATATAGAAATGGACTATCTAATTGTTCATCTTGTCGATTAACATCCGCCCCATAAAAAACCAATAATTTCGCCATCGCAAAATTTCCCTCATGCGTAGCCGTCAACAATAAAGATTGCCCATGCTCATTTTGTGCATCTACATCAACTCCTTGCTTCAATAAGCTTTCTACCTCTTTTAACCGATTATTTTTTACCGATTCTATAATCGTTGATTTCTGGTTTTTATTCATGTTTGCTACCTCTGTTTGCCCCGAACAGGCGTTTGCAAATAATAAGATCAAAAATAAAATTAGGTTCCTCATTACAGGTTAAAATACTTTATTCCCTTTATAGATTAGGGATTTTACTTCTGATACACGCGATACAGCTTCTGCAGAGCAACTCGCATCTACCAATACCATACTGGCATCATCTCCTACTTTTGGCCATTGCTGCTTGCCATTATCATCTAAAGGCAGCACATTGTAAGTAGCTAATTTTAAACTTCTCGATAGATTGAATTCTGTACCATATCCATACAACTGCGCCATTAGATTCGCTTTATGCAATACGCTTCCCGTGCCCCATGTATTCCAGTGGTCTATAATACTGTCGTTACCCGTTGCCACATTTACGCCGTGTTTGTACAGCAAAGGTATGGGCATGATCAAACTACCAAAAGGTATGGTAGATACAATACCTATTTTAGCATTGCCCAATTTAGCAATCACTTCTTCTTGTTTGTTCTTATCTAAACGCCCTAATACAAAGCAATGGCTCAAAAATGTTTTTTCTTTTAGAGCTGGGTTTTCATTCACCTTATCAATTAAGTATTCAACTGTTTTCAATCCAGATTCTCCGGTTTCATGAAGGTGTATATCTATGCCTTTGTGGCTGTCTAGTGCCAGTTGCACAATAAAATCTATGGTCTTTTCTACACTTCCGTCAACCGTATAAGGATCAACCCCACCTATGTAATCTATATCCATGGCAGCGGCTTCTTTCATCAATTGTGCCGAATCGGTATAAAAGATACCATGTTGCGGAAAAGCAACCAGTTCTGCACCAAAGCCATTTTTCTTGTTCTCAAGCGCTTTCTGAAGATTCTTTAATGAATCAAGCTTAGAAGTAGGTTCTATGTTTACATGGCTTCTGGCATAACCCGAACCGTGTTTCTGTAGAAGTTCTATCAATTTTTCTGCCCTGTAAGTAGAAGTTTTAAGCATTTCTGGCAAAATCTGTTGTTCTAAGGCAATCATACCTTTTACGCCCCCCTGTCTTTTACGCACGGCTTTCCATGGCCCGCCGTAAAACGTTTTATCCAAATGGATATGCATATCTTTAAAAACAGGCAACATCAGCAGTCCCTTTGCATCTATGGCATTGGCACTCGGATTATTCGCATATATTTTTGTAATTTTTCCGTTTGCAACTTCTACACAGAACAAATTGGTTTTGGTAGCTACAACTTCTTCTCCATCATACTCAAAACCCGTTTCTAAACGAACATTTTTTAGAATCATATCTTTTTTATCTAAATCAAAGCCTGCTGCTTGATCTTCTTTTGGCAGCTCACTGGCAGAAAGCATATCGGGTATTGCAGCTATCCCTGCTACGGTAAGTGCCGAATTTCTGATAAAAGCTTTACGTGATAGTTTTGTTGTATCTGACATATTGTACTCTTTTTCACAAAGATAAATTCCAATACATATGCTTTTGGGTAGCTTTTATAAGAAGACTTGTAAAAATTATAACTCCTTCATTAAACATTTCTGTTCATTGCAATGTATGTGATTTATTTACAACACAATTAAAAACCTATAATACTAACTTGAATATCCCTTTTCTTGTAAAAAGTATTAGCATTACTTAGCTTCTATATAAATTAGAGTAGCGTTTTACGCCAAGAAAAATACCCATTAAAAGGTATTTACATCTATTATTATATTCAGTATTTTTATAACTAAAATCAGCAGAAGATATTCCGATCGCCTCTTTTATTACTTCGCTTGCTCTCGTCCATCAAAAAATGAATAATCTTAACGCCATGAGAATAAAATTAACTTTTATAGGAGTTTTACTGCTCAGTATATCTTCCTATGCGCAAACAAAAATTTTAGATACCATTAAAAAAGATACCGCAGCCCTTATCAATGTAAGTTACAAGTTTAAATATGATTTAAGCGGGCTTCCTTTTGAAGAAGTCTTTTACGAAAGAGGTAAACAAGAAGGCTTGGCAGATCAAAAAGTACCAACTGGCGGGTATAAGGTAAAGGCGCTCTATGAAAAACAAGGTTACGTATATTACAAATACTGGGAATTTGAAGATAGCACCTTACAGTCTAAATATAATGACGGTAAGATATTTAAAATGAAAAAAGAAGATTTCATGATCATAACCAATAGATTATATAGAAGGTATAAAGGCGCAAAAGTAGGTGCTTATACTATACCCTTCAGGTTACGAGGTATAAATAGTGGAAATTTCGATTTTGAAACTGCGCTTTCCTTACAGGCCAATGTGGTATTTGGATTTGGACAGCAAACGAAGCAAGAATCATGGCTCGACCTATCTTGGGGATTGGGTCTTACTAAAATTAATTTAGATAGCGACAATAGCAAGGTTACAGAAAGCCGTACCGCCTCAGCACTGACAACTTCTTTAGGTGGCGTAATAAAACTTGATAAATATGTAAATCTGGGTCTCTTTTTGGGCTGGGACTTTTTAGGGAAGAAAGACAGAGAAACTGAATGGATATACAACAAGAAACCTTGGTTGGGTATTGGCATCAATATCAGTTTTGATGGCATCAAAACCACAAAAACAACTGATAATGGCACTCAATAATAATTATTTAAGCTATTTTACTTAAGCTATCTATCATGAGCAAAAAAGTTCGGTTGATATCATACATGACGCTCAGGCAGGCCATAGGCTGGTTAGGCATAGCACTTCCTATATCTATGATCCTCGAGAGTTGGTTATATTGCCGTAATGCAATAAGACCATCTATAAGCGATTATTACTATTCTAACTTAGGGGATGTTTTTGTGGCTATACTTACTGCTCTGGCAGTATTCTTTTTCTCCTATCGCGGCTATGAAAAGGAAAAGGACAATCTGCTTACTACCATATCTGGTGTCTCTGCATTGGGCATAGCTTTATGTCCTACAAATGGCGTAAGTATGATGTGCTTAGGGCAATGTTTTAGTAAGGTGTCTGATAATGTTTACCACTATATTCATTTAATTTGTGCTGCAACTTTCTTTATCTCTCTTATCATTCTACTATTATTCTATTTTACCAAAACAGATAAGGCTAGGATTACGACCCAAAAAGTAGCAAGAAATAACATTTACATTATCTGTGGTATAACCATGACGGTCTGCCTGATATGGATGATCATAAACCTTATGATCATTAAAAAAACAGGCATATTCTGGCAGGAAACCATTGCTTTATTTGCATTTGGTTTTGCTTGGCTAACTAAAGGAGAACTCTTGTTAAAAGATAAAAATAAACCCCACGAAAAGAATTAGAGTTAGGGCTTCCTATCAACATTATTTTGAATTCGTTTCAGTTTCGGCCCTATCAACCGTGCTACTATTGTCTTTTTGTTCAGTTTTTTGGCCTAATGATATACCAGCCACTAAAAGCTCTTGTGTAATGTTACGGGTATAATCCAAAATTTCGGCCTTAAATTCTTGTACAGAACCTCCAGATCGTATTTCTTCCAATCGTTTTTCCCATTGTCCGGTAAGTTCAGCCTGTGCAATCTGCTTATCTTTTACCACTTCATATACTGCCAAACCTTTTGTTGTAGGCACTAAATTTCTTTTTTCCCTTACAATATATTCGCGGGTTAGCAACGTTTCAATAATAGCTGCACGGGTAGCAGGTGTACCTAAACCGCTGTCTTTCATGGCATCTCTCAATTCTTCGTCCTCAATATCTTTTCCACAAGTTTCCAGAGCCTTTAATAGAGAGGCTTCATTATACATGGCTTTAGGTTTGGTTTGTTTTTCTAACAAGGCTTTATCTACAAGAGGTAACTCTTCTCCTTTTTTTACTTTAGGTAGAGCAGCATTGTCTTCATCTTTTTTATCCTCATCTGTATCATTAAAAACCGAACGCCATCCAGCACTTCTGATTACGGTACCATTAGCCGTAAATAAAATCTCAGATTCTACCGTAATCTTAGTGATTTCCTTGATACATTCTTGATGAAAAGCCTCTAACATACGTCCAGCCACCAAATCATAAACAGCCTGATGATCTTTACCTAAATGAGTAGGTTTTACACCTGTAATTAATATGGCATGGTGATCGGTTACCTTTTTAGCATTTACACTACGTTTAGTTAATTTAACTTCTTGCAAGTTACCTGCCTGTTTACCAAATGCAGGATGCTCTAATAAACTGCTGATCAATTGCGGAACTGTAGCAAAAACATCATCACCTATATAGCGACTACCTGTACGCGGATAGGTAACCAGTTTGCTTTCGTACAGGTTTTGCAAGAGCCCTAAAGTCTGATCGGCCGTGTAGCCATATTTTTTATTGGCTTCTTGTTGTAATGAGCTCAAATCATGCAACAAAGGAGGTGGTTCTTTTCTGGGTTTGGCTTCTACATCAACAATATGTGCCCCTATTGCAAAACCCGATGCTACGTCCTTAACCTTTGCAAATATTTCTTCTCCAGCTTCTTTAGTATCAAAATTATCGGCAGATATGGCTTTAAAAAGCTGACCATCTTTATCTACCTGTATAGCGATTTGATAATATATTTTTGGAACAAAGTTTTTGATTTCTAGGTAACGGGCGCAAATCATAGCCAAGGTAGGCGTTTGAACGCGGCCTAATGACAATACGTCTTTTCCTCCGGCCGATAAGCTCAGTGCTTGGGTAGCATTCATTCCTACCAACCAATCTGAAACCGATCTGCAATGTGCCGAACTAAATAAAGTATCATAGTCACTGCCCGGTTTCAAATTCCTGAAACCATCTTTGATAGCTTCGTCTGTTTGAGATGATATCCATAACCTTTTAAAAGGCTTCTTACATTTGAGATAAGAATAAATATACCTAAAAATCAGTTCTCCTTCCCTCCCAGCATCAGTAGCTACAATGATCTCAGATGCTTCGTCGAACAATTTTTGAATGATATCCAATTGTTTCCTCACTCCAGGATCTTCAACAATACCATCTTTGGTCTTTACTTTCCGTATAGAGAGCTTAAATTTTTGCGGTAGCATGGGTAGATTGGTCTTACGCCAACCATAATAGCCATATTCTTGTGGAGGTGCGAGTTGTAGCAAATGCCCAAAAGCCCAAGTAAACGAATACCCTTTGCCTTCAATATACCCGTCTTTACGGGTATTTGCACCAAAAACTTTTGCCAGTTCACGTCCAACAGATGGTTTCTCTGCGATTATAACTTTCATGCTTCCCTTTCACAAATGAAACGTTAAATATCCGAAAAAATATAGTTTCCGAACATGATTCAATTCAATAGGCAATTTATCTATTTGTGTTTTAATTAGATAAAAACTTTTCTGTTTCTACAATATAGCTGTTATCGTGGCAAAACAGTTTCGTTTGTAATCTAAAAAAGCAACCAGAACTCGTTTATCACTAAAACGTTTACAACTTAATCTTGTTAATCTTAAGAACTTTAAGCTTTGATATTTATCTTTGAATTGGGCTTGATGCCAATGTTACATCTTTCAACTATTTCAAGAAATGGAAAAAACCTCGAAAAACACCAAATCTTTTAAGCGTATTATTATTGCATCAATAGCAGTAATTGCGGTTACTGCCGCCGGATTTTATTTCTTCGGCAAGAAAAAGGCAAAAGATAAACAAGCCTATGCAAAATACATAGATGCTTATACCTCAGGAACCATTTCCAAAAAAAGTTTCATAAGGGTACATCTGGCCAGCGCCATACAATCTGTTAATGATCTAGGTAAACCTGATGAACGTAGATTATTGGATTTTTCGCCCAACATAAAAGGTAAAACCTATTGGATAGATGCCCAAACCATAGAATTTAGACCAGATGAACCCTTAAAACCCGACCAAGAATACACCGCTACTTTAGATTTAGAAAAGCTAACTCCAGTTGAAAAAGGTTTGGAAGAATTTGAGTTTGACTTTAAGATTATGAAACCGGGAATGATGGTGGCACAGAATGGCCTCGTTTCTCAAAACAACACCTCGTTAAACTATATGAAATTAACGGGTAATGTATATACTGCCGATGAAGAAGACCAAAAAGAAATTGAACAAACCTTAAGCATCGATTTTGGGCAGAAACTAAACATTAAATGGTTTCACAATCCCGAAAAACACAGTTCGTCTTTTCAGATAGACAGCATAAAGAAAACAAATCAAGAACAAGAAATTGCAATTAAATGGAACGGTAAATCCATAAAAGCAAGCGAGAATAAAGGAGAAATCAAGCTGAACGTACCAGCTTTAGGTATTTTTAAAGTTCTGGATATTAAGCCTATACAAGAAACCGATAACTATGCTTTGGTGCAGTTTAGCGAACCGGTAAATGTAGGCCAAGATTTGAGTGGATTGATCAGCATAGGTACTTTAGAAGATTTGCGCTATACCATAGATGGCAGCCAAGTTAAGGTTTATGCCGCCGATGTACTTGAAGGCAATTACAATGTTGTAGTAAGCGCAGGTATCACCAACATTAACGACAAAAATCTGGAAGCAGCCAAAACTGCAAATATCATCTTTGAGAACAAAAAACCTTCGGTAAGCATAGCAGGAACAGGTAGCATTATGCCTAATTCTGGTAAGCTGGTATTACCCTTTGAGGCCGTTAACCTAAAAGCTGTTGATGTAACCATTATCAAAATATATGAGAACAATATCCCTCAATTCTTCCAAGCGAACAATTACAAAGATGAAAACGAACTGCGCAGGGTAGCAAAACCTATTGCGCAAAAAACCATTCGCCTAGACGACGATAAATCTATTGATCTGCACAAGAAAACCCGTTTTACTTTAGACCTCGACAAAATTATAAGAAACGAACCTGGAGCCATGTACCGGGTAACAATAGGTTTTAGACAAGCTTACAATCTTTACAATTGTGATGAAAAAGTAGAAAAATCGGATAATAACAATGAGGGCGAAGAAGATTATTATGGCGATAAGATAGATGAAGATGATGAATTTTGGCAAGCATACAACAGCTATTATCCATCAAATTACCGTTGGGATGAACGTGATAACCCATGCACGCCGTCTTATTACACCCGTGAAAGATGGGCTAGCCGTAATCTAATTGCTTCTAATATTGGTTTAATCGCCAAGCGAGGTAATGATAACAGCATGTTGGTTATTGCTACCGATTTGCTTACCGCCAAACCAATGGCCGATGTAAATATTGAATTACTCGACTACCAAAAACAAGTATTGACCCAAGTAAAAACCAATAGCGATGGTATGGCTTCGTTCGACATGAAACGTAAACCTTTCTTATTGGTAGCTAAAAAAGATAAAGAACGTGGTTACTTACGTTTAGATGATGCCAATTCATTGCCTTTAAGTCGTTTTGATGTAGGTGGAGACGTGGTTCAAAATGGTGTAAAAGGCTTTATTTATGGAGAACGTGGTGTATGGCGTCCTGGCGATAGTGTCTTTGTTTCTTTCATTTTAGAAGATAAACTCAATAAATTACCTGAAAACTATCCGGTTACTTTTGAACTGTACAATCCTAAAGGACAATTAGACAAAAAAGTAATCAGCTCACAATCATTAAACGGGTTTTACACCTTTAAAACCAAAACGGAAAGTACTGCTCCTACAGGTAACTGGCTGCTTAAAGCCAAAGTGGGTGGTTCTACTTTTACAAAAGACTTAAAAATTGAAACGGTAACACCTAATCGCCTTAAAATCAATTTCGATTTAGGTGGTCGCACCTATTTAGGAAATGGTGCATCGGCCCCTGCCAAATTAAATGCAAAATGGTTGTTTGGTACACCTGGCAAAGGTCTTAAAGCCAAAATAGATGTAAACCTGAATACCACTACAACTACCTTTAAAGGTTTTGAAGCGTATAGTTTCGACAATCCTACGGTTCATTTTCAATCGCAGGCCAAAACCATTTTTGAAGGTACGTTAAATGAAAATGGAGACGCAGCTGTAAACACCAATTTAAGCGAGAACGGAGAAGCCCCCGGCGTATTAAGAGCTAATTTTACGACCAAAGTTTTTGAACCGGGAGGTAATTTCAGTATTGACAATTTCAGTATTCCTTACCATGTATATAACAGTTACATTGGTATAAAAGCCCCTGAAGGAGAAAAACTCAGTGGCATGTTATATACAGGCAAATCGCATAACATAGATATTGTAAATGTAAACCGCGATGGCAAGTTATTGGCTACCAATAAAAATGTACGTGTAGAAATGTACAAAGTACAATGGCGCTGGTGGTGGGAACAAGATAACCAAGATACCTATGCCAATTTTACACAAAACGAATACAATAAACTCATCAAATCTCAAACCGTACAACTGGTAAACGGTAAAGCAACTTGGAGTTTCAGGATAGATGAACCTGAATGGGGCAGATACTTGATCTTGGTTAAAGATGGTAACGGCGGACATACCTCCGGAAAATCTGTTTATATCGATTGGCCGGGATGGAGCCAACGAGAACAAGGCAGCAATCCAACAGAAGCTGCAATGCTCTCTTTTACAGCTAACAAGACTAAATATAACGTAGGGGAAGATATTGTGCTTACCATCCCTACCAGCGAAAACGGAAGGGCACTTATTTCTATAGAAAATGGCAGCAGGGTTTTAAAAACTTTTTGGATCGATACTAAAAAGGGACAAACTCAATATAGCTTTAAAGCCGAAAAAGATTGGGCTCCAAATGTATTTGCCAACATCACTTTGTTGCAACCGCATGCACAAACCATAAACGATCTGCCTATACGTATGTATGGTGCAATTCCACTAAATATAGAGAACCCGCAAACCATCTTAAAACCTGTTATAAAGATGGCTTCGGTATTGAAACCAGAAGTAGAAAGCAGTGTAACGGTAAGCGAAAGCAATGGCAAGGAAATGACCTATACACTTGCTATGGTTGATGAAGGTTTACTCGACCTTACACGTTTCAAAACACCACAGCCACATCAGGCTTTTTATGCACGCGAAGGTTTAGGAGTTAAAACTTGGGATTTATTTGATTATGTTTTAGGTGCATGGGGAGGTAATTTAGAACGTTTACTGAGCATTGGAGGCGATGGTTCGATCAATCGCAATCTTAACCCTGCAAAAGCCAACAGATTTAAACCAGTGGTTAAATTTATGGGACCGTTCCATCTCAGTAAAGGAGAAAATAAGACACATAAATTTAAATTACCACAATACATTGGTGCTGTACGGGTAATGGTTGTAGCGGGGCATGATGGAGCTTATGGAAACGCTGAAAAATCGGTAGAAGTTAAAAATCCTTTAATGTTACATGCCACATTGCCAAGAGTAATAGGTGCCGGAGAGAATTTTGTGCTTCCTGTAAATGTGTTTGCTACCAATAACAACATCAAAAACGTATCGGTACAGATACAAAGCGATAAGCTTACCTTAAGCTCTGGCAATACGCAACAACTTAATTTTGCACAAGCTGGAGAGCAGATGGCATATTTTAATGTAACCGCACCCGAAACAGTTGGCGTGGCAAAAGTTAAAGTCATTGCCCGCAGCGGAAAAGAACAAAGTGTATATGATGTAGAGTTAGAAATCCGAAATCCGAACCCTTACATCAGCAATGTAGTTTCTTATACGCTACAGCCTAAGCAAAGTCAGCAGATCAGCTACAAAGCCATAGGCATGGCAGGAACCAACTCGGGTACAATAGAAATTTCTTCTATCCCTCCTATTAACCTGCAAAAAAGGCTGAATTACTTGATTCAATATCCACACGGTTGTGTAGAACAGATTACCTCAGGGGTTTTCCCTCAACTGTTTTTAGATAGACTTACACCGTTAAATGAGCAGAAAAAAACCGAAGTAGAACGCAATATTAAAAAAGGGATAACCAAACTTAAAGGTTTCCAAAGTACAGAAGGTGGTTTAAGTTATTGGCCGGGAGAAGCTAAGGCCGATGAATGGGGAACCAATTATGCATCGCATTTCTTGATAGAAGCCCAAAATGCTGGTTACACCCTACCCGTTGGTATGTTAGATGAAATGCTGCGCTACCAAAAACGCAAGGCAAACAATTGGACACCAAACGCAGATAATTTTTATGGAGGCGATTTAAACCAAGCTTATCGCTTATATACACTTGCTTTAGCCAAAAAACCAGAAATGGCCGCCATGAACCGTTTAAAAGCTTTCCAATATTTAAGTGTTCCAGCTAAATGGCGCTTAGCAGCTGCTTACCAATTAGCCGGACAAAATGGGGCAGCTTTGAGTTTAATACGCGGGCTAGACAAAACCGTTAAACCTTACCAGCAATTAGGTGGCACTTATGGCTCTGCCCTACGTGATGAAGCCATGATCATGGAAACGCTTACCCTGATGGGACAGAAAACTGAAGCTGTCAAGCTGATGCAAAGTGTTGCCGTAAAAATAGGTGAAGATACTTGGTACAGTACCCAAACTACTGCTTATGGCCTACTTGCCATTGCTAAATTCTGCGGACAAAATAAAGCTGGAACTCGTTTAAGCTACAGTTATACTATAGATGGCAAAAAAGGAAATGCCAACAGCAATGATTTTATGAACAGCCAAGCATTGACCTTTAAATCTAATCAAGCTGTTATAACCAATACTGGCAATAACATTCTCTATGTTAGATTAGTATTGCAAGGGCAACCTGCTAACGGACAAAATGATTTCCTACCTAACAATACCGAAAATCTAAGTATGAGCGTAAGCTATAAAACCCTTAAAGGGCAAGACATAAATCCTTCGGTAATTAAACAAGGAACTGATTTTTATGCAGAGGTAACTTTAAAAAACCCTGGAAATATGGGCTATTATGAACAAATGGCGCTTACGCAGATATTCCCTTCAGGTTGGGAAATTATCAATACCAGATTAAATGACAATGAAGGATTTTTAAGTTCTTCGCCTGCCACCTATCAAGACATAAGAGACGACCGTGTATTTACTTACTTCAACATACGTGAGCGCGAAACGCTTACCTATAAAGTACTGCTTAATGCATCGTACGTGGGGCGTTACTATTTACCTGCCGTATATTGTGAGGCCATGTACAACAACAGCATCAGCGCTACTCAAGCTGGTAAATGGGTTCAAGTGGTAAAATAATTAAAGACGAGGCCATACGTTAATAAAAATAAAACGTATAAAGCCTACCGAGAAACGTATAAATGCATAAATCTTTTCCATAGCAACTGGTTTTATAACAAATCAGTTGCTACGGGATTTTGTTACCCTTAAAAATGAAGAAATTGAAAAAGACATTGATCATTACTGATTTGATTTGTCTTTTGTTGTTTTTATGCTTTGTATTTTCATTGCCAAGAAATTTATTTAAATCGCCTACCTCATATATTGTAGAAGCTGCTAATGGCGATTTATTGAGTGCAGCCATAGCTAAAGATGGGCAATGGCGTTTTCCGCAAAGTGATACCGTTCCAGATAAATTTGCGAAGTGCATTGTTGCGTTTGAAGATAAACGTTTCTATCATCACTTCGGTATAGATTTTATAGCTCTAGGCCGTGCCATGAAACAAAATTTTAAAGCACACAGCGTAGTTAGCGGTGGTAGCACGATCAGCATGCAGGTTATACGCCTGTCAAGAAAAAAAGACCGTACCCTGTGGCAAAAAATCCTAGAAATCTATTTAGCATTTAGGTTAGAATTTACCCACAGCAAACAAGATATTTTAGCTTTATATGCGGCAAATGCACCATTTGGTACAAACGTAGTAGGTCTTGAAGCCGCAAGTTGGCGTTATTTCGGTCGAAATGCAGGAAGTTTATCATGGGGCGAAATGGCAACTTTAGCTGTTCTGCCTAACTCGCCATCGCTGGTGCATCCGGGAAAGAACACAAGCCGTTTAACCCAAAAGCGAAACGATTTGCTCGACAAAATGGTAGCGTTGGGATATATAGACCGAGAAACTGCAAATTTAGCCAAAACAGAACCACTTCCCGGTCGTCCTATCCCATTACCTCAATATGCACCTCATTTACTCAATAGGTTTAAGGAAGAAAACCGTGCAAGCAACACACGATTAAAATCTACCATTAATTACAACTTACAGTTAGAGGTCAATAATATTTTAAAAAGATACCATAACCGATATAAAGCTAACGATATCAACAACATTGCTGCTTTGGTTATCGAGGTAAAAACAGGTCATGTAATGAGCTATGTAGGCAATTATTTCCAACCTGAAAATAAAGAACTCGAAAGCCATGTAGATATGATCAAGGCTCCTCGTAGCCCAGGTAGTACTTTAAAGCCTTTATTGTATGCCAGTATGCTAACCGATGGCTTGATTTTACCACATACCCTTATCCCTGATGTGCCTACACAAATTGCCGGTTACAAACCACAGAATTATGATTTAGGTTATGATGGTGCTATTGCAGCAGATAAGGCGTTGAGCAGGTCTTTGAACATACCTGCTGTAAAAATGTTGCAGCAATATAAATACGAACGCTTCTATGATAAATTGAAAAAGCTGCATTTTAGCACGTTAAACCAACCTGCAGATCATTATGGTTTGTCTTTGATTTTAGGTGGTAGTGAAGTTACCATGTGGGATCTGAGCCGAGCTTATTTAGGCATGGCCCGTACCTTAAACCACTACAATCTTTATCAGGGTAAATACAATGTAGCCGATTATAATGTACAAAGCTACAGGCTTGAAGAGAAGACAAAAGAGCATGAACCAGAACCCAACTCCATATTAGATCATGGTGCTATTTGGGCTACTTTTAATGCCATGCAAGAAGTGATGCGCCCGGGCGATGAGGGTTTATGGGAGCAATTCTCTTCTTCGCAACGTATAGCATGGAAAACAGGAACCAGTTTTGGTTTCAGGGATGCATGGGCAATTGGTTTAACGCCTAACTATGTGGTATGTGTATGGGTAGGCAATGCCGATGGCGAAGGCAGACCGGGTTTGACCGGAATTGAAGCCGCTGCACCAGTTATGTTTGATATTTTTAGGCTGTTGCCTAATAATAAATGGTTTGCAATACCACAAACCAAGCTCAAAAAAATATGGGTTTGTAAACAAAGCGGATATAAAGCGGGCGAATATTGTACAGAAAAGATATTAGAGCAAATATCTCCCGCAGGAGAAAAAACTACCATCTGCCCTTACCACAAATTAATACATTTAAACCCTCAGGGTACTTTCCAAGTTACCGATGCGTGTATAAGCCCAACGCAAATGCGACATGAAAAATGGTTTGTGTTACCTGCCACCATGGAATATTATTATAAGGTAAAACATGCCGATTATCGTCCTTTACCTCCATTTATGCAAGGTTGCAATGAAAGTGGAGAAGGTGGCATCATGGAAATGATCTACCCAAAAAATAATGCTTTGGTCTATATACCCTTAGAATTAGACGGCACCCGCGGCAAAGTAATTTTAGAAGCAACCCATCGGCGTGCAAACGCAACTGTTTACTGGCATTTGGATGAAGAATATATTGGCAGTACCCAAACATTCCATCAAATGGCTATCAATCCTCCCGTAGGCAAACATACACTTACGTTGGTTGATGATAATGGCGAACGATTGGTACAGGTATTTAACGTGATGGATAAATCAAAGGACAAAAATTAATTTTTCTTTACATATTTACGTTCTACAGTACCTGTGGTAATTAGAAATTGCGCACCCATATAGGTTACCATAATAACCAATGGTGCATAATCTACCTGCGCAACAAACTTATTGTAGGCAAGTACCGTATCTGAAATGATAAAAAGCACTGATCCCCAGCAAATCCACTTAAAACTCTTGAAATTAGTTTTACCATAACGCAAAGCAGCCATAATCCCCATCATGGTAATGACAAAGCAATAGACCATAATCGGAATTTTTAAAGCCCCTAAATAAGGGCGCAGATACAAAAAGACAGATATACAGAAAGCCATGTAAACTAAAAAGACAGCCAGCACATTTCTATGCTCAACCTTAACTTCATTTGAGGCATCAACATAAAAAGCCAATATGTAGAATAAGTGCGCAATTAAGAAAGCTACCATGCCAAAAATAAAAAATGTATCAACATGAGTAGGCAGCATTAAGAAAACATCTCCCAATAAAGAGAAAAACAAACCTCCTATTA
>DDEP01000164.1 GCA_002336465.1 Pedobacter sp. UBA1951
AAAAACCAATTTAGGGTACCGGGTTGTAGAACGTCAGGTGTCAATATATTATGATAAAAATAAAAAATCTAATACATTTATTGAAATTGACAGACAACAGCCACTTGTTAATACTTCTGTTACGGGTATTGTTATTGATAGACAAAAAAAGCCTTTACCAGGTGTTTCAATTAAAGTACAAGGAACAACACAGGGCACTACTACCGATGCTAACGGTAAATATATACTACAAAATATTCCTAAAAATGCTTTTTTAGAATTTTCTTTTGTTGGAATGAAAACTCAGATTGTTTTCATAACTANNATTGATATCATTATGTTGGAAGATGGAGGTGCTCTGGAAGAGCTGATAGTGACTGGTTATCAGCAGATAAAAAAAACCAGAATGACAGGAGCTGTTGAGGTATTAAAAGCGGCGGACATTGAAAATAAGGGGTATATAAGCGTTGAAGATGCTTTGAAGGGAACATTAGCCGGCGTTTCTACAATGAGCATATCGGGGCGCCCGGGCGCAGCAAGTCAGATAACGATACGTGGAATCAACTCTTTGAATGGTACTACAGATCCTATATGGATTGTTGACGGAATGCAATTGCAGGGAGATCTTCCCAGTATAGGACTAGGCGGAACAGAGTTTCAAAATACTGTTTTAACAAATGGTATTGGAAATATATCTCCGGATGATATTGAAAGTATTACGGTCTTAAAAGATGCCGCTGCAACTGCAATATATGGTTCAAGAGCTGCAAATGGTGTTATTGTAATACAAACCAAAAGAGGTACAGCCGGTAGAACAAATGTAAGGGTACAGTCTTCATATATCTTTGAAAATGCTCCAAAAAATAAATTAGAGATGATGAACTCTATCCAAAAAGTTGATTTCGAACTTGGTATTTATGAAGATTATCCGGGCTTGCATATTGGTGGAAGAGCATATCAGATTATGAAGAATTTGAATAAGGGAGAGTTAAATATAGTTCAGGCAAATGCTGGTTTGGAACAATTAAGAAGTATTAACACTAACTGGTATGATGAAATTTTTAGAATTTCGCATAATCACCAACACAGTGTAACACTTTCTGGAGGTAACCAGAAAACCACCTATTATTCATCATTGAACTATCTGTCTCAAAACGGTATTATTCCAAATAATGAATATAAACGCTTTGGTGCTAATATTAATTTGACACATAATTTTACAGACAAATTGAGAATATTTTCATCAGTAAGCTCATCTATTAGAAATGACCGCTCTACTGCTTCTGTCGTTAATCCATTGCAGTATGCAACTTATGCTAATACTTACGAGCGACCTTATGAAGATGATGGCTCCTGGTCTTTTGACCGTAGTTATTCTTCAGCCAGAAGTGAGATGAAGGACGGTTATATGTACGATTTCAATATTATTAAAGATTTGAATGAAAACTCTTCTAACACCAATTATATGAACACTTCGGCAAATTTGAAACTGGAATACGAGATGCTAAAAGGTCTTAGATATTCTCTACAGGGAGTATATTCCAATACGGCTTCTAAAGGAATGATAGAAGTGAATCCAGGCAGTTATACATCTAAATACACCTCTTGGGCTTCATCCCTTTATACTACAAGTGAGATACCTGACAATTTGAATAGTGGATCTTTACGTGAATCTACAGCATCTTCTCAAAGTTGGAGTATTAGAAACCAATTTACTTTTGCTAAAGGTTTGGATAATGGAGAGCATTATTTTAATGCAGTTCTGGGGCAAGAGGCATCTTCTGTTATTCAAAGCGGTTACGAAAATTTTTCTCCAGAATATAACCCTTTGTATGGAACTACAGGCTTTCCTTCGGTTTCTGGGATAGATGCCTCTGCTTTGAATTTGGCATCTTTGAGTTCCCGTTATGAAGGTCAAAGCAGGGCTGTATCGTTTTATATAACAGGGTCCTATTCCCTTAAGGACAGATATATTGTTGCAGCAAGTGCCCGTTTGGATGGTGTGGATGCTATTAGTAAGAAGAACCAATTTCAACCTTTATGGAATGTAAGTGGTAAATGGAATTTGCATAATGAAGCATTTATGGAGAATCTTAAATTTATAGATGTTTTGGCTTTGCGCGCATCTTATGGCTATACGGGTAGTATTGACCGTTCTGCATTACCTTTCTCCACAATATCAGCTCCGATGACCTCTTCTGCTAACAGATATAATGGTGAAACAGCCTACCAGGTTTACAGACCCGGTAACCCAGATATCAAATGGGAACGCAAGGAAGATAGAAGTGCAGGTATTGACATGTCGCTTTTTAAAAACAAATTCAATGCTACTATAAACTATTACAATAATGTTACACGCGACCTTCTTAATACTAAGACTGTTGCGCCATCATCCGGTCGAGCAACAGTAGTCGCCAATGTATCATCTGTTCGTAACGCCGGATGGGAGGTGACTTTAAAGACTTCTAATATACAAACCAAGAATTTTAGCTGGTATACGTCTTTTGTGTTTGCATATAATAAGAATACGATTCTGGAAGCTTATTATAAAAAAATTGAGCAAATTCCGGATTTTAATTCAACATCATCCGGTATCAACTCTATATTTGTTGAAGGTAATTCTGCACGCTCTTGGTACGGATTCAATTTTGCTGGTATTGACCCAGGTACCGGAAATACATTAGTATATATAGATAAGAAAGATAAAGACGGTAACCCGCTTGGAGCGCCTTATAAGAATGGTAAATATGTTTTTGATTTGGATAACTATACATCAACGATGGGGCTTCTCTACTATGGGGCATACAATAACTTAGGCCTCTCCTACCCTCCGTATTCGGGTGGCCTTAGCACTTCTTTTAACTATAAACGATTAAGTGCAAGCGTTAATTTTATATACATGACTGGCCATAAAATTCGTTCTTTTTTCCGTTATGCAACTTCAAATGTTAATAGTTCTTACCGCAACCTTCCGGTAACAGAACTTAACCGTTGGCGAAGGGCAGGAGATCACACAGACGTTGCTGCCTATAGCACAACAACCACAACTGCCTATCTATACAAAATGCTTGATATTCACTTAGAAGATGGCCATTTTCTAAAATGCAACAATATATCTGTAGGATATAATTTCCCCAAATCGCTTACAGAGAAAATTAAGATGGAAAGCTCTCGTATAAATTTTAATATACAAAACATTTATACATGGTCTAAATACCGCGGTATAGACCCTGAGACATTGGGATCTTTTACATACCCAAGTTCTATTAAGTTTTCTTTTACATTAAATCTAGTATTTTAAGAATCGTTGATTATGAATAAGATCATTATATTATTTTGCCTTACAGTAGCACTTTGTACATCGTGCTCAAAATTTCTTGAAGTAACCCCGAAGGCTACTAAGGTTGTCTATTCTGTACAGGAGGTTCGCAGTGCATTAACATCTTACCTATTTGCATTAATAACAAACTATGGAGATGAGGGTAGTACACCGGCTTCGTACGTTCGATTTAATGGTATGAATATTTATTATCCGATGCATAGAAATGCTGACGTTGGTTTTTCTCTTTATTCGGATAATTTGTCTTTACCAACGTTTATATCGGGAACATCTACTGCAAGCGGTGCAACTAATACGAATGGCGGCTACCCATATCGTACCTATTACTATGAAAATCAGAAGTGGGAGAGTATTATAATGAGCGAGAGATTGTGGAGACAGCTCTATGCAAACATAGGCTACCTGAACACATTGCTGATGGATTTAGAGAAAACTCCTGACAAAACGATTTCGAGTTATGAGATTATTGCTGGAGAAGCAAAAACTTTAAGAGCATATTATTTCTTTAAATTGTTACAATGGTTTGCCCCGCTTAATGAGGATATAGGTATTCCAATGAATATTGATCCTGAAGTTTACGAAGGCATCGGCCGAAGCTCACAAAAAAAGGTGTATAAATTTATTATAGATGAACTTACAGAGGTTGTTAGCTATAAGACAGCTCCCGAAACAGGATATAGCCTATTTTATAATGAGGGTAAATTGATTATCAATGCAATTTTAGCTGAAATTTTCATTTATAAAGGAACTTCAGTTGCTTCGGAAGCCACAGACTGGATTAACGCAGAGAAGTTTGCAAAAGCAGTTATAGACTTACGTAGTATTGAGACAACCACCGAACAGTATCAGGAGCTGTTTTTGACCACTTCACGCCAGGTTATACGTAATAGCCCCTTTGCTTTGCTCCAAATTCAGAAATGGGGTAATATGCTTGGTAGTAATTATGCCCCATGGGGTACAACTGGAGCAGAGCGTCAATACGCGGATGATAAGCTTGTTCGTCTTTTTTCCGAAACTGATATACGCTTCCAATATTTTTTTCGTAAAGAAGCCAGTAGCGGAAAATATCTATGTACGAAACATAAGTGGGGTAATGGTAGTGTTGATAACAACTTGGTGCTTTTTAGAGTATCAGGAGTCTATATTAATTATATTGAGGCACTTGCCCGGCAGGGAAAATCAGAAGCTATTACAGAACTTAATAAGTTCAGAAAGTTAAAAGACCCGCTGTATAAAGGATATAATGGTAATGACGTAACAGGAGAGGTGATAGATGAGAGGCGTAAAGAAATGTGCTTTGAATGGGATTATCGCTGGATTGATATGAAGCGCACCAAAATGACCATCACACGCGAAGCAATGACAGAGGACGGTTTAAATGTTACTCATACTCTTGCATCTGATGATTTCCGTTATACATTACCGATCCCTGCGTTTGAGCTGGAAAATAATAACAATTTGACCCAAAACCCTGGTTGGACTAGCATTTTTTAAAAAATATTTATGAAATATACTTTTTTGTTTACAATGTTTTTTACGTTGCTTTTGAGCTCATGTAGTCGTAAAAATGTGATTATTAAAGATTTATCATCTAATGTTGATGAGGTGGTTTCTCTCGAAATCAGAGGCGACCACAAAACTATTATTCCAAATGAAAATGCTGCTATTTCCTTTACTGTTTTGGCTTATGGATCTCGAAAGGTGCAAACCGTTTATAGAGAGGGAACAGTGCAATATACCAAAGATTCTATTATACGATACCAAATTCCAACAGATTTAATTAAGGATTTTGTGAAAATATGTGATGAGACAGGAAATGCTTTAGCTAATAATACTTATAGCGCATTGGGAGTTGCTTCTGGAACTGTTAAAAGGTTCTATGCTCGATGTGGAGATGTAAAAAGTCCGGAACTAACGATTACAGTAAGACAAAAAACTGATGAGAATTATGAGGAGGTTGTTGTGCCGGTTATTTTTCACTTATTAGTTCCACACGCTACCAATGGCCCAACTTATCGAAGCAGTGTTGAATATCTCGAAAAAGCTTTAGAACGAGCATCTGATATCTTTAACAGAAAAGCTACTACAGACCCTAATGGTGGAACTGCTAAAATCATATTTCGATTGGCCGAGTATGATAAAAATGGGATCAGGTTAGCTGAAAGAGGAAAAAATACGATTCAACTCTCAGCAGCTCAAGGTCCCGCTGCAACAGCAACTCCAGCAGTGCAGTTATCTACTTATAAGACATTGATCTTGGGCAATTATCTTTGGGACCCCAATAAGTATTTGAATATATGGCTTGTTACGATGGGTGATATATCCTCCAGTTATGCAAATGGAACTCGCTCGGCTGTAACAAGTGCGCCCAGATATATTACAACTTCCGGAAATGCTTCGAAGCTATTGGGTGTAACCATGGCTCAAAGTAATATTTTTTCTGCATCAATGGTTACCGACTGTTCTACAGTTGGAATTATGTTGAGTTGGGAAGCATTCTTTAATCCTGCTGCACAAGGAACCAATGAGTTTGAGCTATCTACTTATCTTGGTCAATTTTACGGTCTTTTGTTTACAGACTACAATGATAATAATAGAGACGTGAATAACGATAATGATTATTGTGAAGACACTTATAGGTATAATAGCAGTTATTTTGCAAACATATACAAGAACAACCGTTGGTCTGGAGAACCAGCAAATGGTCAATACGACTGGTTCACATCATTTAATATAATGGACAGATATAGTCGTAAGAATTCAATCACGGCAGACCAAGCAAAGCGTGTAAGAGCAGTCTTAGATATGTGTCCGGATCGTTGGCAACATAAATCTACATATGCCTTTGTAGGGAAATAAATATGGTAAGCATTACTTACGATAACTCATACGAGTATAGTCATGATACCATTTACAACTATTTACAATTTTGGGGATAGTAAGAACTATCTGTGATACAAAGCGTTGAAGTACCTAAATAATAAACAAAATACCAACAAACTAAATAGTATTGCACAAATGAAAAAAATCATCTTTTCTTTGATCTTTGTAGGTGTATTGTTTGCTTGTAAAACAAATTATATCATCAAGGGAGTTGTTACTGACGAAAATTTCAAAGGTAAAAATGTGTTTTTACAAAATAGTCAAATGAAAAATGTAGATACTGCTGTAATTATAAATAGTAAATTTTTATTTAGAGGAAAAGCGGATTCTACTCCGCTTCATTATATTGTTTTAAGTGAATCAAGCGATAGCAAAAAGTTTACACGAGTGCCTATATTGATAGAACCAGGTAGATTTAGTGTGAAGCTTGATTCTTTTATAACAATTAAAGGAACGCCAACTAATGAAGCTTATACTGATTTAAGAAGCAAAAAGAGAGCTTTCACTGCTCAAAAGAATGAACTCGAAAAAAAGTATAAAAAAATGAAATCTAGCCGAGTAAATCCTGATTCCTTGAAAAAAATCGAAAACATGTATGAAGAAGTAGAAAAAGAATCGGTACTATCCGACTTCGATTTTATTTTTAATAATATCAATAATGAATTGGGTAAATACTTGTTTACTATCTCCTCAAGCAAATTCACAATGAAACAGCAAAGAGAGCTGCTGGATAAAGCTGATGAGGAGTTTAAATCCCGAGAAAGAATAAAGCGATTGCTACAACAAATTTTTAATTTAGAAAACGTAGCTGAAGGAAAAAAGTTTACAGATTTCACATTGACCGACCCCAATGGCAAAAATGTTTCACTTTCAGATTATGCGGGCAAAGGAAAGTTTGTGTTAATTAGTTTTTGGGCTTCTTGGTGTGGCCCATGCCATTATGAAATGCCATATGTAGTAAGTGATTACAATAAGTATAAGAATAGAGGGTTTGAAATTGTTAGTGTTTCACTAGATGTGGATAAAGACAGATGGCTGAAAGGAATTGAAAAACTGAAAATGACGTGGCCACAAATATCCGATTTGAAATCATTTAAAAGCGATGTAGCTATTTTATATGGTATAAATGCACTACCTAATTCAGTTTTGTTAGATAGAGAAGGACTAATAATTGGGAAAAAAATACTAGGTGACAGTTTGAGTAAAAAACTTGCTGAATTAATGGGGGAATAAAAATAGGTTCAAAACGTGAATTTTGAAATCCACATTAAAAATTGCCACGTAAACTTATTCAAAAATTAAATTAGGCTCATTCAAAAATGATGATCTATAATCGTAGAAATAAATTTTAGACAAGCTCTAAAACTGAAGCCCTAACATTGACACGTAGTTGCCCTGCAAATTCAGCTCCATTTGAAGATCTGTTCCCGGCTCAAAAACACCAGCCTGTTAAACTAT
>DDEP01000119.1 GCA_002336465.1 Pedobacter sp. UBA1951
TAGCTATGTGAACTCCTAGTATATACATATATTTTATATCTATAATTGCTAAATTCACAAGTATTACTATAGGTAATAAATAATATATATCAAACAAAAACAACCTTTTACCAGAGTTGAAAAAACTCCACCCATCTCTAAATATTAATATCCATATCAAATAAACGACTAAAATCAAAATCATTGAAATAAAAACGCTTTTTGATAAGCCGAATAAATACCCTAGAAAGGTAAATATTTCTAATACAATTAACATAGATAAAAATCTTGATTTTTTCACAGGAGCTACTGAATTACTGAAGTTTTTTAACCCCGCTAATTTATCTACTTTATAATCTCGATTTTGGTGCACAATCAATGACCTCACACCCATTGAAAAAAATAGCCAAAGGCATGCTGAAAATGTTGTTAGAGTTATCTTCCCACAAAAAGACAGGATGAACAAAGCTGGAAATAATTGTGTACCTAAACCATCAAAAAGCAAGTCGAAATAAGGCATCTCTTTAAACCTTATACCTTGATATGAATACAAGAAAATACATAGCCAAGAAAGAACATAAAACACCTTAGTTTGTAAGTCTGCAATCAAAAATAGCATATAGCTTACCCCAAGCACAATTACAGCTGCAATAATACAATAAGCCTTAAATTTAGAAAGTCCAATAAACTTATTTGGTTTATTCGAAATTAAATCTTCTCTAACATCGCAAAAGTTATTGATAATGCTTGCCCATACCGCACCTAACAATAGACCTATAAAAACTATTAAAAGCTGGGTAATAGAGATAGATTCAAATAAAAATGAAGAGTAAACTAGGCATAAAAACATCGCCATTTTCATCCACCATGACTTCAGCCTCAAAATTGCCATCATAAAGTTTTATATAACTTGTAAATGTAAAGGCAAAAACTAAGAACACTCACAATAGCCATAATAATTAGCAAACTGTCATTATACTTTGTATGAGCTGGATTAAAAAGTATCTCTAATGCATAAAAGGTTGTACCAAGTAGCATGAACCAAGCAATTGTTTTTGAGTGACCTCGAGGGTTAGACTTTAAGGTATATATTAAAGCAAGAGGTATAATTATAGCGAGGACAAAACCATCAAATAAACCGTTTATAGGATTTTTAATAATATTCTGTTCTATCAAAAATTGAGTCCCTTTAAATGACAACAGACATAGTGAAAAAATTAAAATTAAAGTAATCATTAAGCTTCTTGCAGAATATTTAGAATATCTAAATACAAGTGCCATTAAAGCTAAGTCTAATACAAACCAAGTAAAATTGAATATCTTAGCAGGTAAAAATGAACTTGGGTAAATTACAGAATACATGAACTCCCATGAAGTATTGCAAAACACAGGAACCAACGGCATAGTATAAGTCTTATTCTTTATACCTAACCTGATAAGAAGAACGTATGCTAAAACCCAAAACATACCCCCAACAGGCATTAATAAACTTACCCATTTCATCAAATAAAGCATTTATATTTAATTAATCTATAAAAATTACCTGCATAATTTCTTAATAAGAAAAGCCTCTCTCTTAATGTTAGCTCTGATTGAAGGTTCTTAATCAGCTCTTTACTTGCCCTTAATCTCTCTGTATAAAAACTTAGGGAATTTCTTTTAGCAATTACATCTGGACCTTCTACTTTATCCCATAAAACTTGATGATTAAAAGCAACCTTTAAATCAGGATAATTAACAATAGACTGAATTTGTAAATACCAGTCCTCGTAAGTAGTGATTCTCTCATTCCATCCCTTCCCTATTTTACTTCTCTTAAACAACACTCCCGATGAAGGACTTGGACAATATCTTAAAATTAAATTTCTTATTTCCTTATAAGTAAAAACATGTAAAGGGTGAGCAAAAAATACTGGAGGTATAAAGCCATGATTAATCGTTTTATTGAATAAGACATCAAGTTTTTTTTCGCGCATTATCTCTATGCTTCTTTCCAAATAATCGGGAAACCAAATATCATCAGAATCCAAAGTAGCAATGAACTCTCCCGAAGAATTAATCAAAGCTAAATTTCTACTATAAGATTTTCCAGATTTTATAATATTAAAGTAAGTGATTTTGCTTTTATACTTTCTTAGTAAATTTTTGGTATCATCAGTAGATCCATCATTAACCACAATTAACTCATAATTACCATATGATTGGTTCAAAACACTTAATATGGTTTCTTCTAAACAATACGCTCTGTTATAGGTAGGTATAATAACAGTTACAAGAGGTAATATTGACATAGACCAAACTAATAAACAGAAGTACGAAGGAAAACCTTTTGAACCCCTATAAAAAACGCAGGCACAATTAACTTAGGTCTTTTTAATATACTACATAAATGAATAAATATTAATTTAGGAGAAGAACGGTTTAAAATATAGTAGTATAATAAAAGAAGTTTGTTCTGCATTTTTAAAACATATAGGTCTTTTCTCTCTGATTCTTTGAGTTGTTTTGTATAAGTCTTAATTATTGCTTCTAAATCTTTAAGCTGCGCCTCTCTAAAAGCAATCCCTTTATTTCCATCACAAACACTTTCACTTACCCTCAGCTTATTCCAAAGCTTTTCGGGATTATACCCAATTTTCATTTTACGATTGGATGATATCAAATCCATTTGAAGTACCCAATCATCACCAATTTTAATATTCTCATTCCATCCTTTTTTAACTATTTCTTTTCTAAATACCATTCCCGAATTTGCCCCAATATTCTTTTTAAAAATGCTATTAGAGAAAGTCTTCTCATCTAATATTAAAAAGCCTTTATTTCTTAATTCTTTATTGATTTCAGGTAATAAAATCTGCCTATTATTTTTTTTAAGCAAATGTTCCCAATGAGTAATTAGTAAATCTAAATTGTGCTGCTCTAAATGTTTCAGGCATATCTCTAAATAATTTTCCTCCCAAAAATCATCCGAATCTAAAGGGGCTATATATTCACCTAATGCATTTTGAAGTCCCAAGTTTCTGGCAGCCGACTGTCCCTTATTCGCTTGCTTAAAATATTTAATGGTCCCAGAATATTGTCTTAAAACTTCTTCTGTGTTATCTATGGATCCATCATCTACAACTATAATTTCATAGTTATTATAAGTTTGACCTAAGATACTATCAATTGCAGTAGTTATTAATTGAGCTCTATTGTAAGTAGGAATTATGATTGAGAATTTAGGGGTAATCTTCAGGGACATTAGAAAGTGGTTATCACAAATATAAGGCACAAATTATTATTTTGACAGGATATTCAAAAGGAATAAGCTAACACCGTATAAATCTGTTTGTTAATTTTAATAACTTCTCAAAATTTAGTTTACAGAAGTGCTTTACAGGCAGAATAATCATTTCACTTACGTGTTTAATTTCCGTACCTTTGCCATTCGAAGCAGAATTTCTTTAATCATTTAAAGCAACTCGCAAGTTAGTCCTTCAAATAAATGATTGTTCTGGCTTCTTCGAATTTTAAAGGTGATACACGCACTTTTTAATTTTTACTTTTAACTTTTCACTTAGAAAAAATGTTGTTTTCACAATTAAGGCTTATTGAGCCTATATTAAAAGCTGTTGAATCCGAAGGATATCAAAAGCCAACTCCTATACAGGAAAAAGCTATTCCAAGTATATTAAAAATAAAAGACCTATTGGGCTGTGCACAAACAGGGACAGGTAAAACGGCAGCTTTTGCTATTCCTATGTTGCAGATTTTATACATGAGGCACTTAAAAACCAATAAAAAAGCAATTAAGGCTTTGGTACTAACCCCCACAAGAGAATTAGCCATACAAATACAAGAAAGCTTCAATGCTTATGGTAAAAATCTTTCTGTTAAAAACACCGTTGTTTATGGTGGCGTGGGGCAGCAACCTCAGGTAGATGCACTAAAAAAAGGCGTTGATATTCTCGTTGCTACACCTGGCAGATTATTAGACCTGATGAACCAAGGCTATATCAGCTTAAATGATATCGAGATTTTTGTATTGGATGAGGCCGACCGTATGTTAGATATGGGTTTTATACACGATGTTAAAAAAATAGTGAGCAAGCTACCTGCAAAAAGGCAAACCTTGTTTTTTTCGGCTACCATGCCACCAGAGATACAAAAGTTAGCAAATACAATCTTAAAAGATCCTGTTACCGTAGAAGTTACCCCTGTATCTTCTACAGCCGAAACCATTAATCAATCTGTTTATTTTGTAGATAAACCCGATAAGAAGAAGCTTTTTAAACACCTTTTAAATGAGCTTAAAATTGACCATACTTTGGTATTTACCCGTACAAAGCACGGTGCTGATCGCATAGCAAAAGATTTAGCAAAGGAAGGCATTAAAGCTGCGGCTATACACGGCGACAAATCACAAGGTGCAAGGCAAAGAGCTTTAACTGATTTTAAAGACAGAAAAATCAATGTATTGGTAGCTACTGACATTGCTGCCCGAGGCATTGATATTGACGACCTTACACATGTCTTCAATTTTGATCTACCCAATATCCCAGAAACCTATGTACACAGAATTGGTAGAACGGGCAGAGCTGGAGTAAATGGAAATGCTATTTCTTTTGTTGATGCTGAGGAAAACGAATATCTGATCGCTATTCATAAACTGATCAAAAGAGTAATTCCTATCATAGAAGAACACCCTTATCCTTTAAGCTGGCAAAGTATGATGGCTCAGAAAGAAGTAAGCAGAAAGCCTCAGAAAGACAGTAAAAGCAATACAGCCACCGCAAAAAATAAACAGAAAAAGTTTCACCGCAAAGGGCAAAGACATAAATAAAAGAAAAGGGGATATATTATCGTTATCTTCTCCAAGAAAAGCGTCTTGACATATATTATAACATTTTATTAGCAGTAATATTATCTGTTATCAGTAATGATCTTGGCGATTAACAAAACACAAATGGGCTTAAGACGTATAATTAAAAATATATTAAATAAAAACAGAATAAATCCTTCCGAATATTTAAATGAATCATATTCACAAGAAGGAGAGGATTTAGTTTTAGCTAGAATCTTTGAAAACCAACCAACAGGCTTCTACATAGATGTAGGTGCACTTCATCCTAAGCGTTTCTCTAATACTTTTAGATTTTATAGACAGGGATGGAAAGGTATAAATATTGATGCTATGCCCGGAAGCATGGTAGAATTTGATAAGGTAAGACCTTTAGATATTAATATTGAGTCGCCGATTTCTGATAAAAGTGAAATATTAAACTATTACATTTTCAATGAACCGGCTTTAAATACTTTTTCAAAACAAATGGCAGAAGAGCGCTCCAATAAAGATATTTATCAAATAGAAAAAGTA
>DDEP01000158.1 GCA_002336465.1 Pedobacter sp. UBA1951
TGGTTAAAAAAGCTATCTATAAAAAAGATGACACCATAATCAATCATGAAAAAATCCATTTCAGGCAGCAGCTTGAATTGCTCATTGTATTCTTCTATGTACTTTATTTCTGTTTTTACCTCATTAACTTGTTCAAGTATAGAAAACATATATTGGCATACCGCAATATTGCTTTTGAAAAAGAGGCTTATCAAAATGAAATCAACCTAAACTACCTTAAAACCCGTCCTTTTTATTCTTGGATAAATTTTCTGAAATAATACGAATTTCGGATTTTACTCCATTTCGTCTAAAGCAGAAAGTCCAAAGTCTCACATTTAAATACTAACATCCAACAAAAAACTAGGTTCTCATTTTTATTCCGCTTTATTTTTCTGTTATTTTGTAAGCAATGAAGCAGTTGTTATATAGTTTTCTCATAGCCCTTTTTTGCTCTCATTATACCTTTGCCCAAGAGATTGACACCATTCCTTTTAATTTAAAGGATATGGAAATTCGACTTAAGCGTAATCCATTGCCTAGTCGTTTAGGCCTGCTTAATTTCGAACCTGTTACGCTTCCTGTTAATTTGGTACAAGCAAAAATTAATTATTGGAAAACCAAAGCAACCGTTACCATAAACGTAAACCAAGCTTCATTTAGTAACAATTGGAAAGGTGGCGGGGTAAACTCTATTGCCATTGGCGGCTTGGTAAACCATAAGGCCGAATACAGCAAAGAAAGCTACAGCTATACTAGTGAGGTAATCTTGCAATATGGAAAAGTAAAGAACAAAGACCAATTGCAAAAGAAAACCAGCGACCGTATTTACTGGGACAACAAAGCCGCGATACAATTATCTAAAAATTGGTATTTCTTTGCTTCCCTAAGTTTTGAATCTCAATTTGACAAAGGTTTTTCTTATTCTAAAGATGCCCAAGGTAATGAGCAGGCAAAACTGCTTTCTCGATTTATGGCTCCGGGTTACATTACCGAGTCTCTCGGTTTTGAATACAAACCCAGCAAGGTTTTCTCTACCCGTATTGGTACGGGTACTGCCCGACAAACCTTCGTGTTAGATACTACCATTTATAAAACTAATCCCAACAATTTTGGGGTTAAAAAAGGTAATCGGTTTAGAAACGAGCTCGCTTTCCAGATTGTAAGTAACTTTGAGAAGGAGATTGTTAAAAATACTGTACTTAAATCAAAGTACAATATCTTTATCCCTTACGATAACCTGAATAACATTAGCCATCGCTTAGATCTTTCTGTTATTTCCAAGATCAACCGTTTTATGAACGTATCTCTAACCGGGGTTATTTTGTATGATAAGAACATGGACATGAAAGTCCAGGCCAGTCAGGCTTTGGCCCTAGGCCTGGTCTTTGCGTTCCCTCGTTAATTATTGTGGTGTTTTTTCTTAATCAAGTTCAGGTAATCTACGTAGTATAATACTTTTAGAGAAATCGTGTTATTTTGTGGGCTTGATAAAATCTTATCGAGGTTTTTGCCATATTGCATGGTATAAAACCGTTCATTGGTTTCTGCAGCATCTTTATAGGTAACGCTCAGTTCGCTTCCCGGAGCAAATTGCCACACATAAACCAAGTCTATATTGAACACGTTATAGTTCCTGTCAACATTTTGAGGAGCGGCTCCTGTATAAGACTTTAAATAGCCATCTGGCTGCAACTCGTAAAATTCTTTATTTCTCCTATCAGACCAATAATGTCTAACTCTAAAGGTAATGCCCATACGATTACTGAAACTATATTTAGCATCAATAGAGTTTTCTACCGTACGCCTATCATATTTCGAGAAAAGCGCTGTACTTCCATTAGCAGCAACCCAATTCACTTGGTTAAAATTAGGGTTATAATTCACGTCTATACCCATAGCAAACCGGTCATTGAACCTCATGTTCTGGAAAAAATAAAAATTATAGCTGCGACTATTGTATTTAGGTTGAGCCAAATAACGGATATTTCCTCCGAAATTATAGGGTTTTGCCCTGTTAGGATTTACGTAAACTGCCAATCGGTAGCTTTGTGGATTTTTATAGGCTTGTCCATTTCTTGATTCGTAAAAATCATTCTGTTCTGCTTCCCAAAAGCCATTCAACTCAACAGACCAGAAATTTTTAAATTGTACATATGTACCGGGGTATATCCCAAATTTCTGGTAATCTCCCGGTTTATATCTTCTTGAGTACATCAACTCAAACCAAGCTTGCATTTGATTGTACCACTTACCAGGTTTGTAATCATTATAGCTAAAATTAAACCACTGCTCCAAGAAATTATTGTTCTGGTAAAATCCCATATCAGAAGGGTCAAATTTGGTATCAGCTAACTCTTGTAGGTACTGCCAAGTAAAATTGCCGCTCTTTTTACCCAATTTTAGGCTATAGCTATAACCATCTCTATCTGCTTTATCTAGGCTTTCTGTAACATAACTTATCTTTCCATTTCCCGTAACAAAATATTTGTTGTGCTTATCGCTCAAGTCAAAAAGTGCGGCGCTTACATTTGCATCATAGGCACTACCTTGCCTAAGGGTGCTGGTATTAATAAAACTTACCGAACTGTTATTTTTTAAGGACTGGTCTAAAACAATAATATTATAATTGGTTAAAGGTTGGTTTTCAAATCTGCGTCGGTTGCCCTGTGCATCTTCTACCTCTGCATACATTCTGTTGGTTAGCGCATTAAAAACACCTATCCCTAATCCTCCTGCTGTTCGTCCTGAAATTTTTGTGGCATTAAGCACTTTGGCTTCTTGTGGATTTTCTATGATTACTTCGCCCGGTTTCATAGCAGAAAGATCGCGATATGAAGGAATTGAGCCAATTCTTTTTGAATAAAACAAATCGCCTTTGTTAAACATCTCTGTGCCCTCTGTAAAAAACTGCCTGTTTTCGTCAAAACGAACCTCAAAAGGTGTAAGATTAAGAATACGGTTATCGCTCTGTACCTGTCCAAAATCAGGGATCAGGGTCATATCAAGCGTAAAGCTTTTATTAATCCCGTATTTTACGTCCATTCCACCGCTAAAAGAAACTTTAGAATTGCTAATTCCAGGGGTATTGTAAGGATAATGGCTAAAAAGGGTAGCCACATAAGGAGAAAAAGACAAACGCAAAGGCGCTTTTATATTTTGTAATCCTTCTAATATCCCACCTTGGTTGATAAAACCGCTCACTTTGGGGTCTACTGGATTCCAGAAAAATTGCTGATTAACTCCCGTACGTTTACGGGTTATATTAAACCCCCAATTTTGTATGTCTTTTGTGGAGAAACGCAAAGCTGAATAAGGAATTTTAAATTCAGCAGTCCATCCTTTTTCGTCTATTTTTACAGCACTATCCCAAACGGCATTCCAGTTTGCATCTTCTCCACCTATCTGCGAATATTTAGCATCAAATTGAACTCCTGCCGCGGTTACAAAGAAGCCATTGCCATTAATTCCGTCTAAAAAGGTATCAAAAACAACACCTATAAAATCTGCGTTTCCTATATTATCTCTCTGTACAATCTCTCTTGTAACGCTATCTGGGTTATCATACATACGAGCGCCTACATATATGGCAAAGTCATCATATAAGATTTTTACCTCGGTTCTTTTATCTTTAGATTCTGGTTTTCCAGGATTTGGTTTATTTTGGATAAAATCGCCTGCAATAGGTGCATCAGCCCATGCTTCATCATTTAGTAATCCATCAATTTTTATAGCTGATCCGGTTCTCTTTGCCGGAAGTTTCTTTTTAGGAACATTTTGAGCAAATGCAGCAATATTTATCAGTATAAAAGCAAAAAAAATAGCTTTAAATTTCATTGGTTTGTTTGGTTTATTTTTAATTAGATAGAGTTAAGCCCTAATATGTTTCACTCAAAGAGATTTTTTAGGCAAAAGCATCCCTTATCAAACCTGTTTCCCGGAGATACATAACCGAGAAACAAGTCTGTTATTTTAGTTTATTCAAAAAAATATTGGAAATTTATTCTATAGAAAGCACCTTCATTTTGATATAGTCTTCTATAGAATCATAGTTGTGACCTTTTTTCTTCATGGAGTTGATAAAGCTTGGCGAAGTTCCTGTAGCTCTTGCCGAAATCACATCATCAATACTCAGATTCTTGAAACCTAGTTTTTTAAAGTCACTAAAGTCACTGGCGGTAATACCTAAGGATCTAAAAGAAATCAATTGTTCATCAGTTACTTTAATACCTGCAGCTTTAAAGCTTTCAAAGAATTCGGGTGTAACACCTAGGGATCTAAAAGCAAACAGATTATCGTCTGAAACTTTCAAACCCATGTTGATAAAACTTTGAGCATACTCAGGTGTAACATTCATCACTTTTCGGGCAATCAGATTTCCCAATTCGTCATCTTCTCCTGTGCTTACTTTTATTTTTTTAGTCTCTTTTAACTTGTTAACGGTAGCCTTTGTTTCTACCTCTGCAACTTTCCGGTTTTCTGCCTCAGCCTCTTTCACGTTTTTAAGGTATTCGCCATTTATGCCATTTGCTTTTAAAGTAACTAATCTGTCGGTTGTAATTTTTTTATAACCAGAAGACTTAACCCCTTCAACAAACTGAGCATCTACGTTCAACGCTTTTAACGGTATAAGTTGTTGTAAAGTTAACCCTTCAATTCCTGCAGCTTTTAATGCCTTGATATATTCGGTATTAACATTTAAGGCAACCAAAGGAATTAACTCTTCTTTTGATATTTGTTTATAGCCCATGTCTTTTAACGTTCTTACATAGTCTTTTTTCACATTGATGAGGAAGAATACTAAAAAATCTTTTTCTTTTAGACCTGCCACCCCTTCTTTATCCATGAAATTTTTAAACTCTGCATTGGTATTAAACTTATATCGGCCTCTTCCTGTATTTCCTTCGAACTTACCGGTAAAAACCATTGAACCCGCATCTCTGCTTACCGAAAAAGTTCCTTCAGTATTTGCTGGAAGACTTTTAAAATCTTTTAGAGAAAAGGTTTGCGTGTTTTTACTGTCATTATCTCCGTCTGATGTAAAATTAACATTCACTTTATCTCCTTTGATTGTGGCGAACCAATCGCCTTCACTTTCCATTGTTTCAAATGGATTGTTTTTACCGGAAAACTGTCCGCCGTTTTTAGCGTATGCAACGGGCTCGTTAAGGAAAGCCATAAAAACCATTAACAATGGTAGAATAAACAGGTATTTCCAAGTAGAATTTACATTAGATTTTTTTGCGTTCATCATAACTAATCTTTTTTTAAGTATGGATTGATTATAGTTGGTCGTTAAACTAACCGGAAAATGAGGTACTGAAACTTTTACCAAATTCATCTGGTAGCTTTCAGGTTCAATATCCGAATGAGCCAACATTTCATTATCTGTTAAAAATTCAAGGTTATCTTCCATTGCCTTGCGGTACATCCAAGCAAAAGGGTTAAACCATTGAAAAACCAAGGCAAATTCAACTAAAAGAATATCGTAGCTATGCCCTTGTTGTATATGGATTTTTTCATGGATAATGATTTGATTGTAGGTATCCCAATCATATTTTTCAGGATTAATAAAAATAGTATTGCCAAAAGAGCAAGGTGCTTGGTCTCCTGAAAGTTCAATAATCCTAAAGCGTCCGTCTCTGATCATTGGCCTTGAATATGCCCTGTAAAGCAAAACACCTAACTGAAAAAGAAAATTGATACCAAATACAACTACGCCAAGCCAGTAAATCCATTGCATGGTTTTTAAAGGCGAAATATCTTTAAAGAATGTGTTATCATCGGTTCTTTCTTTGGCAGAATTAGTATCAAGTGGGGCTTTATCAGCATTTGGCAGATTTTTCTCTGTTTTTAAGGCAGATAAAGGTGTCTTTTCCGGAAAAAGAGTTTCTATTTTTGATTTCCTAAAAGACCATTGTTGTGGTACCGGCACCAAAGGCAGGCCAAAAGAAAGCGTTAGACAGATTAACAATACAAATCTGTTCAAAGGAAAAAAGGTTTCCTTTTGCAATAAAAGTTTGTAAAACACGAGACAGCCTGCTAAAATCAAGGCTACGTTTAATACATAAAAAATCATGATTTCCTATTTTTAATAATCGTGATAATTTCAGTTAACTCTTCTTCCGAAAGATTTTGCTCTTTGGCAAAAAAAGCCAGCATTCGGGGGTAAGAGTTATCAAAATATTGGCTTACCACATCTTTCAATGCGTGCTTTTGGTACTCTTCTCTACTAATTATTGGAAAATAACAGAAAATATTACCGATTACCTCATGTCCTAGAAATCCTTTTTCTTCTAAAATCCTTACCATTGTTGCCACGCTATTGTAGTGTGGTTTAGGATCGGGCAATAAAGGAATGATATCTCTTATAAAAGCTTTCTCCACATCCCAGAATGCCTGCATAATCTGTTCTTCTCTTTTTGCTAATTTAATCATGTTGTAAAATTTGATAAACAAACGTACTACTAATAAATTAATATTAAAACTAATGTATTAGTATTTAAGTAACTTTTTAGATACATTCTGAGATGAGCATGAGATTTTTTGAGTGGACATAACAGAAAAATAGTCTTATAATGAGGATTGAAATAGCTTTTAGGCAAAAAAACAATACCTTTGCATTTCATAAAATACCAAAGCATTAAAAACAATGTTTGAAAATTTACAGGATAAGTTAGACAGAGCGTTTAAGGTCTTAAAAGGACAAGGAAGCATTACGGAAATTAACGTGGCAGAAACCATGAAAGAAATCCGTAAAGCATTACTAGATGCCGACGTAAACTACAAAACTGCCAAAACCTTTACAGACCAAGTAAAAGAAAAAGCTCTAGGATCAAATGTATTGACCTCTATTTCGCCGGGGCAATTACTTACCAAGATCATGAATGATGAGCTTGCCGCTTTAATGGGTGGTGAGGCTACAGAATTAGATTTACAAAACAACCCAACTATTATATTAATTGCAGGTTTAAACGGTGCGGGTAAAACCACCTTTACCGGAAAGCTTGCGCTGCACCTAAAAAGCAAAGGTAAAAAGCCGCTTATGGTTGCTGGCGATGTTTACCGCCCGGCGGCTGTTGATCAGTTGAAGGTTTTAGGAGAACAGATTGATGTTCCGGTTTATGCCAACACCGAATCTAAAGATCCTGTTGCCATTGCTTTAGAAGGTATTGAAGAGGGTAAAAAGAACAGCAACAACGTTATCATCATTGATACCGCCGGACGCCTATCTATTGATGAGGCTTTGATGGCTGAGATTTCTGAAGTTAAGGCTAAAACCAAACCTCATGAAATTTTATTCGTGGTTGACTCTATGACCGGGCAGGATGCCGTAAATACTGCAAAGGTATTTAACGATAGACTTGATTTTACCGGGGTTGTTCTAACCAAATTAGATGGTGATACTCGTGGGGGTGCCGCTTTATCTATCAAATCAGTTGTTGACAAGCCGATCAAATTCATTGGTACTGGCGAGAAAATGGATGCTCTAGATATTTTCTATCCAGACAGGATGGCTTCTCGTATCTTAGGTATGGGTGATGTGGTTTCCTTAGTAGAGAGGGCTCAACAGCAATTTGATGAACAACAGGCCGCAGAACTTCAAAAGAAAATCCGTAAGAACAAGTTTGATTTCAACGATTTCTACAACCAAATCCAACAAATCAAGAAAATGGGTAACATGAAAGATTTAATGGGCATGATACCTGGTGTTGGAAAAATGATGAAGAACGTTGACATTGATGATAATGCTTTTAAAAGTGTTGAAGCCATTATCCAATCTATGACTCCTTTTGAAAAAGAAAATCCAGACGCCATAAACCCAAGCCGCAGAGCTAGGATTGCAAAAGGTTCGGGAACTAAATTAGAGGATGTAAGCAAGCTGCTTAAACAATTTGAAGACATGCGTAAGGTAATGAAGCAATTTTCAAATCCAGCCGCAGCAGCAAAACTAATGAGAAATATGCCAAAAATGCCTCAGCGCTAGTTTTGGCAAAAAATAAAAGGGTGTTTAAAAAAGGTTTGCGCATCTCGTTTTCACAAGATTTGCTTTCCAGATTTAAACACCCTTATTTATTACGGAAGATCTTCTAAAATAACGGCCGTACCGCTTGCCGCAACCATTAACATACTTCCGCCATTTCCTACCGTTTCATAATCCAAATCAACACCAATTACAGCATTCGCACCTAATGCTGCAGCGTATTGTTGCATTTCATTAACGGCAGTATTCTTTCCCTCTCTCAAAACCTGCTCATAAGAGCCCGATCTTCCCCCTACAATATCTCTTATACCGGCAAAAATATCCTTAAATATATTTGCGCCAATAATTGTTTCTCCTGTTACAAGGCCCAAGTATTTTACCACCTTCTTGCCTTCTACCTGATTTGTGGTTGTAATTAACATGCTTATCGTCTGTTTACAATTTAGATTTTTATCTGCTTTATTTGTTACATTTTTTGTCAACAGCACTCCATTATTTTCTTTAACTGCTGAAAATCAGAATAAAAGCAGATTTAATGATGTAATTATTTTGTTATATTTGCTTTCCAACTTTTACACCATGAAAAGAACAACATTAACGTTCGTTGCTTTTATAGCCTGTAATTGGGCTGTAGCTCAAAGCTTTGTCTCTCCAAACGGAGCAGATAATGCAGGCGCTCAACCAGCCATCAACATTGCTGTTATCAGTACAAAAGTATCTAATGCTGATAAACAAATGGAAATAGCTGAGTTTAATGAACAAATGGGAGATCTAACAGGAGCCATTTCCTTATATAAAAAGGCTGCCGAAGAATATAATGCCGACAAAAAATACAATAAGTACGGATCTGTTCTATTAAAAATCAGTGCTTTGTTGCTTGAACAAGAAAACTATAATGAGGCAGAACAGGTTATTCTTAAATCTGCTTTGAAAAATTATGCAAAAATTGGTAGCAGAAACGGACAGATGTTGTCTTATAACATGCTTGGTCGTATTTATTTTGCAGCGAACAAACTAACCCAGTCTATGTGGTTCTATTCTCAACAAGGTATGTTAGCACAACAGTTGAATAACCCATCTATCTATTTAGATTCTGTACTAGGTATTGCAGATATTAAAATAAAGAAAAAAGAATTCGGTTTGGCTTCAAAAGACTTGTTAAGGGCCGAGGAGCTAGCAAAAATGTCTAATCTTCCTCAATACAATCAGCGTATAAAAGTAAGTAAAACCGTACTTACAGAAAAAAGCAAGGGCAAAAGTTAAGCTTATTAGCTAAACCCTTACATAGATTTTTGCGTAGGCAAAGGCCATTTTTCACTAAGTTTACAAAAAAGATACAGAAATTCGCTGTGTCTTTTTTGTTTATTTAAAAAATTGGTATCATATTGGATGATGTTTTTTACAACAATGGATTTTAAAACAGTTAGAGAGATGCTAAAGAAAATATTCACGATCACACTTACAGCAGCTGTGCTGGCCTGCAGTGCGCAGCCCAAAGCACAAAAGCCTGTAGAGGGAGTGATTAACATTAAACCTGATGAGCAACAGAGTTTGGTTAGCAGGGAATTGGTCTCATTGATCGAAAATTATAATTATAAAAAAATCAAGATTAATGATTCTATCTCGAGCATTATCTTTGACAGGTATATCAAAGCATTAGATCCTTCTCGCAGTTACTTTGTAAATGCAGATATTACAGAGTTTGAAAAATCTAGATATGACTTTGACGATTATCTTAGAGAGGGAGACTTGAGCGTACCTTTTTACATGTTCAATGTCTATTTAAAAAGATATAACCAGCGCATTGATTATTCTCTTTCACGTGTAAACACGAAATATGATTTTAACCAAGATGATTCATATGTATATGACAGAGAAAAACTACCTTGGGCAGCATCCCAAAATGAATTAGACAACATTTGGAACAAGCGTATCAAGTACGAATTGGTTAATCTAAAGATTACAGGTACTGAACAAGCAAAAAATGCAGAAACTTTAACCAAAAGATACCAAAACCTAAAATCGCAAGCTGCAAAAGTTAACAACCAAGATGTTTTCCAGATCTTGATGGATTCTTTTACAGAAGCTGTTGATCCACATACCAATTACTTTAACCCACGAAATGCAGAAACCTTTAATCAAGAGATGTCAAGATCTTTAGAAGGTATAGGCGCTACGCTGCAACTAGATAACGAAGTTACCAAAATTGTTTCTATTGTTGCCGGAAGCCCTGCATTTAAGAGCAAGCAGCTTAACGCAGGCGACAAAATTGTTGCTGTTGCGCAAGGCGAAAACGGAGAGTTTGAAGATGTAATTGGCTGGCGTATAGACAATACCGTAGCCAAAATTAAAGGCCCTAAAGGAACGGTTGTTCGTTTAAAAGTTATTCCTGTGGGTCAAGATTTATCAGCAAAACCTAAGATTGTTACTTTGGTTAGAGATAAAATTATTTTAGAAGAGCAATCGGCTAAAAAAGTAGTTAAAACCATTACTGATAATGGTAAAGCCTATAAAATAGGTATTATTAAAATCCCTGCTTTTTATGCAGATTTCAAAGCTGCAAATGCTGGCGATCCTAACTATAAAAGCACCACTCGCGATGTAAGGTTATTGCTAGATACGCTGAAAAATATGGATAAGGTGGATGCCGTACTTGTAGATTTAAGGGCAAACGGCGGTGGTTCTCTAAACGAGGCTGTTGAATTATCTGGTTTATTTGTAGGAAAAGGACCTGTTGTACAGGTAAAGGACTATAGAAACAGTGTAAAAGTTTATGATGACGAGCAAAGCAAAATAGCTTGGTCTGGGCCTTTAGGTGTTATGGTTGACCGTTTAAGTGCCTCTGCTTCGGAGATTTTTGCAGGAGCTATACAGGATTACGGAAGAGGAATCATCATAGGAACCCAAACTTATGGTAAAGGAACCGTACAGTCTTCTATTGATCTTAACTCCATCATGAATCCTTCTATGATTCAAAAACTGATGGGGCTCTTCAAGAAAAATGAAACTGCTAAAAATGATAAAAACTCTAACACGGTAACTATTGTAGATAAAAACGGAGTTCCTGTATTAGGCCAGATTAACCTTACTATGGCTAAGTTTTATCGTGTAAGTGGTAACAGTACGCAACACAAAGGCGTAATTCCTGATATCCAGTTTCCTTCAATTTATCCTTTAGATAAAATTGGAGAAGACACAGAGCCTTCTGCTCTACCTTTTGACATGATCAAAGCTTCTAACTATACTCCTTTTAACGACTTTACTTTAGCTAAAGCTACTTTAAATCAGTTACATGATCAGCGTATGGAAAAATCGGTTGAGTATAAAATCTTAAAAGAAGATGTGGCAGAAGTTAAGAAAAAAGAAAATGAGACTTCTGTTCCTTTAAATGAAGCCAAACTTAAAGCAGAACGTGATCAGCTAGAAAATAAAAACCTAGCTCGTTTAAACGAAATTCGTGCGTCAAAAGGTCTGCCTGCATTAAGCAAAACAGATAAAGCTGCTAATAAAACAATTAATGATGATTTTATTGAGGATGAGAGTGTTAAAATCATGGTAGATTTGATGAAAAATGCCGACAATTTTAAACTGACCAATAATATCAATTCTTTAAAATAGTACTTAGTACATTTAAGTTAAAGGCCGGTGGATAAAATCCCCGGCCTTTAATTTTTATAAGCTACAGCTTTCATCGGTACATGAAGCCTGATCACCAGAATTCAGCGAGGTAAGATTGGGTTGTTGGGTTTTGCTCCATTCATCAAAGCTTTGTTTCAAAGCGGCCTCGAATGTTTCTACAGGTTGAGCCCCCGAAAGCGCATATTTTCGGTCTAATACAAAAAAAGGAACTCCTCTTACCCCTACCTGTTGGCTTTCATAAATATCATATCTTACAGCTTCAGCAAAAGTTTCTTTATTGAGTGCTTCTTCTGCCTCTGCTCTATCTAAACCTAGATCGCTGGCAATGCCCAATAGCACTTCATTATCACTTACGTCCTTCCCTTCGGTAAAATGTGCTTTAAACAGCGCTTCTTCTGCTTGGTTTTGCATATTCTTAGTTGCCGCAAAATGAATCAATTGATGTGCTTTAAATGTGTTTGCGGGTATGTTTTTATCAAAATCTATAGATAGCTCAGCTTCGTTGGCCATTGCTTTAACCTGACCCGTCATCTGCTTGGCCTGATCCACGCTCATACCTTTACTGCGCGATAAGTAGTCATATACCGTTTCATGATTTTCATTCTGATAATCAGGATTAAGCTGGTAGCTTTTCCATTCTATCTCTACTTTATCTTTAAATGGCATTTTGTCCATTGCTTTTTCAAGATGTCTTTTGCCTATATAGCAAAACGGGCACATTACATCCGACCAAATTTCTATTTTCATACTTCAAAAATACAATTCCCTAACAGTCTATTCGTTAGCAGAAAGTAAAAAGCCCGAAGCTTACATTTTGCTGTTTTTTTACATAAGCTTTAAACGGATCTTATTTTTATGCCTTACCTTTATCCATATCATGGAAAATACCATAAAACACATCTTTTTTGATTTAGACCACACCATCTGGGATTTTGACCGAAATGCACAAGAAGCACTTTTAGAGTTGTATGACAAGTACGATTTAAATTCTTTAGGTGTTTCCTCAGCCCAGCAGTTTATAGCGCTTTATACGGTTAACAACCATGCATTATGGGCCATGTACCATAACGGCAAAATCAATAAAGAAACCTTAAGAGAGCAGCGTTTCAAAAAAACTTTTTTAGAATTGGGTATCAGGCCAGAATTAATCCCGGGTGAATTTGAACAAGATTATGTTCGTATAAGTCCTTATAAAACCAATTTATTTGATGGTGCACAAAAAGTATTAGGCTACCTTCAGCAAAAATACCAATTGCACATCATTTCTAATGGTTTTAAAGAAACCACATTAACAAAAATGAGCGTTTCTAACCTGAATCCTTATTTTAAAAATGTAATCATTTCTGAGGATGTAGGCGTAAACAAGCCCGACAAAGCAATTTTTGAATATGCGCTGAACAAGGCAACCGCATATAAACATGAAAGCATCATGATAGGTGATAGTCTTGAAGCCGATATTAGAGGCGCACAAGACTTTGGCATAAAGGCCATCTTTTTTAATCCGGCAAACCTAGAAAAGCCTGCAGATGTAAACTGGCAAATCAACCACTTAGAAGAACTGTTGTTGCATTTTTAATTATTTTAGGAGTAAATCTACATGATGAGTTTATCAGGAATCAAAACATCCATACAACGACTAACCGCAAAATACCGTGCTATATTAGACCTTTTAAATCCTGAACAATTCACAGAACAGCCACCTATAGGTGGTTGGAGTTATGCTGAAGTTTATAGTCATATTTTCGACTCTAGCTTGCTTTCTATGATGGCAATCCATAATTGTATAAAAGGTCAGGGAACAAAAGGGCCTACGCTTTTTAAGGTAAAGCTGGTTTTACTGTGGGGGAAATTTCCTTCGGGAAAGAAAATAAAAGCTCCAGAAAAAATTGAAAGTCGCGTAAAAAAAATCAGCATAGAAGCCGCTAACCAATTGATCACAGATTTTGAGGTCATGTTTGAGAAACAATTCAATTTCATCAAAACGGCTGATCCTTCTGTTAAAGTAAAACATCCTGTATTAAACCTGTTAAATGCTAAGCAATGGGTAAGATTTATCGAAATCCACTTAAAGCATCATCTTAAACAGTTAGAACGTATAGAGAATAGTTTTAAGCAATAAAGCTAATTTTGCATATTTGAACATATGAAATTATTGGCTAAGACTGGCTTTGATGAAGAAGCCTTCAAAAAATACTTTAAGAATACAGGTCTATTGATGTTTGGACGTGTGGGTAGCTTAGCCATTAAAATGGTAGTAAGTATTTTTTTAGCCAACTATCTTCTTGCAGATAAAAACGGTATCCTTAATACTTCTATTTCTTATATTTTTCTTTTTGCTTCTGTTGCGGGCTTGGGCCTAGACAGTTTCATTGTTAAGGAATTACATCAGTTTCCTCAAAATAAAGATAAAATTTTAGGAACGGCTTTCGGATTAAAAGCAATAGCAGGAGCTGTTTGTGTTCCCCTTATTTTTGTGGTCTGGCAGTTTTTCCCTTTAAATGATATTTCTTATCAAATCATCTTTATCCTCTCTTTTACTGGCTTACTACAGTCTTTAACGGTAATCGATGCTTTTTTCCAATCGCAGGTACAGTCTAAATACATTATGCAGGTGCAGGTAATTGGCAATCTTATCTCTGCAGCGATTAAAATCATTCTGATAAGAGGTAATGCCGATTTGATGTATTTCGTTTATGCCGCACTGTTTGACGTATTTGTGCTTTCTTTTGGATATTTCTTAACTTATAATCGGGGAGGGAGAAAAATATTTGACTGGAGCTTTGATAAGCAACTGGCTAAAAAGCTACTCAGCTTTTCATGGCCTTTAATCATATCGGGCATTATGGTTTCTGTTTATATGCGTATAGATACCATTATGTTAAAGGAATTATTAGGAAAAGAAGGCGCTGCCGCTGCAGGCGCCTACGCTACAGTTGTAATGTTTAGCGAAGCGTTGAATTTTGTACCGGGGGCCATTGTTGCTTCTCTGTTTCCTGCCATATTAAATGCCCGAAGGGATGATAAACAACGGTATATGAAAAGAATTCAGAACCTTTATGACCTGATGATCTGGTTAAGTTTATCGTTTGCCATATTTATCAGTTTTGCTTCTCCTTTGATCTACAAACTTTTTAAAACACAATATGCCGCCGCAGCTCCAGTTTTAACGGTACATGTATGGGGTTCTCTGTTTGTTTTTTTAGGGGTGGCGAGTACGCAGGTGTTAATTGCAGAAGGTTACCATAAACTAACATTTATGCGTACAGGTTTTGGCGCTATTGTAAACGTAGTGCTTAACCTTATCTTGATCCCTAAAATGGGCATGATGGGAACAGCTATAGCTACTGTGGTGGCTTATGCTTCTTCTACTTTTCTTATTCTTTTTATTCCTAAAACTCGCAGACAAGGCATAATGATGTTAAAATCTGTATTTTTGGTGAGTATATTTCAAAAATTATTTAAGCGTTGAATAAATTTACAGCACTTGCAAAATTAATTGCAAAGCCTAAAAGATTAACAGCCCTCCTATCTTATAACGGCAAGGGTTATCTAAATGAAATCGGATGGTTCAATGCCTTTGATAAAAAGCAGGCCATTGATGCAGAAGGGCAACCTATTCCATGGGTAACCTATTCTTTTATTGACTTTATTAAGGGTAGGTTAAATAAATCCTTAAGTGTATTTGAATACGGTTCTGGAAACTCTACTTTGTTTTACGCAAAAAGAGTTGGCTCTGTGGTTTCTGTTGAGCACGATGAAGATTGGTACAAAAAAATTGTAAACGAAAAGGCTGAAAATGCCGAAATGGTGTTTACACAATTAGAAACGAATGGAGAATATGCACAAAAGGCAATGTTGATCGGTAAAAAATTCGATGTAATTATTGTAGATGGCAGGGATCGGGTAAATTGCTGCAAGTATGCCGTTAATGCCTTATCTGATAGTGGTGTAATTGTACTTGACGACTCTGAAAGAGAAACCTACCAAGAAGCCAGATCTTTCTTGGTTACACAAGGGTTTAAAGAGTTGTATTTCTCGGGCATTTCTCCTGGCCTTTTTTATTATAAAGCCACTTCTGTATTTTATAAAGAACAAAACTGTTTAGCCATTTAATTACAATGCAAAATCTTGCCCCTATAGCATTATTTGTTTACAATCGTCCGCAGCATACAGAACGTACCCTTAAATTTTTGCAGCAAAATACGCTTGCAGCTAATAGTCGTTTATTTATTTTTTCAGACGGGGCAAGAACCCATGATGACCAAGAAAAAGTTAAGGAGGTAAGGTCTATCATCAACCATATAGAGGGCTTCAAATCTATCAAGGTTATTGAGCGCAAAACCAATATAGGCTTGGCCAACTCTATTATTGAAGGTGTTTCTCAACTCATAAAAGATTATGGAAAGGTGATTGTATTTGAGGATGATCTGATTTCTTCTCCTCATACTTTAACTTATTTCAACAATGCCTTAGATCGGTACCATAATGAAGAAAAAGTGATGCATATTGGGGCTTACATGTATAACCTTAAAGAAAATAATCTGCCCGAAACTTTTTTCTACCGAGCGGCAAGCAGTTGGGGATGGGCTACTTGGGAAAGGGCATGGAATCATTTTGAGCCCAATATAGATGTGCTAATCAAACAATTTGATAAAGAAAAGATAAAGGCTTTTTCCATAGATCATTCCATGAATTTTTGGAAGCAGGTTAAGGAGTTTAAACGAGGAAAAAATAATTCTTGGGCTATACGTTGGTATGCCTCTATTTTCTTAAAAGGAGGGCTTACCTTAAATCCTGCACATTCATTGATCAATAATATTGGCCACGATGGTTCGGGGGTTCATTCGGGTCTTAACGATATTTATAATGTGATCATTAATCCCAAACCCATTAACTATTTCCCTACCGTTATTGAAGAAAACAAACAGGCTTATAGCGCTATTAAACACTTTTTAACACACAGGAAAGGGAGTTTGGTACAAAGAGTTATACGCTTTGTTAAAGAAAAGTTGGCATCACTTCCTTTTTAACAGCTCTGTTTTACTTCTGCTTTAAAAAATTACCTACTTCAGTAAAATAATCTTCTCCATAGTACTTCATAAATCTTCCATCAGGTTTTAAGATTAGAAATGCCTCACAATTTTCTTGAATGGTAAAAACATTACTTTGAAAAAAGCCTGAATCCAAGATGAAATCCTTTTTATTAAGGAAAGTATCTATGTGAAATGTATCTTTAGCATAAATAAAGAAATCAATCGCGTTTTCCCCAGAAGTTATTCGATTTGAAATATTAACGACATTGTTCAACATTGAGGAATAAGTTTCCTTGTTATAATTATAGGTTATACAGTTTGGTGCCCGTTGAAAATAATTAATCAGTATGGCCTTATCATCAGCAATATTCCTGTTTAACTCTTTTGCTATTTTTTCCCTAATATCTTTATTTTCTACATCATTTAATTTTCCTGTAAAAGCCTTTCTACTAGCAATGTACTTTGAGTTTACAACATTATTAATCTCATTTGCTTCTGTATTTTGTGCCCTTATTTTAGTTGCATAAGAGATTAAAAGAACCAATATTATTAGGAGGTAAGTTTGTTTCATTATAATTCTATTATCTATTGTTCAGCTTTGTACAAACTATCGGCAAATCTTACTTGCATTTCCTTTAAGGCATACACCCTTTTACCTATTTCCGCCCTGTATTTATGTTCAGATTTGATATCTTTTTCAATAAGCAAAACCAAATCATAGGTTTCTTTAGCCAACTTGGTTTTCAGCTCTTTGTCTAAAGTATATCTCTTGTTCAAAACCAATTTGTTCATTTTTTGAACAATCTTAAGGTTGTTTTTAGCAGGATAGATCCCTCTTTCATATAACAAATCTAATTTCTCCTCTTGAGAAGAGTTATTTTTCATCCATAATACATCTGAAAGAGCCCATGTATTGCGGTCAAAGTCATTTTTTAATTTTATAAATTCTTCATGTTGGTAATTTGGGGTAAGCGCAATGGTTAGATAGCCAAAACCAGCAAGTACAACAAAAACACTTATATACCTTAGTGCGGGACGAACATTTGCTTGCTTAATGCTTGTCTTAAAAGTTAGCAGATAAGTAAAAACAAAACCCGAAATAAAGCCTCCAATATGCACCATATTATCAACCCCTTGCGAAATGCTGCCATTTATCAGCATCAGCAAAACAACCAATACAGTACTGACCAGTAAAGCTTTGGATGCATTTTTTTCAAAGTAATGATTTAAAATTAACGCAATCAATGCTCCAAATAACCCCAAAATAGAACCCGAAGAACCGATTGTGGTCAACTGTTCATGATATGATATACTTAACAATCCACCGCATATGCCACTTAAAAGATAAACCAGCAAAAAGTTTTTCCAGCCCAGCTTGTTCTCCACCAATAAACCTAAATATACCAGTGCGTACATATTGAAGAACAGATGCCATATTCCTGCATGATAGAATTGATAAGTAATCAACCGCCAATATCCGCCAGATAATACCTCAGCTCTATGAAGTGCCCCTGCTTTGATGGGTACATCCTTAACTTTAGAAATAAACTCAACCTGATCTTTTGCGCCTTTCAGTAAAAATGCACCATATCCAAAAATAAAAACAACAAAAAATATGAGGGCTAGAATACACGCATAAATCAAGATTGGTGTAACTGTATAGCCTTTTTGCGGATATAAGAGATAAAGAACATTTTTGATTTTATTTTTAACCGCTAAAGGTGCTTTTTCAAAATAATTTTCATCTTGTTCGGCTATTTCCTGATCAAAAGCAG
>DDEP01000153.1 GCA_002336465.1 Pedobacter sp. UBA1951
TCAATCTCATCAAGTCCTTCGCGTAATTCAGGTTCTACAAAAGCTAAACCTGCTTTTTGGTATATCTCGGTTTCGTTTGTATAGTCAGCTTCTCCAGCTAATTTTAAAACCTCGGCAACGTGTTTTTCATTTCCCGTAAGTTTAAAGTATTCCAGATAAAAATCTTGTTTTTGAACTATGGTCAGTTCTATATGCAAGCCACTTTCGGTTTGCGCAATAAATTTATCTTTAGGTGCGGGAGCGAAAGACAGCGCCTCAAAACTGGCTATGTTTTCAAAAATGGTCTCGATATGCTTACTGCCTATGATCAGTTCGAGCTGATCAATAATTTCGCATTTACGCCTAAAATCGCCCGCTAAGCCTAATAATGCATCATGGTCAATGCCATTTAGCCACATAGCTAAGCTCTCAAAAAGCTGATCTGCATAACTTTCAACCTGTGCATACAGAAATTTGCCATTGGCAGCCATTTTAAACTCAATGATCTTCTTGATTTCTTCTTGGGTTTTAAGTCCAAAACCTTTAGCCTCTATCAAACGGTTCTCATTGCAGGCATAATAAAGTTCGCCAATATTTTCTATGCCTAGCTCATGCCATATAATGCCTATCTTTTTTGGGCCTATACCTTTGATGCCTAACATTTCAACAATGCCAATAGGTGTTTGCGCCAATAGGTTTTCAAGCTCTTGCATGGTTTGCGTTTCCAGCAATTCAATGATCTTTGCGGCTGTACTTTTACCTATACCATCAATCTTTTCAATCTCTGCTGCACTTTTACCTGCTATGGCAAAGGGTAATTTATCTACTTTAAACGCCGCATTGGCTACAGATTTAACTTTGAACGGGTTTTCATCATGCAATTCCATTAATTGCGATAACAACCGTAGAGCACGTGCTATGGCTTTGTTTTCCATGTTTTAATTGAAATAAGAATAAAAAAACACGGCAGGAGACGAGGCACCTGCCAGCTTTTTAAACGCTCATTATTTATAATTCAGGTTTAAATTATCTGATATTGATATCGTAATCTATCTTAGCCTGAATACCGCTTTGAATTACGGCTTTTTTCATCTGTTGGTAAAGGATATAGTTTTCGCCAAATTCCTTTTTCGCATAGTAAGTGCTTACGTTGTCTTTGGCGTTTTGTATAAGTTCTTTTAAAGGATCTCTCTTTTCAGGGTATTCCACTAATTTGTAATCACTTATTTTAGCTTTTTTAGCGGCTGCGGCAATGGCTTCTTTAAATCCGGCCAAACGATCCGCTAAACCTATTCTTACGGCATCGGTTCCAACCCAAACGTGACCACCGCCAATGCTGTCAACCTGAGCCTTGGTTTTCTTTCTGCCGTTGGCTACACGTGTAATAAAGGTATCGTAAACGTGGTTAACACCATTTTGTATGATAAACCTTTCGCCTGCGGTCATAGGTCTGTTGGTGCTCATAATATCGGCATACTGCCCGGTTTTAACCCCATCAAAAGTAATCCCTAGTTTATTGTTCAATAAATTTTGGAAGTTAGGAATTACACCAAAAACGCCTATAGAGCCTGTTAAAGTATTGGGCTGTACAAAAATACTATCGGCAGCACAGCCAATGTAATATCCGCCAGATGCGGCTACATCACCAAATGAAGCAATAACGGGTTTTACTTTTTTGCTGAGCTCTACCTCACGCCAGATTACTTCAGAAGCTAAAGCACTTCCGCCTCCAGAATTTACACGCAACACAATGGCTTTTACTTTATCATCTAAACGGGCTTTTCTAATTGCTCTTGATATGCGTTCTGAACCGATCTGATCAGCACTGCCTTCTCCATCTACAATATCGCCGTTGGCATATACGATCGCAATGCGCTTATCTGAAGTGATGTTTGAAGTGGTTAGGTTTCTGATGTAGTCGTTAATTGACACAGTAGAAACATCTTCATTTTTACCTTTACTGGTTATGGCTTTTAGCTCGGTTAAAACTTCATCCTTATATTTTAAGGCATCAACCATTTTATATTTTAAAGCATCATCTGCCAACCTGATTTTATAATTATTGGCAATATCAAATAAGCTATCTACACTAATTTTTCTGCTTTCGGCTATGCCTGATAAATAAGTTTGGTACAATCCGCCTACATATGCAGTAACTTGCTGACGGTTGTAATCGCTCATTTTATCGTTGATCAAAGGCTCAACCGCACTCTTGTAATTACCTACCCTAATGATCTGTGCTTCTACGCCTAATTTTTCTAATGCACCTTTAATAAAGGTAATTTGCGAACTGAAGCCTTTAAATTCTAAAGAACCTTGTGGATTTAAATAAACTTTATCGGCTACTGAAGCCAGATAATAAGCACCTTGCGTATAAACCTCGCTATAGGCGATCACTGGTTTTTCACTCTCCTTAAAATCTATGATAGCGTTTCTTACTTCAAGCATAGAAGCCATGCCTGCATTGGGAGAGCTTACATTAATATAAACAGCGTCAATATTATCATCAGTTTTAGCTTTTTTTAAGGCTCTGATCACATCGGCAAAGCCAACGGTGCGCTCTCCATCGCCCAGAAAAGGGATACCCGAAAGACTGTTGTCTTTGGTTCGCTCTGTAATAGGTTGGTCTAAATTGAGCACCAATACAGAATTGGCTTTTACGGTTTTTACCTTTTCTGTTCCTAAAGAGGCAAAAAAGCCTACCATTACAACAAAAAATAACACAAATAAGACTACCGAAGAGATGATGATACCTACTACGGTTGCGAAAACATATTTGAAAAATTCTTTCATGTGCTTTGTAAATATTTATTTTGTAAAGATATAAAATGCTTTGTGTTATGCTAAGTTAAGCAAGCTGATAAAGTAATTTTTTATAAGGTACATCAATTTTTTTATACAAGCTACAAAAATGCGTGCAGAAACCACAGAAGTATATTTGTTATTGGGAACTAATTTAGGCAACAAAGCAGAAAATTTAAGTAATGCCGTACAGCTTATTAAAGAACGTGTGGGCACTGTACAGGCCATATCGGGTATTTATGAAACACAGGCTTGGGGCAAAGAAGACCAGCCCGATTTCTACAACCAAGCAGTGAGGGTAATCACAAAACTATCGGCAGCAGAAACATTGCAGCAAATTTTAGGTATAGAAAAAGAACTGGGAAGGATAAGAAAGGAGAAATGGGGCGAGCGCAGCATAGATATAGACATTATATTTTATGGCGACCAGATCATCAATGAAACAAATCTTAAAATACCACATCCCGAAATGCAGAAGCGCAAATTTGTGTTAATGCCATTGAATGAAATTGCAGAAAATTTTGTGCATCCTGTCTTAAAGTCAAACATTTGCACTATATTAGCTCAATCTACAGATTCCTTAGAAGTAAAAAAGAAATAAACCAGTATGATCGATCTATCTAAAAGTCAAAGTGATTTGGATTTGTCTTATCTGAAAGAACTTTCAGGAGACAGCCCTGATTTCATGTTAGAAATGTTAGATACATTAGAACTGCAAATTCCACAATATATGGCAGAACTGAGAGGCGCCCTTGATGCGCAGAACTGGCCTGCTGTTTCTAATTTTGCACATAAAATTAAGCCTACTTTTTTTTATGTGGGTAGAGAAGACCTTAGAGATTGCATGCAGTTGATTGAGCGCAATGCTAAAGAATTAAAGGAAATAGATACTTTACCTAATTTGGCTAATCAGGTTTTTGACGAAATGAAACAACTGTTTAATCAGGTAGATAAAGCCAAAGAGCAGTTAAAACAGCGTATCTAATTGTACTTATTGTACGGCTTTGCCCTTAAAGTGTACAAAAGATAAACCGATATAGATAACCAATATCAAAGGGAATGCCGCAAACTGCAATCCTACCAATAAAGCTGCCGAAATGATTAGGAAAATGAACTTGATTTTATTTTCAGCCCAGCTTAAGCCATTAAATTTTAAAGAGAATATCCTGATTTCGCTTACCAGTAAATAGCTGCATACCAATGTAATGGCGGTTAGCACTAGCCAGTTGCTGATCAGCTGCGGAAACATTTGGGCTACATAAGGCAATGAAATGATAAATAAGGTATTCATAGGTGTGTTTAAACCTATAAAATCTACCGTTTGTCTTTCGTCTATATTGAATTTGGCTAAACGCAATGCCGAGAATACGGTAATTAGAAAGCCTAAATAGGGCAGATACGCATGAGGTGCATCACTTAGTTTGAGCAATTGAAACATGATTACACCGGGTAAAAAACCAAAACTTACCATATCGGCAAGAGAATCGAGTTCTTTACCAATGGTGCTTTTAACGTTTAACGCCCTAGCGCTCATTCCATCAAAAAAATCGAATACACCCGATAGAATAACAAAGAAAGTAGCCGTTTTAAAATCGCCGTTAAAAGCAAAAACCACACCTATGCAGCCCGAAAAAAGGTTTGCACAGGTGATGGCGTTTGGAATATGTTTTTTCATTTATGCTGTTTGTTTAAATTTTATGCGATGCAATGATCTGCCATAAATTTTTAACCATTCATGCCCATTAAAAACTCTTCGTTGGTTTTGGTGCCTTTGATCTGAGCTTGTACAAGTTCCATTGCTTCTTGGCTGTTCATATCGGCCAAGTGGTTGCGCAGTACCCATGTACGTTGTAAGGTTTCTTTATCCAATAACAGGTCATCTCTACGTGTACTCGATGCCGTAATGTCAATAGCAGGGAATATACGTTTGTTGGCAAGTTTTCT
>DDEP01000049.1 GCA_002336465.1 Pedobacter sp. UBA1951
TTTAAAAGAAAAGTGTTTCTGCGAAAAATAACTGAAAATGGTTAATAATATAGTGATAATAGCCTTTGATACAGAAGGGTAAAAACCAAAACCTTCAACCAATATTTTTAATAAAGCGTAATTGAGTAATATGTTGGTAACCACAACGGTTCCATATCTAAACAGTTGTATTCTTCCTTTTAAATTAGATTGCGTAAATACAAGGTATTTATTTAGTACAAAACCCAAACAAAAAGTAAAAACAGACTCTATGGCCAGAGCTGCAACTGGAGCTGTTATCAAATAACCCGAAACCTGTATATCTTTTTGGTGTAAAACAAAATTATAGATAATAAAATAGGCTACAATGCCACTAACCGCTGTAAAACCTCCACTAGCCATATACCTAAAAGTATGTAAACTGAACAGGCTTTTAAAAGGAGGATAAAAGAAATCGATGCACTTTAAAATAGCTTTTCTCATTTATTTGGCAGTAAGTTTATTGGCAATCATTCGGTTATTGTATTGTTGTATAAAAGCCTTGAGGTATTTCTCCATATTCAGAACTGTATCTGGTTCTGAGGTTAGCAGATTGTTTTTTAATAAACGGTCTTGTTTAAGATTATATAAAGATTGAGATTGCTTGCCATCGTTGATCAACAGGTAATTGCCTTTATAAAAGTTAAAATTGCCATCATTGTTATTTACAACAAAATTGTTCTGCATTTTATCCATAGCATCAAACCCGAAAGCAAAATAAGGCTTATCATAATTCAGGTAATTTAATACAGTAGGCATAATATCAATTTGTTGTATCAGCTTATCTGTTCTGCCTTTTAAGTTGCCACCCGGATAATAAAAAAGGATAGGGATAGAAAAATAGCCGGGTATGGTTTGGTATTCTGGTAAGTAAGATACAGTAGCATGATCGGCACAAAGCACAAAAAGCGTATTGTTGTACCAAGGCATTTTCTTTGCGGTTTCAAAGAACTTTCGCAAGGCCATGTCGGTATAACCTAAAGGCTCCTGCACAGGTAAAGGGCCTTTCTTAAATTTTCCTTGGTATTTTTCAGGTACTTTAAACGGATGATGAGAAGAAACTGAAAAAAAGGCGGTAAAAAAAGGCGGTTTAAAAGTGCTCATGGTTTTAGCCATGTACTGCATAAAAGGCTCGTCCCAAATACCCCAAATGCCATCAAAATCCTTGTCGTTATTGTATTCTGTTTTACCGTAATAGTGTTTAATGCCTGCCAAATTAACGTACGCCGAAAACCCCATAGAGCCATTTGGCGCTCCATGAAAAAAGGCGGTTTCGTAACCTTCATCTCCTAAAAGTTTGGCAATGCTGGTGGTATTGTTGTTTGAGTAAGTAGATAATACAAAGGGTTCTCTTATAGAAGGAATGCCAGTAATAACAGAAGGAAGTGCATCTATAGATTTACGGCCATTAGCATAAGTTTTTGAAGAGGTAAAACTCTGCTCAGCCAAACTATCTATAAAAGGTGTATAACCCTGATATGTACCATTGAGTAAATCCTTATTAAGTGCTCCTATATGCTCTTTGCCCAAACTTTCTATGATTAAAAAAACTACATTCAGCTTTTTAAATTCGCCTTTGTGTTGTGGAAGATGTACAGGATTATAAAGAGAATCTAATTCACTTTCGCTGAAATAATGTACAGGTTTTAAATTAGTGGCCTTTAGGGTTTTTAAGATACTGAATGGCGTATTAAGTACCAGGCTCATATCTGCAGGTACTTTTACAAAGTCGCCCGCATTGCTTAAGGTAATGGGCCTTGTACTATGCCTCCAGCCTCCTCTAACGCCTACAACAAATAATCCTGCAATCAGCACTAAAGCAATGGTTTGCACCAGAAATGTTTTCAAACGGTAGCTGTAGCATTTTCTAACTTTTATAAGATCATATAATTTAATAAAGGCATAAATGAACAAGACGAGAACGATCAGTAAATACCAATAATCCAGTAAAAAATCGAACAAGAGCTTGGCTTTATTCTGCTCATTACTGAATTGAGAGAAAACGCTTGCTGTTGTGCGTTTTAAGGTAAATTTGTAATAGGCAAAATCAGAGAAATTGGCAACAAAGCCTAAGGAATTTGTAATGATAAACAGCCATTTGCAAAAAACCTGATAACCCGATTTGTATTTTATTTTAAAAGGTAGCGCCTGTAAAACGATAAATAAAGAGTTGATGTAAAGAACAGCTACAATATCGAACTTAATGCCACCTAAAAAAATGAGCCCCAATTCTTTTGCAGACAAATGTTTAAATAAGGGATAATTGCTTAAATAAAAGCCTAGCCTGCATAATGCATAACATAGCAGCACTAAAAAAATCCTGTAGATTAAAGCGAGGTAAAGATTAGCAGTTCTTTCTTGTAAACGGGACATTTAAATTTTAATAGGGCGCAAATTTAACTAAACCCCAGCTTTAAATAAAAACAAAAGACANNCCTTGTAAAATGTTTGTTTTACCACTTCCAAATGAAATGATTATACTCAATTGAGCAAGTAATAACAGCACCATCGATTTCATATCAATACCTAAAGTAATGGTCATTCCGGTAATGAGTGCTACGATTGCAACCGCAGGAATAGTTAAGCCAATACTGGCCAATGCAGAGCCTAAAGCCAGATTTAAAGAGGTTTGTAGGCGATTCTTTTTAGCTGCACGGTAAGCCGCTAAACCTTCAGGTAATAACACAACCGCTGCAATGATTACACCAACTAATGATTTTGGTGCGCCTATATTCACTACCGCATTTTCAATATCAGGTGCTAAAGCCTTAGCTAAAAGTACTACGATACCCAAACATACCAATAACAATAAGCCACTTAGCAAGGCAACTTTTGTTGTTGGAGGAGCGGCGTGGTGATCTTCATCCCCATCATCATCGGGAGGAAGGAAAAAATCTCGGTGCCTTACAGCTTGTACCATTACAAATGCACCGTATAGAATAAGCGATATAACAGCTACAAAAACTAACTGCGCATTGTTATAATAAGGACCCGGAATACTTGTGGTATAATTGGGTAAGATTAAAGTTAAAGTTAGAATTGCCATTAAGGTTACCAAAGCAGCTTTCACACCGCTTGATGTAAATAACTGTTCACGGTATTTAACCCCGCCAACCAAAAGACAAATTCCAATCATGCCTGTTAAAATGATCATTACTGCCGCAAAAACCGTATCGCGAGCTAAAGCTGCGGTTTCTGGGCCTCCTGTAAGCATTAACGAAACAATCAAGGATACTTCTATAACAGTTACCGCCAATGCTAGTAAAAGCGTTCCAAAGGGCTCTCCAACCCGATGTGCAACTACCTCTGCATGATGTACGGCAGCTAAAACACTACCTATGAGGAGCAAGGTTTTTAAAGCTATGGCAAAACCACCGGCTTCGCCCAGAGGGAGCATATATGTAATCCATGCTAATACAGGCAGGATGATTGTCCATAATGGAAGAGGGAGTTTTTTTAGCATAAAAAATGTTTTAACTTTTAAAAATAGAAAAACCAATTTTTAAATTTAACAATTCATTTACCATAAATGTAAATATTTAATTACCCGATTTGTTACTAACATATTTTTACCCAGCTTTGATTTTATGAAGTTATTTTATTTCGCAACCTTATTGATTATATGCTTTGGTGGTAATGCATTTGCACAAAATGACACTACTGCTTATCATGATATTTTTAAAAAGGTACAAAAGCAATATGCACCTGACAAACGGGATATTTACTTTAATGTGCAATTTAAAAGAGATTCTATTATTGCAGAAAGCAGTTCTGCCGAAGTATTAAAAGCCTTTAAACAACAGGTAGCTGCTTTAGACCAAACAAAATTAAGAACAGATTTACTTCCGACATCCCAATTAGGCGGAAAAATATATGGTGTAACTACGATTTCTGTTGCCAACCATCGTAGTCAACCTGTACATGGTGCAGAACTGATGACCCAAACCTTACTGGGAACACCTTTACAAATCCTAAAAAAGCAAGGTGGATTTTATTTGGTAAAATCACCTGATGGTTATTTGGCTTGGACTGATGGGGGAGGTGTGGCTAATATGAACGCTACTGAATTTGACGTATGGCAAAAAGCAAAGAAAATTGTTTTTACAGATGATTATGGACATAGTTATGTGCAAAAGGATTTAAAATCAAGAAGGGTATCTGACTTGGTTAAAGGAGATATTTTAAAGTTCTTAGCTAATGAAGGTGCATTTATCAAAGTAGCTTACCCAGATAATCGTGAAGCTTATATACCAATGAATCAGGTTACTGATTATGCAGAATGGGTAAAACGCCCTAACCCAAAAGCCCAAGATATTCTACAGGCCGCTGAAACTTTAATAGGTGTGCCTTATTTATGGGGAGGTACTTCTATAAAAGGCGTAGATTGTAGCGGCTTTACCAAAACAGCTTTCTTTCTGAATGGAATTATTATACCTAGAGATGCTTCGCAGCAGGCTTTAGTAGGCAAAGCTGTAGATGTAATGGAAAATGATACGATTAGTGTTAGTAAGTGCCTGAAAAACTTACAACCGGGCGATTTGATGTTCTTTTCGGCATCAAAGCGCAGAGGAATGAACGGAGGGAGAATAACACACACAGCAATTTATATAGGTAAAGGAGAATTTATCCAGTCGGCAGGTATGGTTAAGATCAGTAGCATTTTACCAGATGCGCCAAATTACGATGAAGGCCAAACCAGAACCTTAGTGAGTGCCCGCAGAATGCTTACCGAAATAGGTGCTCCAAAAATTACGAGGATCGATCAGCAAGAATGGTATAAATAAAAAAAATCCCTGTGTTTCTTAGCACAGGGATTTTGAAAGTACTCTATTTATCTTTTTCGTCACCCTGAATTTATTTCAAGGTCTTTTTATCATGGTCATTAGACTAACTAAAGTCTATTAACCCAACAGGGTTCTCCAGTTTACTTTGCTATCTATTGTAAAATGCAAGTCTTTAATGGCTATACGTTGTTGTTCCATGGTATCTCTGTGGCGTATCGTTACTGTATCATCTTCTAAGGTTTGGTGATCAACTGTGATACAGAAAGGAGTTCCAACAGCATCTTGTCTGCGGTAACGCTTGCCAATAGCATCTTTCTCTTCATAAATGCAGTTGAAATCAATTTTCAGTTTATCCATGATTTCGCGAGCTTTTTCAGGTAAACCGTCTTT
>DDEP01000122.1 GCA_002336465.1 Pedobacter sp. UBA1951
ATCAGTTCAAAATCTTCAGCTTCTAAAGCAGCGGTACGTACAGATTTTCCAGTTTCAAGATGAGACTTGATGGCGGTTAAAGCATCAAACTCTTTTTTGGCATCTTTATCGTTCTTGGCTTGTTTTTCTACTTTTTGTATGCGTTTTACAACGGTGTCAAGATCTTTTAACTGTAATTCGGTATCAATGATCTCTTTATCTCTTATTGGATCAACAGAACCGTCAACATGGATGATATTTCCATCATCAAAGCAACGCAGTACGTGAATAATGGCATTGGTAGCCCTAATGTTTCCTAGAAACTGATTACCTAATCCTTCGCCTTTAGAAGCGCCTTTTACCAAACCTGCAATATCTACGATTTCTATGGTATTAGGAACCACTCGCTGTGGTTTAACCAGTTCAGCTAACTTGTTCAGTCTATCATCCGGTACGGTTATTACGCCCACATTAGGCTCAATCGTACAGAACGGAAAGTTGGCCGATTGTGCTTTTGCATTTGATAAACAGTTAAATAGGGTTGATTTACCTACATTTGGTAAACCTACTATACCACATTGTAATGCCATTTATGTTAGATTTATCTTATTATTGGAATAAATTAGGCGGCAAAGATATTAATTTTTAGGGCCTTTACATAGTAGTTTGTACAGAGATAAATTATTATTAGTTTCGCCTTAGGTAAAATAAAAAAAAATAAACATGGATAATCAAACAGACGAAAAACAGGAACAGGGTTTTCCGCAACTTATTATAACAGAAGATATGCGCAGCTATATTTATGATATGGCTAAATGGGCTAATTTTTTAGCTATCGTAGGTTTTTTTGTATCAGCTTTGCTTATACTTACTGCTATGGGCATGGGCGCGGCAATGAGCGCTAATCCTGAGTTTGCTAAGTTAATGGGGCCAATGGGTGCGTTGGGTGCCTCTATTTTTAGTGTTATGTTCTTGATACAGGCTATTCTTATTTTTGTGCCTAGTTTATTACTGGTACAATATGCAGGTAAAGCCAAGAACGGGATATTATATGGTAATCAAGAGAGTCTTTCTGATGCTTTCTCAAGGTTGAAAACCTTGTTTAGATTTTGGGGAATACTTACGATTGTAGTCATCGTATTTTATGTATTTGCCTTTGCATCTGGTATTTTATTGGGAGCGAGATAGCTTTTTAGCTTTCCCGCTCTAATATTTGCTGTACCAGCATCCTGAAATTCTGTTTTCGTTCATCAGCAACGCTCAATTCATTCAGTGCGTGGTTTGCTCGATCTAGATAAGCTTCCATTTGTGCGGTAGCTAGTTCTTTTATTTGGTATTTATTATAAAGAGCCGTAACCTCGTTAATCTTATCGTTTTCGTCTTGATCGGTACTGATTAAACAAGCAGTTTCGCTTTGTTGTGCTAATTCTAATGCTTTCAGATGTAGAAATGTTTTTTTATTGGCTACAATATCTCCACCTACTTTTTTACCAAATTTATGAGGATCGGCATATACATCTAAAATATCATCTTGTAATTGGAAAGCTATGCCTAAATTCTCGCCGAATTGGTAGAGCAGCTCAGCGTTTTCACTTGATGCACCACCTACAATAGCACCTAATTTCATTGCACCACCTAGTAGAACCGCCGTTTTTTGACGGATCATATCTATGTATTCTGCAATGCTTACATCGTTACGCTGTTCAAACTCCATATCCAGTTGTTGACCTTCGCATACGCCCTGTGCAGTTTGGTTAAAGGTGTCTAATACGGGTTTAAGCACAGAAATATCAACTTTAGACAAGTGTTTATTCGATTCAACCATCATTACATCGCCACTTAATATAGCGTTGTTGGTACCCCATTTTTCGTGTACGGTTTGCTTACCTCTACGTAAAGGTGCATTATCCATAATGTCATCATGTACAAGGGTAAAGTTGTGGAAAGTCTCTATAGCTAATGCCACATCTATTGCGCTTAAAACATCATCTGTAAAAAGCTCGGTTGCCATTAAAACCATTACAGGCCTGATTCGTTTTCCGCCCAAATCCATAATGTATTTGATGGGTTCATACAGGTTTGCCGGATGTTTGGGGTACTGGATTTTTAAGATAGCTTCTTCTATAATATGTAGTAATTCTGCCGGTGTATGCATGGTTAGGGGTTTATCATGGTTCCAAATGCCGATTTGCTTTCCATCAGTTTTATAAAGCTGCTTTCTAAAGCAGTTTGCTTTATTACTGAATTGTTTTTCCAAAAATCAGCATTATAAGTTATCGAATTAATAGTTTTACTGTCAGTTGTGTTTTTGTTTACTTCATTAAATTGTTGTGTGTTTAGTTCATCATTAAGGCGATATACTAAAAGCATTGAACTTGCACTTACATTTAAATCGGTATGTTTAATTTTTAGCGGCAAAAATAGCTTTGTTGAAACACTTTCTAAAATAGAAATAGAAGAAGAAGTTTTTTTAAAGGTAGCAATGGTGTTTAATTCAGGTGCTTTATTGCTGATCGCATGGTCAAATTTCATAGGCGTATTATACACTTCATTTTCTACGCGATAGATTAAAAAGTCTTGTAAACCGATGTAAAAGATGCTGTTGGCGTAAAAATCATTCTTTTTAGGTGCCTTTAATGTACAACTGATTACGGCCATCGATTGGTCATCTTTTTCAATATAATGGCTAAGTTTAATGGTATAATCAGGTATGGAATTTAATGTTATAAATTTTCCAGGTTTTTCTCTGAATAGACATCCAGCCAACGAAAAAGTTAGGTATGATAGGTTGTTAAAGGTAAAGTTTATGTTTTGATTTTCTTGGGCAAACCGTGTTTGCTTGGCAATCCAGCCCTGTATTTTTTGAGCATTAAAATCTATATCGTAAAATAGCTCGTAAATTTGAAAAGGGTTGCCATTTAGCGAAGTTAATTGTCTGTAAAATGCATTTGCATAATGATGGCTAGTTACGTTCTCTGCAGCTTTTTCTAAAGCCTTTTTTAAAAGCTGCTCTGCGGGAACAGCTTTTATCTTAACTTCTTTTAAGGTAATATGCGCAGGTATAAGCTTAACGATAAGCTCATTGGCATTGATTTTAACCAGTGTATCTAGCGTTTGGTAGCTTACATGGCTAAATCTTAGTTTGCTGTTCTGGTTTACATCTTTTAATTCAAAATCTCCATTATCGTTGGTTACTGTAAATGTACTGTTTCCTACAATACTTACCGAAACAAAGGGTATCCCGATATGGTTAAGATCTGTAACTTTACCACGAATGGTTTGTGCAAATGCATTGAAGTAAAGAAAACAGGAAAGAATAAAGATGTATAACCTCATCAATCAAATTTAGAGACCAACGTAAAATCTATCTGACGTTTTGTAAGATCCACTTTTTTAACTTTGATGGTTACTTCATCGCCCAATTGATATTTGTGTTTTTTACGTTG
>DDEP01000099.1 GCA_002336465.1 Pedobacter sp. UBA1951
CCAGTTGCACCATATACACCAATGGTTTTTGAAATAGAAGTATTAGATATTATTAAAGCTAAAGAGGCAGCACCTGCACAAGTAGTGCCTCCTGCTCCTGTAAAAAAATAATTTAAGACTAAGAAGGATTTTATCCATCTATAACCCTGTTTGAGCATACTCAAACAGGGTTTTTTGTTTAGGGTTTTAATAGCGGTTAAATTAAAATAACTTTGTAGTATGCAACTCACAGATACCCATACCCACCTTTATTACGAGAAAGACCCACAATTGCTTAAGCAACTAATGGATAGGTGCTTTGAACAAAAAGTAGAACGTTTGTTCTTGCCCAATGTAGATGTAAATTCTATTTCTTTGATTGATGAGATGGTGAAAAATTATCCTGATAACTGCTTTGCCATGTTGGGCTTGCATCCATGTGATGTAAAAGAAGACTTTGAAGAGCAGTTACATACCATTAAAGCTGCGTTGGCGGGTAGAAAGATTTATGCCATAGGAGAAATAGGGATTGATCTTTATTGGGATAAAAGTACTTTGGCTATTCAGCAGAAAGCCTTTGCAGACCAGATAGAATGGGCAAAATCTTTAGACTTACCTATTGTAATTCATTGTAGAGAGGCTTTTGATGAGGTTTTTGAGGTGTTGGAGCGGCATAAGAATTCTAGGCTGAGAGGCATTTTTCATTGTTTTACAGGTAATAAAGAGCAAGCAGAAAACGCTATAGCATTAGGTTTTTATTTAGGTATTGGCGGAGTGGTAACCTATAAAAAAGCAGGATTGGATGAAGTCTTAAAAAATATCGACCTTCAACATATTGTGCTTGAAACAGATTCACCTTACTTAGCTCCGGTTCCGTTTAGAGGTAAACCTAATGAAAGTAGTTACCTTACCCACATTGCTCAGAAAGTGGCAGATATCTATACCTTAGATTTAGCTGAGATAGCTGAGGTTACCACCACTAACTCAAAAAAAATTTTTGGGGTTTAGACAAAGCTTATAACTTTATAGCACTAACTAACTTACTAAAACTAAAGGTGACCAAAATACTTGTAATTTATACAGGAGGTACCATTGGTATGGTTAACGATACCAAAACCGGTGCCCTTATTCCTTTTGACTTTGAGCGGATCAAGTCCAAAGTGCCAGAACTTACATTGCTTAATTACGAAATCAAAGTTCATTCTTTTGACCCCATCATTGATTCATCTAACATGAATATTGAGGGATGGGTAAAAATGGCAAGCGTAATTAGTGAAAACTACAGTGAATTTGATGGCTTTGTGATATTGCATGGCTCAGATACCATGTCTTATACGGCATCGGCATTGAGCTTTATGCTTCAAAATCTTAGCAAGCCCGTTGTACTAACGGGATCACAGTTGCCTATAGGCGAGATAAGAACAGATGCAAAAGAGAACTTGATCACTGCTTTAGAAATTGCAGCTACCAAAAAAAATGGTAAAGCCATGGTTCCTGAGGTTTGTATTTATTTTGATTACCAGTTGTTTAGAGGTAACCGGTCAATTAAGTACAATTCTGAGAAATTTGAAGCTTTTCAGTCGCCTAATTATCCAATATTAGCCGAGGCAGGTGTTCATCTAACATTCTATCCTAACAACATTTTACCCCTCAAAGAAGGTGATTTTGAAGCTTTTACCAACCTGAAATCAAACATAGGTATTTTGAAGATGTATCCGGGTATTACAAAAAGTGTGGTGAAAGCCGTAACAGAATCAGATGTGGCAGCTATTGTGTTAGAAGCTTTTGGCTCGGGCAATACGCCAACAGATGACTGGTTTTTAGCTTGTCTTGAAAAGGCTTCTCAAGAAGGCAAAATTATTGTAGATATTTCACAATGTAAAGGAGGTTCGGTTCAGTTGGGCTTATATCAAACCAGTAGTAATTTAAAAGCAATGGGCGTTTTAAGCGGTTACGACATGACTTTTGAAACAGCAATTACCAAGTTGATGTATCTTTTGGGCAAAGAGATTGGCAGAACAGAAATAGCTCAACTTATGGAAACTTCCATTGCTGGAGAGTTGAGTAAGCACTGACACTATAAGGGGTTTTAACCGTAAAAATTGTGTAAATAACTTTTGTACTTACCCAAACTTCAATAAATAGCAGTTATTTTTGGTAAACCGCTTTATTTAGAATAATATGAAAATAGAACAAATATATACCGGTTGCCTTGCGCAGGGAGCGTATTATATCGTTTCCGGCAAAGAAGCAGCCATAATTGATCCGCTACGTGAGACAAAACCGTACATGGATCGGCTGGAAAAAGACGGCGTTAAACTTAAATACATTTTCGAGACCCATTTTCATGCAGATTTTGTGTCAGGACATGTGGATTTGGCAAAACAAACCGGCGCGCAGATTGTTTATGGACCCACCGCGAAACCCGAATTTGATGCCATAATCGCAGAAGACAACCAGATCTTTGATATTGGTCAGGTAAAGATTAAAGTGCTGCACACACCAGGTCATACCATGGAGAGCTCCACTTATCTGCTCATGGATGAAAACGGAAAAGAGACGGCCATCTTTAGCGGAGATACTTTGTTTCTTGGCGATGTAGGCCGACCAGATTTGGCTCAGAAAGCGGCGAACATGTCCCAGGAGCAACTCGCTGGTATTCTTTATGACAGTCTACAGAATAGAATTCTTCCGCTGGCTGATGATATTATTGTTTATCCGGCACACGGAGCAGGTTCGGCCTGTGGAAAAAACATGCAGAAGGAGACTGTGGATACGCTTGGGAATCAAAAGAAAACCAATTATGCACTTAATCAGCCCGATAAAGCATCGTTCGTCAGAGAAGTATTGGACGGGCTTTCTGCACCACCAAAGTACTTTGGGATGAATGTAGCACTCAATAAATCCGGCTACGATAATTTTGAGAATGTGCTGAAGAATGGCAATCAGCCGATTAATGTGGACGATTTTGAAACGGTGGCAGAAGAAAACGGTTGCCTGATTCTCGATACAAGAAATGCAGC
>DDEP01000117.1 GCA_002336465.1 Pedobacter sp. UBA1951
GAATCGTTTATCCAGACTGATGCTGCTATTAATCCGGGTAACAGCGGAGGTGCTTTGGTAAATGCAAATGGAGAGTTGGTTGGTATAAACGCTGCTATTGCCTCACAAACTGGCAGAAATGAAGGATATGGATTTGCTATTCCTGTTAATTTAGCCAAAAAGATTTTAGAAGATTTCAGAAAATATGGCTCAGTAAAACGTGGTTATATAGGGGTGTCATTTAAACCTTTAGATGCTGATATTGCCGAACAATTGAAAACTAAAGAAATAGCAGGTTTATATGTTAGCGAAGTGGTTCCAAACGGAGGTGCAGAAGCTGCAGGTATCAAATCAGGAGATATCATTAAGAAAGTTAATGGGGTTGACATTTATGACTCACCAGATTTACAAGAGAAAATAGGTAGAATGAGCCCTGGTGATAAGATTAACTTAACTGTTTTAAAGGCAGATGGAGCTTTGAAAAACGTATCAGTTACCTTAAAACCAGAAAGTGCATTAACAGATTTAGCTAAAAATAAAGAGAAAGCCGGAGGAACAAACGTTAGTGCGGTGGGCGCAAGCTTTACACCTGCAACAGACTCTCAGAAAGCGAGATATCGTATTAAAAATGGCGTATATGTAACAGAAGTAGCTCCGGGCAAATTGTTTGACAATTTGGGTGTTAAAAAAGGCTTGATCATTACCAGCATAAATGGAAGAGAAGTGAACAGTGCTGCAGATATAGAAAAAGCCATGCCTTCAGGAAAAAATGAGAGAATAACTATCTCAGGAGTAAGTGAAGGTGGAACATTTACATTTTCTTTTAATTAAAGAGTAGTAATCTCTATAAATAAGAAATCCCGGGCAAAGGTCCGGGATTTCTTATTTTAGTCAGTATTTGTAATTTGTGTATTTATCTGATATTTAGTATATTAGGATTAACTAAATAATTCTCTAACCAATTTTAAAACACAAATTTAGTTATGATTGGAAAAATTTTGTCTAGAAATGAATTAAGACAAGTTACTGGAGGCGGCGTTAATGGATGTTTAGCCTGTTTTAGTACTTGTATTTATGAACCCGATGGACCAGGCGCTGGCTGTCCACCGGGTGGCAATTGTGTTCTGAAAGAATGCCCATCTATGGACCCGTATTGCCCCGACTATCAAGAGTACAGGTATTATGCACGATGCGATTGGGAGGCGTAGTGCCTTCCTAAAAAATTCTAGGGTTATCTTACTTTAAAGATAACCTCTTTTATAAGAACATAATAAAAAAAGCCTGTGTTTAAACACAGGCTTTTTACTTGCAGATAAAAACAGTTGGTTTGCCTTTAATATACCTTCTTCAACACAACTTCGATTTTAATATGGCTAAAATAAGCATAAAGAGATTGCTATAAATTAAGCCATTGTTAAAGAATCGATAGCATTTTGTTAGCGCTTTTTGGTGTCGGCATAACCAAATACTTTTTGCAATAATGTTGTTGAGCGGGCACCTATATTATCTCTAATTTTTAATTCTTCTTGTGCCACCTGAACAAACATGCCATCAATAGCTTTTTGCGCAACGTAACTGGTAAGGTCTGTTGTTACAGGTCTTACCAAAGGTATCTTATTATAAGCAGTTGCAGCATCTGTCCAGTATTTTGTTGCACCTACTTTGCTTAGGCTGCTGGCAATTACAGGCGAAAACTTTTCCATTAACTGAGCCGTAGTTACTCTTTTAAAATATTGTGTAGCTGCATCTTTGTTGCCCAATAAAATATTGGTAGCATCGGCAATGGTCATTTGCTTTATAGCATTTACAAAAATAGGTTTGGCCTCTTTTGCTGCATCTTCAGCGGCACGGTTCAAGCTTAAAATTACGTTGTCGGCTAAGCTGTTCAAGCCAATACTCCTCAATGTACTTTCTACTTTCTGTGCTTCTGTTGGAAATAATATCTTTATTGCTATGTTGCCAAAGAAACCATCTTTTGCAGATAAGCGGTCTGCCCCGGCGCTGGTGCCTAGCTCTAATGCCTGCTTTAAAGCATTGCTTATCTCTAAGCTGGTAGGTGTACCGGTAGCTCCTGTAGCAACTTGGCCTAAAATTCCACTAATTTGTTGTTGGGATTGTACATCACAACTACTGCAGGTAACAGTAGCCGCAATTAACATACTTAATGCTATTTTTTTATTCATTTAATTTAAAGACTAAAGTTCAATGTTTAGAATTGATACAATATTAATAAAATCTTTTGCGATCAATGTTGCGGTTGCTCAAATAAATAGCTCAATACTTTATTTAAGAGGTAATGTGTTTTAAAATTAGGCCTCCATATCAAAAAATATTTTTATAATTGAATAAGATTAAAGTTTAATATCCACTTGAAGTTTATCAAAAACACATCCAAAAGCCAAAGTCCCGACGATGCAGAGTTGGTTGCCCTTTACCAAAAAAGTGGTGATCTGGATATATTGGGTAATTTATACAATAGATACATGCATTTGGTGTACGGTGTTTGCCTAAGCTATTTTAAAGACGAAGAACAGAGTAAAGATGCTGTTATGCAGATTTTTGAGGAACTGGTAACTAAACTGCGTGTTCATCAGGTTCAGAATTTTAAAAGTTGGTTACATGTATTAACCCGTAATCATTGCTTAATGGCTTTGCGCAAACAAAATAGAAATCCATTGGTGCCAATGGATGAAAACTTTGTGGAAAAAGATGATTTTGTGCATCTGGATATTGACGACACAAAAGAAACGCGGTTAACCATTATGGAAAAGTGCATGGAAACCCTTTCAGAAGAGCAGAGAAAAAGCGTAGATTTATTTTATCTGCAAGAGAAATGCTATAAAGAAGTTGCAGAAATTACGGGCTATGATATGCTCAAAGTAAAAAGCTATATCCAGAACGGTAAACGGAATTTAAAAATTTGTATAGAGAAAAACAGTGGCTTATAACGATTGGTTAGATATTGAGGTATTAGAAGATTACCTTGACGGTAAGCTGGATGCCAAAGGGATGCATCAGGTGGAAAAAATATCCCTTGAAGATCCGTTTGTTGCTCAGGCTTTAGAAGGTTTGGCTACCAGTAAAAAACGAACGTACCATCTTTCTTTACTGCAAAAGCAATTGCAGGAACGCTTGGAGCAAAAACCTGTTGAGCGTAAAATGTGGCGTTTGACCTCTCATCGTTTAAGTATTGCAGCTACTGCAGCTGTTGTATTTATTTCAGTTAGCATCCTGTTTTGGATGCGTGAAACCAATCGCCAGAAACAGGCCGAGCTTGCTGCAATGAAGCCTAAAAATATAGAAGTTAATATAGCACCTCAGGCTAGCGATGTTCCTGAAAAAGAGAACCGAAAAAATGAGTCGCAAGTTGTTCCTGAAAAAGTTCAAACAGAATTAGACCATACCTTAAAAAATAATAATGGAGCATTGGCTCGAAACAATAAGCAGGCCGATAAAAAGCAAAAAGAGATCGTTCCTTCACAAGAAGCTGTAATGGTAGCAGAGCCGACGACTGCACAAGCTAAACGGACAATGGCAAAACCAGAAAGCTTTGGCGTGGTTGCAATGAGCAGTCCTGTAGCTTTATCTGTGCCTAAAGCAGATAGTATTTCATCTAAACCACAACCTTTAAATGGCTGGACCGCTTATCA
>DDEP01000009.1:0-7358 GCA_002336465.1 Pedobacter sp. UBA1951
AAAAATATATTAATATACTAATGATTGTGTTTTTAGCAGGAAGTCTTACGTCTTGTCTAAAAGATAAATACAATGCATTAGATCCGGCTGGTAGTCCTAGGGTAGTCGAGATTAAAAACCCAGGTACTATATCTTCGTTAACACCTCTTGGCGCATTATACTCTATGTATTCGGCTGCGTATAAGGCTGCTCCAAGTGTTGATGTTACTTATACTGTACAATTAAGCGGAGCAGATGCTGCACCTCAAGATGTTACGGTAACGTTAGGTTCTGATCCAGATGCTGTAACAGCATTTAATTTAGATCAGAAAAGTAAGAACTCAAACTGGGTAAATTATGATTTAGCACCCGCTACTCTATATACAATTAAACAAACTACAGTTGTAATCCCTGCGGGACAGCGTTCTGTAAATTTTGTAATCAGCTATAAAGTAGACCAATTTGATTTCTCTAAAAAATATATATTTCCAATAGCAATTAAATCTACCAGCTTTGGTGCTGTGAGTAAAAACTTTGGGACAGTTATGTTAAATATCTCTCCTAAAAATGCTTATGATGGGGTGTATAGATACCAATCAACAAATACCTTGAGAGGTACAGTAGATGAGCAAGGAGCTAAATTAGTAACGGTTGGTGCTGACGGAGTAAGTACGCCGTTAGTTAATTATTATACTGCAGCAAGCAATTTGTTAATCTATCGTATAAATCCTGTTACCAACAAAGTAACAGTAGAAGGAGGCGGTATTGGGGCAATCACTGTAGATCCATCTAGTAATTGGAATCCTGCTACTCAAACACTATATGTGAAGTGGAATACTTCTAATAGAAATTTTGAAGAGACTTGGACCCGAACTGGAGATAGAAACTAAATTAATAATTCAATAAAAACGGGTGGGTTATATAATTCACCCGTTTTTATTGTTAGTAGAATTTTAACATTATGAGAAAGAAATTCTTTTTATTAGCGGTTTTTGCATTGTGGCAAATTACCTCTTATGCCCAAAACTCTTCAAAGAATGTTTCATATACTTTGTCAGATGGTACTGTAGTAAATGAAACTGTTGTTGATGGAATAAAAAATGGCGTATCAGAAATGATTGATGCTGAAGGTAAAGTTCTTTCTAGAGGAAAATATAAAAACGATTTTAAATCGGGCAATTGGTTCTTTTTTACAAAAAAGGATTCATTGTACTTAAAATATAATTATGATGAAAAGAAGATTTTGTTCTTTGATCCATCTAAGTTATATTTTGTTAACGTAGAGATTGACACTAAAGACGAAAAGGTTAAAAAAGGAGCATCTATTCCTCTACCTCTTATTTCAATTGACGAATATATTTCTCTTCTTGATAAGTTAATTGAATCAAAATTATCAAATGAACTAAAGTTAAGAGGTGAGGGAAAATATGACATAGAAGTTGTTGCAACCGTTAATAATGATGGTAAAGCAAAATATAGCTTAAACTATAAGTTATATGGTAAACCATTTTCAAAGAAAATTGATCAAATTGATGATAAAATAATCATAGATTGGATTCCGGCCTCTTATGAAAAAACTAGCTTAAACTCTAAATTTATCGTTAAGTTATCCTATGATTTTGAAACTTCATCGGGGCATAAACGCTTTAGTTGGAATTAGTTTAAAGTGGGTTATCTCTTAAAGTTTCGAAACAGAATTTAATATTTATTCTTATCTACCTATTTTTTAACAATTTGGCTTAGAAATAACGCTTAGCTAAATAGGATGGAAGCAATTGAAAAATTGCTTCTTTTTTTTAAGATATAGTAATGGGTGATGTCACTCATAACTCATTATGAACAAAGGCTCAAAAGGTTTCATTCTTTTAAGCCTTTAAAAGTGATAATTATGATTGCTCCAAAAATGGAACAAATAAGTTTCCAAGGAAGATTTATTTAATTACAGCACCATCAGGCATCTGATTTTCTGCTTTTACAAAGGTTAATTTGCCTTCACTGTCTTCTGCCATTAGTATCATTCCTTGCGAAACGATTCCTTTGATTTCTCTCGGTGCTAAGTTCACGATAATACTTACCTGTTTCCCTATGATATCTTCAGGCTTATAATGCTCTGCAATACCCGAAACCACTGTGCGTTCATCTAATCCTGTGTTTAGAGTTAGCTTCAGTAACTTCTTGGTTTTTTCTACCTTCTCTGCAGCAATTATGGTTGCTACCCTGATATCTATTGCACTGAATTGTTCAAACTCAATGTTTGGTTTGGCCGGAGTAGCTTCTTTTTGTATTTGTTGGTTAGCAGTTTTACTCTGAATTAATCTATCTACCTGTGCCTGTACAGCCTCATCTTCTATTTTTTCAAACAAAAGCTCTGCCTTGCTTAATCGATGCCCTCTTTTTAATAAATCAATAGATCCTGCATCAATCCAACTATTGCCACCACAGTTTAGCATTTGCCTCAATTTAACAGAGGTAAAAGGCAAGAATGGCTCTATCAGAATTTCTAGATTCGCAGCAATCTGTAAGCTAATATTTAAAATCGTTCGTACTCTGTCTTCATCTGTTTTAATCAGTTTCCATGGCTCTGTATCTGCTAAATACTTATTGCCTAAACGAGCAACGTTCATAACGTCCATTAAAGCCTCTCTAAAGCGATAATTTTCTATAGAAGCACTAATCTTATCAGGATAGGACTTAAGCTCTTCTATGACCGCTTTATCATGCGCCGTGAGCTCCATAAGGGTTGGCACGTTGCCATCAAAGTATTTATGTGTTAAAACTACCACACGGTTAATGAAATTGCCTAAGATGGCAACTAACTCATTGTTGTTCCTTGCTTGAAAATCTTTCCACGTAAAATCATTGTCTTTTGTTTCGGGAGCGGTGGCGGTTAAAACATAACGCAAAACATCTTGCTTGTCTTTAAAGTCTTCTAGATATTCATTTAACCAAACAGCCCAATTCTTAGAGGTTGATATTTTTTGTCCTTCTAAGTTTAAAAACTCGTTAGCAGGTACATTATCTGCAAGGATATAACCTCCATGTGCCATTAACATAGCCGGGAAAATAATACAGTGAAAAACGATATTATCTTTTCCTATAAAATGAACCAGCTTAGCCTCTTCATTTTTCCAATAATCCTCATAATCAAAAGAAGATAGCGTGCTTTGGTTAATGTAATATTCTTCTGCCTTTGGGTTCCATATCCCTAATTTGGCATATTCAGCTAGTTCTTTAGTGGCTGATATGTAACCTATAGGAGCATCAAACCAAACGTACAAAACTTTTCCATCAGCTCCCTTAACAGGAACTTTTACTCCCCAATCTAAATCGCGGGTCATAGCTCTAGGCTGTAAACCAGCATTAAGCCAGCTTTGACACTGTCCATATACATTAGGGCGCCACTCTTTATGGCTTTCTATGTAAGCTCGTAATTTATCTTCATATTTATCAAGAGGTAAAAACCAGTTCTTAGTCTCTCTTAAAACCGGTGGTTGACCAGATAATGTCGATTTTGGATTGATAAGATCTGTGGCATTCAACGAGCTACCACAACTCTCGCACTGATCGCCATAAGCGTTTTCATTTCCACATTTAGGACAAGTTCCCGTAATGTATCTATCAGCTAAAAAGGATTTAGCCTGTTCGTCATAATATTGTTCCGTTATTTCTTCGGTAAATACTCCATCATTGTATAGTTTTTCAAAGAAATCTTCGGCTGTTTGGTGATGGGTTAATGAAGAAGTGCGGTGATAAATATCGAAAGATATGCCAAATTCTTTAAATGAATCGCCAATGATTTTATGGTACTTATCTACGATTTCCTGTGGTGTAACGCCTTCCTTTTTAGCTTTAAGTGTTATAGGAACGCCATTCTCATCAGATCCGCAGATAAATTTAACATCTCTTTTATTGGCACGTAAATAGCGCACATATGTATCAGCAGGTAAATATACCCCTGCCAAGTGGCCAATATGTACGGGACCATTGGTATAAGGCAAGGCAGCCGTAACCGTATATCTTTTAAATTTATTATTATCCAAAACTATTTTTTTATTTTGCAAAGATATTGTTTTCAAAATGATTAAGCATCCAGCATATTTAAAAAAGGGCGATAAAATTGCAATTGTTTGCCCAGCCAAGAAACTTCCTAAACCTATTGATTACGGAATAAGCGTACTTCAAAGCTGGGGACTGGAAGTAGTTATAGGTCAATCAGTAACGGCATCATATCATCAGTTTGCAGGAACAGACCAACAAAGGACCCAAGATTTGCAACAATTCTTAGATGATTCATCAGTAAAAGCGATTATTGCAGCACGTGGCGGGTATGGTACCATCCGCATAATTGATGAACTGGACTTCTCCTTATTTAAGGTGAATCCTAAATGGATTATAGGCTTTAGCGATATTACGGTGCTGCTTTCACATTTATATGCAGATTTAAATATTCAAAGCATACATGGGCAAATGCCATACACTTTTGAAGAAAGTACACCCGAAGCTTTAGAAAGTTTACGTAAGGCTCTTTTTGGTGAAGTTGATGCATATGATTATTTGAGTAATTTTACCAATAGAGAAGGTGATGTTAGCGGAGAATTAATAGGCGGTAATTTAACCTTACTTTTAGCTGTTGAGGGGTCAGTTTCTGAGATGGATTACAAAAACAAAATCCTATTCATTGAAGATGTTGGCGAACATGAGTATGCTATAGATCGCATGATGCGAACACTGAAAAGAAATGGAAAATTAAAAGATCTGAAGGCTTTAGTAGTTGGGGCATTTAATGAACTTGGAGAAGAAAGTATTGCCTTTGGACAAAGCCCTGAAGAGATAATATGGGAATTGGTAAAAGAATATGATTACCCGGTTTGTTTTAATTTTCCTAGCGGCCATATAAGCGATAATAGGGCTATGGTATTGGGTAAAACTGTAAATTTAAGTATAGAAAAAAATAAGGTAAACTTTAAATATTAAGCATATGGCTATTTTAGACAATTTAGGTAAATATCGTAATACAGGCCTGCTCTTATTGAGATTAGGTTTAGGCATAATGATGATGACTCATGGACTACCCAAAATTATGGGAGGCCCAGATAAGTGGGCTGCCATTGGTGGTAGTATGAAAGTAATTGGTATTGATTTTATTCCTGCGTTTTGGGGATTTATGGCTGCTATTTCTGAGGGATTTGGAGGCTTTTTATTGCTCTTGGGCTTGTTCTTCAGGCCAGTAAATATATTGCTATTATTTACTATGATCATTGCTGCATTAGTGCATTTCTCTACAGGAGATGGACTATCTGGAGCTTCACATGCCATTGAGCTTGGAATTGTATTTTTAGGTTTAATATTTATAGGCCCTGGAAAATATAGCGTAGATAAGAAGTAATTTATTGAACTTTGATCGTAGTAACCCCTTTCACAAGTTCTCCACCTTGTCCAATGCCATTTATAACCACTTTAAAAGTACCTTTTCTATCGGATGTATAAAATTTCAAAGTAGCTTTTCCCTCATTATCTGTGGTTAGCTTAGGATTCCAGTATAACAGGGTTCTAAAATCAGGGATTCTACTATTTTTTTGCTCTGGCATTTCATAAACTGGCGAGTAAAACTCCCTAGAAATTTGCAAGCCATCATATGAGGTTGACAATGCTTTAGCATCCAATTCTAATGCTGGAGCATCATTATCATAGGTCTTAAAATTAACAATACCATCGGCAACTAATGGCCCATAATAATATCGCTTATAGATAAGCTCAATACTTTTAATTTTCAATGGGTCATATGCTATAATTTTATTGGTGTTGAGTACAGGTACGTCATTAAATAAGATCAGTGGTTGTTTATCGAAATGATAACCCCTATTTGCATCCAAAAGGTGTAAACTATAGCTATCTCCGGCTTTTCTAACGGCTAGACCTGAAATATATTCCCTTAATACTTCTTCCATGGTTCTAAATCTGGTATAGTCATCCAAATTAAAGAGTTTATCGGCTTTGAAATAAAAAGGAATACTATCTCTTATAGGTCTGCTAAATGTGTTCTTTTCTCTTAACCTATAAGAGTTTTCAACTTGTACCGCAATTCCGTTAGCAAGATAATTATCTTTATTAATAGTTCTTGTGTCAAGATCTCCAATAATAAATGAGCCGGCCCCTTTATAGAATGGACTAATGATTTCCATAGTATATTCTGAGCGTTTTGGATCATCTGTCTGTAGAATAACTTCTCCAGAACCATAATAATTTTTCACATCAAAAGCTGCTAAGCCATCTTTATCTGTTAAGGCGGTAAAAAGCTTTCTATCACTTCCAGGAACAGACAGATAAGTCAGTACACCCGCTACAGGAGTTCCATCTTTGGTTTTTACTTTCCCTAAAATTCTCTGTCCGTAATAGGTATAATCACTAATAGGTTGCTTTAAGTCTTTTTCAACACCTTTTTTTAATCTTCTCCAACCATGCGTCAGCATAAGATTATCTAGCGCATCAGAAGTTTCTTGCGTATTAGTAGAAAGATAATAATCAATAGATTCTATTTTTCCCTTTAACTCTGAAGAAAGCAACAAATAAGAATCAATATTTAAATCTTCATAATCAGTGGTATCGGCCTTATATACAGAAACAGATAAATCAGAATTCAAGCCCTTTGTCAGTACCGCAGATAGACCTATTTCTACCTTATTTCTTTCGCTATAAGTGCCTACTTTATTAAATTCTATGTTTACTTCTTTAGGTCGTTTAAATACCAATCGCTCTACTACAGGCACATTTTGATCATCTAATAAGGTCACCAAAGAAATGCCCTCTTCTAATTTATCTAGTTGAACAAATATATCTCTCGGAGCATTGGCCGATACAGTTACTTTTTCTCGATATTTTTCAACCCCATTATTAGAATTAAACACTATGGAAACAGTTTTTCCACTCAAATCTTTACTAGCCATTACTCTAGCTCTTAATTGATTAGGTTGCTGTGTTACATTCAAAATATACCCGCTTTTTCTTGGTGTAGGTATATTTTTGGTAACAATATTTCCATCTTTTAGATAAATTTTAATTTTATAACGTCTATTTTCAACCGGAGCAAAACTCGAAGATCCAATCCCAAATTTTAAAGATTTAATTTCTTTAACAATATTTTCCTCTTCATCCAATATTACGCCTTCAAAATCTACACCGATACCGAATGAATTAGTTAGCTTATATGCAAGTTTTGTTGCAACGCCTTCAATAATATCTCCACCCTCAGGAAACAATTGCAGATCGTATTTTACCGCCGAAGTATTACCTTCTTGACTTAGGCCATCTTTAACATTTAAAATCCTAATTTCCTTTTCAAATAGGTTAGGCTCTTGATTGCTCAACATTGATTCGGTATA
>DDEP01000009.1:7480-18370 GCA_002336465.1 Pedobacter sp. UBA1951
CTATCTGTATGGACATATATTTTTTGAGAAGCCCCAACCACATAACTTTCCGTTTTTTTAGCAGCGCCCTGACCAAAAGACAGGCACGGTGAAATTAAAAGTAGAAATGATAGCGCTATACTGATGTTTCTTAACATATGATAAAACTCCGTTAATATTTAAAAATTATTGCCAGAAGCTAGGCATTGTTTTAGTCCCTCTCAATGTGCAATCAACACAAATTCTAGGTGCAAGACCATAACCGATTACTGCCACACCACTGGGATCATAAATCTTATATGTAGGCACTAAAGTACCAGAAGAAAAATATTGACCTAGATTAGATGTTTGAAGAATTTCGCTTTGTAAGCAGACGTCTGAGTTTGGTTTAACTACACTCCAGACATATGATATATCCTTATTATCTATAAATATTCTCTTTTCAGTCTTACTGGTAGCATAAACATAGCCTACAACAATATCATCTGCATTGTTCAGGTTTTTGATATTGCTTATTTGTTGAGAAGGTAATGGTCCGAATATACTCCCAAGTTCTTCCGTATTCTTTTTTAATGTCTCCATATATTCGAAAGCCTGTTTCGTTAATGCATATTGTTTCACTAAAATGCTATACCTTATACCGAGTTTTTCTGAGCCAGAAGGGATAATAGCGATAGGTTGGTTACTAATGATATCTTCCGCTAATTTTAAAGAATTTCCCAATATAATGCTAGAAGAACTGTTGGTTCCCCAGCATCGATAAACAGACTCTTCTGGTGTTCTATCATATATTGCAGATCCTTTGTATATCACGTCAGAATCGTAATTTGAGCTAAATAACCATGTCTCTTCATAGTTCCACATATAATATCTAGATTTACTTTGGTTGTCATGTGCATCAGCAGATATCTGCACGCCACCACTAACTTCCTTCCATGTAACCTGATCTATATTTGGGGTAGTCTTTACTTCTACATATTCTGAAGCATAATCCTTTCCTGTACTGGTTTTTATTCTTAATCTATATTTCTGAGTAGCAATAATATTCAATTGGGTATTTTGATAAACACCATTGCCAAGCGCCGATAATGTTTGAGAAACCCCTGCAGAACTCTCAACACTTACCGTAGCTCCATTTTCAGGAACGAAAGTGGCTTTGTTTGAAAGCTGTGCGGCTTTGCTAAGTACAAATTTTGTAGCCCCAACCCCAGTATTTATAAACCCTTCAACGACTAAAATTGTACCAACATTCTCATCTATTTTCGGTTCATAAGGTTTCTTACAAGCACCAAAAATGAAGATTATTAAAACAAACTGTAAAATATTCTTATACATGCTAGAGCTATTTAAAATTTGAAGTTATAATTAACAAAAGGAATTGGTTGCCCAAAAATAGACATCTGGTATCCTCTTATTCTACCGTTCTCAGAATTATAAAAAACAGAATACGCATTTTGTCTTCCTGCAATATTATAAACCCCTACAGTCCAAGAGCTATGTGCCAATTTTTTTATTTTATGATTGCCTTCGATATTAAAAGCTAAGTCTCCACGATAGAAGTCTGGTATCCTATATTGATTTCTATCAGAATAGAGCACCCTTTCAGAGCCCGCATATGAATATTTCGCAATAGGTAGTGTAATAGGACGTCCAGTACTATAAGTAAAGTTGGCAGAAACGCTAAAACGATGCGAGAACCTATAATTTGCAACCATAGTTACATCATGGGGTCTATCAAAATTGCTAACGTATTCATCACCTCTATTAATCAGCTCAGAAGCATTTACAGACATTGCTGTTCTTTGCAATGACTTAGAATAGGTGTAACCAATCCATCCATTCAACTTACCAGTCAATTTCTTTATCATGAACTCTGCCCCGTAGGCCTTTCCAAGGGTACCTATTACATCTCTCTCCAGGTTATGATTTAATATCAGCTTAGCACCACTTTTATAATCAAGGAAATTCTCGATATTCTTATAGTAAACCTCTACTGAAGTCTCGATACTATTTGATTTAAAGTTGTTATATAATCCTAATGAAATCTGATTACCTTTTTGTGGCTTTATGTATGGATCACTCAATTTCCAAATATCGGTAGGCGATATTGCTGTCGTATTTGACAACATATGTACATATTGTCTAAGAGAATTATAAGAAGCTTTAAGGGAAGCATTTTTAGACAAATTATAACGTGCTGATAATCTAAGTTCAGGAGCACTATAGGTATTGATAACTTTTCCATTCCCATAGGCTTCCTGTCCTACTTCAGAAGTCTCAGAAATAGCGGTATTATCTGCATATTTACTAATTACATTCGGGCCTAAATAATTATAGATTACGAAACGTACGCCACCTTCTAAAGAGAAAGCCTCGCTAATATCAAATCTATCGCCAACATACAATGCACTTTCCAGAGCTTGCTCCTGTCTTACAATATCTTCACTCACTTTAGACTGAGCCACAGGCAAGTACTTACCAGGATTTAGTTTGTAAAAGATACTTGAAAAACCAATATTCAAATTATGTTTCGTATTCAGTTTATAAGTAAGATCAGCCTTGGCATTATATTGCTTAATGCCAAAAGTTAGGGCATATGCGCTTACAGGATTTGCTTCGCTTTCAATATTATAACCATAACTATCATATCCAGAGCTAAAAGTTCCTACTAACTTATTGTTAAAAATGTGCTTCCACTTTAGATTGATATTTTTGTTGTTATATCCATAAAGCGTATCACTATTCAGTTTAAACTTATCGTTACTTAAGTAGCCTGTTAGGTATAAGGTGTTTTTCTCACCAAACTTATGGTTCAGATTTAAATTAACGTCGTAGAAAGATGCTTTGCTATTACTGTAATCTGTTTTAGGCAGCACATCAAATAGCCAATTAGAATAAGTTGTTCTACCTCCTACTAAAAATGAGGTGTTTTGATCTATTGGGCCTTCAAATGACAGCCTACTCGTTAGTAAACCAATACCTCCAGCACCACTAAATTTATTTTTATTTCCTTCTTTGGCAGAAATATCCAACACAGAAGAAATACGTCCACCAAACTTAACAGGTATGCTATTTTTATATAGCTCTACATCTTTTACCGCATCTGCATTAAAGGCAGAGAAAAAACCAAATAAATGCGAAGGATTATAGATTGTTTGATCGCTAAACAAAATAAGGTTTTGATCTGTCGAGCCCCCTCTTACATTAAAGCCAGTACTGGCCTCTCCTGCCGACTTAACACCGGGCAGTGTCAAAACTGCTCTCAAAACATCTGTTTCTCCAAAAGCAGTAGGAATTTTTTTAATGGTTGCTATAGAAATTTTCTCTACGCCCATTTTTACAGAGCTAATATTATTTACCTTATCTCCAGAAATTTTTACTTCTTTTAAGCTATAAGCTTCGTCTTTAATGGTCACATCCATTGATCCATCAGAGAATAATACCATCTGGCGTTGTTCGGTAGTAACACCAACGGCTGAAAATCTTAAGACATATCTACCTTTAGGCATGCTTAAGTTATAATAACCATATTGATCTGTAACCGCTTTGAAATTCGAATTATCAACTACTATATTTACATTAGCTAATGGCACACCACTAAAAGAGTTGGTTACATAGCCAGTTAATGTAGCATTTCCAGCACCAATTTTATCAGAACGGATACCAATTTCGTATAATCTTGTTCCGGAAGAGGCTTTTACTGCCTTGCCAGCACTACCAATCTTTTCCTTTTGGGCATTAAGCTCACTATTCAAAATGCTTCCAGAATTTCGAAATCCTACTAATGCAGTTTGAATCGGATAATTTTCAGTTATAAATATATGATGAGACTGATCTATCGCATATTTATATTTTGAATTTGCAAATACCGCATCAAGAATCTCAGGCAACGTCTTATTCGTAGCATCAACATTGATAGAAAGACTATCGTTAATCTTAGGGTCGAAAAAGAATCTATATTTTGAAATGGCTTCGATTTGCTTTGCAAAACCTTCAAGGTTTTGCGCTTTGGTATGGATGCTAATTTTATCAGTTCCGACTTGTGCTTTCGATTGCAAACCAAAAATCAGAAGAAAGAGAATTAGGCACGGGTATTTTGACCTCATATTAGCGCATTAAATCATTATACTTCTGAACCAGTCTTTGAATCGCTAGTTCAGGATTATCCTGAAAATTAATTGATTGCTCTTTTAAAAAATTATTAAGTTCTTTTTTATTGTCTTTAAAAAGGCTGAGTACACTTGATTTGCTCGATACCTTATATAAAGTATTGTTCTTAATGATGTAAAACTCATCTTCATCCAAAAAAGCCGAAGTAATATCTCGAAGAGAAGATGTCTCTTTTATCGTCTTTCTATGCCTAATAAGAAAAGATACCTTATCATTAACAACTTCTTGGAAATATCCTGAAGGGACTTTTGTTCCAGAAAAATTATCTGTGTTAAGAAAAATAAAATTCAAACTACCTATCGAAAATTTTGAAACATATCCAGGTAGCAATGTAATATCTGCAGTTTCCGTAAAATACGGCGTAATTAGCTGATCTTTTACTGCATCATATTTTAACTGCACATCATTATAAACAACATTATCATAAACAACGGATCCAGTTTGATAATCCTTACTCGGAAAAAAGGCAGAGCCGGTAATTTTCGGAGAATGCGAGATGTACTCAACTCCATTATAAAATACACTATTAATAACGTTCTTTGTGCCCTTTTGCTGTGCCTTCACAACGGAACTAAATACAGCAAAAAGAGAAACAAAGAGCAGTAAATTTATTCTTCTCATTAATTCTTGACGTAAAAATAAAAACGGAGTTTTTTAAATGGACTAGACCACAAAAAGAGAAAACATCTTTATGATTTTTCATAAAAAAAGGCCTAAGGTAAATCTTAGGCCTTTTTAAATTTACCTAGTTTATGGGTTTTGATCAGCTGGTGTCAAAGATTTATTATTGTTTAACTCAGCCTGAGGAATTCTCATCAAAAACTTAGGAGACCCATCAGGAAGTACGTAAACCGTAGGATCAAAGTTTGTGCCTCCACTAGAGCGTGGACCACCATGATTATCTGTTCCAGTAGGTCTGTTTAACCCTTGTTTCAAACGTTTGATATCGTTATATGCAAAACCTTCACCAAAAAGTTCAATTCTACGCTGTAATAAGATTTCATTTAACAGTGCAGTTCCTGTACCAACAAAGTTATAAGCAGGGTATCTAGCTTTTACCAAAGTGTTTAGAGCACTTAATGAGGCTGTTTCTTCTGCTCCTCCAATTCTTGCACAAGCTTCTGCCTCTATTAAGTACATTTCGCCAGCACGCATTAACAAGTAATCTCCATTCCAAGTTGCTGCTGTTGGTTTTCTGAATTTAATAAAGGCATAATCTGGAACACCTGGATAAATAGTTGAACCCGGCGCTTTAATTACATCTTTTCTAACATCACCTGTAGGAATTTGATCATATAGTGCCTTGGTTATTTTTTTGAAACTACCTAACCCTGCATAACCAGAAGCTGTATTATCCATATGTGAAAAATAAGATGCATAAATGGTTGCTTGTTCCACATTTACTTCAAGACCCCATAACCATTCTGTATTTCCAATAGCATTAAATCCAGATGTAAAAGTCGCAGTACTCATTGGAGCGATCGTTCCTCTTGCTTTTCTAGCATAATCTCTAGCCGTAGGCCAATCTTCCATTTGCAATGCTACACGAGCCATAATACCTTGAACGGTATTTACATTAATGTGTGATTTATGGATACGAGTTTTACCTGTCAATAATGTTTCAGCCGCTTTTAAATCAGCTATAATTTGAGTATAAACTTGTTGAACAGTTCCGCGAGGCTTTCCGTCCCGAGTAGGCTCTAAATAAAGAGGAACTCCGGGTTTAGATTCATTACCTTTATAGGTCTGTTGAAAAAAGTTGATTAGATAAAAATATGAATAAGCTCTCAGGGCCAATGCTTGTCCTTTGATATAGTCTTTTTGAGTTTGAGTACCTGATGCTTCATCTATTCTTTTAATAATGATATTAGCATTATTAATTGTTCTATAGTAATAATACCATACCCTGTCTGAACGACTTGAGGCCGTTGCTGTTGAAATGGACGTATACTGATAGTCAGAATTAAACCATCCATAACCTTGCGCATGAACAACTATGTCATTTCCTAACAAATCAGAAACAATCTCATATGATTTTTGGCCAAAGTTACCATGGTCAGTCAAACTAGTGTACATTGACCTATAAGTACCATCTAAAGCAACTTGACCCCCTGCTGCTGTTTCAAAAACAATTTCTTCAGAGACTGCAGAAGTAGGCTTAGTCTCTAAGAATTCTTTTTTACAGCTACTTAATATTGCTACACCGACTAATAGTAGGCTTGCTTTTTTTAAAATTCTTTTCATTTTTTATAACAATTTGGCTATAAATTAACACTTAATCCTAAAGTAAAGGTGCGCATCACCGGATAGATAAAATCCGTGGTACCGTTGAATGAGCCCTGAGGATTCATTCCTTTTTTACCTTTTTGCCATAAATACACATTATCTACATTCCCAACTAATCTAGCATTCTTAATCCCAACAGAATTTACCCAGTTTTTTGGCAAAGTATAGCCTAAGGTGATATTTTTCAAATTCAGATAATCTGCATCGAATAAATACCTTGTAGAAGCCCCTGACTGGTTAGCTAAAGCATTTTGAACCCTTGGGATATCTGTAACTTGGCCTGGTGTAGTCCATCTATTTAAGATGTCTTTATGCCAATTAGATCCATAAGAACCTACATGCATTAAAGTCGCATAATTACTATCATAGAAAGTACCTCCTAATTGGAAAGTAAACATGAATGATAAATCTAAGTTACCATAACGGAAAGAGTTGCTAATACCTCCTGTTAAATCAGGAATGGCTGAACCATGATAATAGAAACTACCAGTTGAAAAATTAGAAGTTGTTGTACGCGCTCCCGTAGGTAAGCCATCAGTACCTAAAACATCTTGATAGAAAAGTGCTAAACCAGTAGCTGGATCTACACCTGCATATTCCTTGATCCAAAAATCATAGATAGATTTTCCTACCATCATTTTTTTAGTTCCAGAAATAATTTCGGTCTGAGGAAGTTTTGTGATTTGGTTTTTAAAATGTGTTAAGTTCAAATCTACTCTCCATCCAAATTTATCCTGCTTAACCGCTTCATAGCCTAAATTAACATCTAATCCTCTGTTAAACATTGCACCAACGTTATCATTTATAGATGTAATACCTGTTGAAGGAGCAAGTGGTACATTAAACAATAAATTATCAGAAATTTTATTATACCACTCTATGCTACCCTGTAAGCGATTTTTGAACAATGAAAAATCGATACCAATATTTGTAGAGGCATTTTTTTCCCAACTTAAAGTGTAGTTTGGTAAACTTAATACTGTGGCTCCTGGATAACCTACGTTGTTCCACCCTAAATCATAAAGAGCTTGCCAAGCATACCAGTCACTTCCCAAATCCTCATTACCAACTTCACCATAATTTGCTCTTAGTTTCAATTCATTAATCCAACTTACACCTTTCAAGAAGCTCTCTTGAGAAATTCTCCAAGCAGCACCTACAGAGAAGAAATTACCCCATCTAGAATCTGCATAAAATCTAGAAGAAGCATCTCTTCTAAAGCTACCAGATAAATAATATTTAGATTGGAACTCGTAATCTACCTTTGAAAAATAACTCTCAATTTTATGATTGTCTTCTGAAGATGACGAAGCTTCTGCTACGGCCGCAGGAGCTAGCTCTGAGTTTCCAGGAAAAGGAAATCCTGTTCTCGTGGCGCTCACACCATTTGTTTTAAAAGCATAGCTTTCATGACCCGCTAATACCGAAATTCTATGGTCCTCATTAATTGTCTTAGCATATGAGAGCACTTGATTAAAGGTATAAGTAAACTGACGGCTATTAGACTTCGTAGAACGACCAGCAACATTAAATGCATCTCCATATAAAGAATTCTGAAAAGTAGTTCCATTTGCATCATATAATGTAGCTGAAAAACTAGGTCTAAATTTGAAATCCTTTAAGAATGTTGCCTCCAAATAAGTATTTGTATTTACATTTATTACTCTAGAACTCCTGTCGTCTAAATCCAAAGAGCCTAATAAATTTGAATTTGGCGCATACGGACGAGCACCCATTTGACTAGCTACTCCCCAATCTAACGCTGGTTTGCCAGTAGCCAAATCAGTTACAAAATTACCACTAGCGTCACGTTGCCAAACTGGATAAATTGGGCCCATCATTGTAGAATAATAGAATGGATTGGTGGTTGCAGTTCCACCATTTACGTTATTTCTTTGATAAGATCTTGCCGCGTCCATACTAAGTCCGCTTTTTAGCCAAGGTCTTGCCTGAGTATTAACATTAACTCTTAAGTTATATCTATTATATTCTGTAAATTTCGTAACCCCTTCTTCATTTAGGTAACCTCCAGAAATATAATAATCACTTTTATCGCTCGCACCACTGATACTTACATTATAATCTTGTCTTAATGCATCTTGAAACAAAACGTCATTCCAATTGTCATCCCACAATAACTTTGCGTTTGGATTTAATTTACCCGTTACAGGATCCACCAATTGGTTTCCAGGAACATTATATGCATTATAAACCAAACCACTAGCCCCTGTTAATTGAGCCGATGCATTCTGACCAGCTACCGTTGGAGTTTGACCAGAGGCATATTGTAGTCTATTTCTAGTAGCCTCCCACATCATTTCATAATAATCTTTAGTACTAATTAGATCATATTGAGGGATACCTCTATTCATCATACCAGTACGAATATTGGCCTTAATTGATGCCTCACCTTTCTTGCCTTGCTTAGTCTGTATCATAATTACCCCAGCAGCGGCTCTTGCTCCGTACAGAGATGTGGCAGCTGCATCTTTCAGCACAGTAATATTTTCAATGTCATCATTGTTTAATGCCGAAATAGAACCATTGTAAACAGCACCATCTACAACATACAAAGGTGAGTTACCTGCATTTACAGAAGTAACTCCACGAACCCTAACACTTGCTCCGGCTCCAGGCTGACCGCCCCCATTGGTTGCAACAATACCAGAAACACGACCTTCTAAAGCCCTAGTTACTGATGTTAATTGAGTTTTGCTCAATTCTGCAGAACCTACAGTAATCTCAGAACCAGTAAAAGCAGATTTTTTTACGGTGCCATAAGGAACTTGAATTACAACTTCATCTAATGCTCTAGACTCTGAAGAAAGTTGAACACTTATTGTTGTTCTGGTACCCACAACAACTTCTTTAGAAGCAAATCCAATTGACGTAAAAACCAAAGTTGCTCCTGAATTTACTCGAATTGAGTACTTACCACTAGCGTCTGTAGAAACACCTGTTGAGCTCCCTTTTACTTTTACGCCCACCCCAGGTAATGGCAAACCATCGTCTTGTGATGAAACCGTACCAGTGATTGTTCTTTCCTGCGCCATGGCAGCACTGGCCACGAACAAAAGAATGAACAAACTTTGTAGAAGTTTTTTCATAAATTAATAAAATTTAGGTTAGTTAATAATTAATTAAATGCTAATATAAATACATTCGAGATGTAACACAAATTTTATTTAACATTTTTTAACACAGGAAATAAAGGAGACAAGGATAAAATCAAAAGTTTCACCCCCATTTATCTAAAATAAAATTTCTTCTCTTACGCTTATAGACAAATAAAAACCTGTTGGCAATGGTAAGAGCTTTATCTAATTTATAAAATATTGACAAAGCTCTGAATCCTTTTTACATGAAAGTAAAACAAGTAATTATTTTAAGTTTCTCAGCATTTGGTCGATGCACTTTTTCTTTTGCTCTAAATTAGGATGTACATATAAATTTAAAGTTGTACTAATATTAGAGTGTCCCAGCAAAGCACTCACGGTTTTGTAATCGCACTTACTTTCTATACATCTTGTAGCGAAACTATGCCTCAATCCATGGAATTTCAAATTCGGCATTCCTAATTCTTTCATAAAGTTTTTATAGTAATTCATATAAGTTCTCGGCTCGGTAGGTCTTGAGCTATTGCTAAGTACAAAAAAAGAATTATTAATGATTTTTTTAATCGGCTTCAACATCTTCAATAAATCGCTGCTCATAGGAATATCCCTATTTGAGTTTTTTGTTTTAGGAGTATCCAATATAAGCTCCGTTTTACGAGCGCTCTCCTCTATTATATAGATTCGTTGCAAAGTTCTTCTGATTCTTATAACTTCAGCATCGGCATCTATATCTCCCCAAGTAAGTGCGCATATCTCTCCTATTCGCATACCTGCACTCAGACATATATAGACTCCTAAATTTTTGAATGTAAAATGCTCTTTGATGTGCTGCATAATCTTTCTTTGATTTGATCGGCTCAATACTTCAATTTTACCTTGCTCTCTCTGTGTTGGAAATCTAATTTCCAAAGGTCTGCTTTCAAGCCATTTATTCTTAGCGCCAAACTTTAGCACCATTTTTAAAACAATTAAAATGTCCTTAATTGTTTTCTGACTCAGCCCTTCGTCTAGTTTTTTTAATACAAAAGCCTGTACATTTGCCTCTTCAATATCATACAAGTCTCCAAATTCGGGCAATAAATGATTTTCAATCAAAAGCGCATAGATAGAAAAGCTTGATTTTTTTACATACTGTTTTTTGTCAGTTTTCCATAAACCAATCACTTCTGAAATTCTTTTTTGTTCGTTCATAAAATCTACTTTTTAAATTACTTACTAATAAAAAATAAGGAGAGACAGTTGCTTATTTATAAACGAAGATAAACAGCATTTTTAAGAGATTTGATAAGCATTTCCATCTCATCAGTAGTTTTTTTATAAGACCCACAGTATTTTATAT
>DDEP01000053.1 GCA_002336465.1 Pedobacter sp. UBA1951
TCATTTTCTCCCTCATTGGATAAACAAAAGAAAAGTAAATTGTATAAAACAAAATTGGTTCAATTCTATTTTGATGAGAATAATAATTCTAAACAACGGATTGTTAATAAAACGGAAGTAGTTGATGAGATAAAACCAATGAAAATAACTAATAAAGAAAATTTATTGAGCTTTTTTGAAAGATTTGAGAAGATGAAAGGTAGTTGAAAAATAAGTTGAAACTTGCCTTGTTGTAACAAATTCTTTAGGTCTATAATTTAACCTTAATGTCTTTAATTTCTCTTAGTTGTGTATTAGTTCTAATGGTTTTTTTGATCAGAGGAAATTCCACGATCCTTTATCTTTTATGCGGTTGGTTTGTCGTTGCTTACTTGCAGGAGAAAGTTGATTTACAATTAAATGCTATAAGCTGTAAGTTTAGTTATAAGGCTTTATACCCTGATGGTTTAACTGATGCTAATGAGCATAATTTTAAAATCCTTTATTTCAAAAACTGTACGCTGTACGAAGTGCCTGAAGTTAAACTAGAAATATTTGATACGATCCAAGAAAATGGCACAATTATCAATAAAGTAAAACCTGTAGATACGGTATACTCCTATTTTGTTGTTAAAAATGGGCAAACAAAAGGTTTAGAATATCAGGAAATAAGAAAAGGGGCAGGAAGAATATTTTCTTTAGATTCTCTTCTAACAGCACTTTCTATACAGCCTTCTGTTCTAGAGATGTTTGCTGAAGATTTAGGGGAGCCATCCAAAATAGAAAAACATAAAAATGTATTAAAAGAGACTTATTTTTTTAAGGATGAAGATAAAGGACCTCATACCATTTTGCGCTTTTATGATAAAAAGCTTAAGTACATACCCTTTTCATTTTCACCTGCGTTAGATAAAGAGAAGAACAGCAAACTTATCAAAATAATTTTTATCTATAACGGAAATAAGGATGTGCATGAACCTCTAAAAGAAATCACTAAAAGTATCGAACTTATAAAGCTAAAAGGTATTAATTACTTCATAGATATATTTAATTCTTTTGAAAAGGATAGTAAAGAACTGCTACCTAGATAGAGCTTTATTTGTAAGCTTGAATCCAGTATAATGAGTTTAAATAGTTGATAAGTTGTGTAAATAATCTAAACCGAACTAAAATATTTTGCATAGTTTTAACTATGCAAAATATTCCACCTTTAGCCGAACGTATGCGCCCTCAGAATCTGGACGAATATGTAGGCCAGAAGCATTTAGTAGGTAAAGATGCCGTGCTGAGAAAAGCGATAGAAAGCGGGCGCATTCCCTCTATGATATTTTGGGGACCTCCAGGAGTAGGAAAAACAACCTTAGCTACAATCATTTCTCATAGCCTAGACCGACCTTTCTTTAATCTGAGTGCCATCAACTCGGGTGTGAAAGAAGTAAGAGAAGTTATAGATAAGGCCGCTGCTTTAAAAGACAGCTTTATGGGGCAGCCCATTCTGTTCATAGATGAGATTCATCGTTTTAGTAAATCGCAACAAGATAGTTTGCTGGGCGCTGTTGAACGTGGCTTGGTTACGTTGATAGGTGCAACTACAGAAAATCCAAGTTTTGAAGTTATCTCGGCTTTGCTATCCAGATGCCAAGTATATATTTTACAAAATTTGTCTGAAGATGAGTTGGTAGGTTTGTTGAATACTGCTATCCAAAAAGATGAAGTCCTTTCTACTAAAAAGATTACCATAAAAGAACATGAAGCTTTGATCCGCCTTAGTGGAGGAGATGCTCGACGGCTTTTGAATGTATTAGAAATAGCCATAAATGGTATAGGTGGAGATGTAATAGAGCTTACCAATGAGAATGTTTTGGCACATGCACAGCAGAATATGGCGCTTTATGATAAAGCGGGAGAACAGCACTATGATATTATCTCGGCATTTATAAAGTCAATAAGAGGAAGCGATCCCAACGCAGCGGTGTATTGGCTTGCCCGCATGATAGAAGGTGGAGAAGATCCCTCTTTTATCGCGAGAAGATTATTAATATTGGCCTCTGAAGATATAGGCAATGCAAACCCTAATGCCTTGCTACTGGCCAATAACTGTTTTCAGGCTGTAAACGTAATCGGCTACCCAGAAGCACGTATCATATTGGCACAATGCGTAACCTATATGGCATCATCGGTAAAAAGCAATGCAGCTTATGAAGCCATCAATAAAGCACAGATGCTTGTAAAACAAACCGGAGATTTGCCTGTGCCTTTACATTTAAGAAATGCGCCAACTAAATTGATGAAAAATATAGGTTATGGTAAAGAATATAAGTATGCTCATGCTTACGATGGTAATTTTATAGAACAAGAATTTATGCCTGAAAATTTAAGTGGAACAAAACTTTATGATCCGGGTAAAAATGCTGCCGAAGAAAAATTAAGAGAAAAACTGAAACAAAACTGGGGAAATAAATACCAATACTAAAAACACATATGATATCAACTTTCTTAAACCATCAATGGAAATCTTTTTGGCGCAGCCGCAACAAAGGGTCAAGTATTATCGTACAGATTATTTTGGGACTTTTTATGCTGTACCTTTTAGCCGTAGCCATAGGTATAGGGTTTCTCATGCCGGTACTACTGGAAAAGACCTTACCTAAGGTAAACCTCATAGAAGCCTTTAACGGGCTCATCCTCTATTATTTTATGTTAGATATAGCCATGCGCATACAATTGCAAGAATTGCCAACATTAAGCATAGTGCCTTATTTACATCTTAAGATAAAGAGAACAACTATTGTTAATTTTCTAAATGTCAGGGCACTTATTAATTTCTTTAATTTTTTACCCCTTTTTATTTTCTTGCCTTTTGTACTTACCCGTATTCCCTCATTTTATGGAGTGGCAACTGTGGCAGGCTATGTATGTGCTATTTTAAGCTTAACCCTATTCAACAATTTCCTGATCCTGTATATTAAAAGGAAATCGATTAATAACATCGCTTATTTTGGTGCAATACTCCTTGCAGTATTTTTACTAATGGGACTGGATTATTACCATATTGTATCTATACGTAGTTTATCTAATACCTTATTTACAAGTATAGCTTTACATCCTTATCTATCCATCATTTTAGCAGTAATTGCTTTTGCAATGTTCAGGCTTAACAGTCTATTTTTAAGTGCAAACCTTTATACAGAAGAACTTGGTTCAAAAGAGCAGAAAAAAGTAAGTACAGATTATGTTTTCTTTAATCGTTTTGGTAGAGTTGGAGAATTGGCGGCTTTGGAACTTAAACTTATTTTAAGGCATAAGCGTTCACGTACAGCTTTTTTTATGAGCATATTATTTTTATTGTACGGCTTTTTCTTTTACAGGGAAAAATTATTAGCGAATAATGAGTTCGGGAAAATGCTTTTTGCCGCAGTTTTTATGACAGGCATCACATTGGTAAACTACGGTCAGTTCATGTTTGCTTGGCAGAGTGCCCATTTCGATGGACTACTGGTTAACAAGATAGATCACCGCGATTTTATCAAGGCTAAATACCTGCTTTTTACCTTAAGTTCTACCATTATTACCATTCTATCGAGTTTTTATGTGGTGATCAGTTATAAGATATTGTTCATACACCTAGCCGCTTACTTTTTTAATATTGGCTTTGGTGCAACTCTGGTGCTGTACATCGCTACGTTTAATCGTAAACGTCTTGATATTACAAAGTCAGCTAGTTTTAATTGGCAAGGAGTAGGGGCAACCCAGTGGATCTTGGCTTTCCCCCTATTATTATTGCCATTTGTGATTTATGTGCCTTTTGGTATGATCAATCAGCCTTATTGGGGGCTGCTGGCACTAGGTATCTTTGGATTAACAGCGTTGCTGCTGAGAAATTTCTTTATAGATATTATTGTAAAAAGATTTGAAAAAGAAAAATATAAAATAGCCGAAGGCTTTAGAGAATAAGACTATGTTAACAATAAGAGATTTAAAAAAAGTATATGCCCAGCGTTTGGCAGTAGATATTGATCATCTTGAAATTAAAGCAGGAGAGGTTATTGGCCTAGTAGGAAATAACGGGGCTGGAAAAACCACGCTTTTTAGGATGATATTAGATTTGATCAGACCTGATGCAGGCGAGGTTTTATCAAAAGATCAGAATGTAGCTAAAGATACACAGTGGAAAAACTATACTGCTTCGTATTTAGATGAAGGTTTTTTGATAGACTATCTCACGCCTGAAGAATATTTTAAGTTTATAGGCAGCTTAAATGGATTTAACGAAGCCCACGTGGCCGATTGTTTAAATAGCTATACAGATTTTTTTAATGGCGAAATTTTGGGCAGGGGTAAATATATCAGGGATTTTTCAAAAGGTAACCAAAACAAAGTGGGTATTGTAGCTGCATTGATGCAGGAACCTGAGCTTTTGATTTTAGACGAGCCTTTTGCAAACTTAGATCCCAGTACACAGATAAGACTGAAAAGCATTATCAAAAAATTAAAAGAGCGTAGAGGTTTTACTGGATTGATATCAAGTCATGATTTAAATCATGTTACAGATGTATGCGATAGGATCATACTCCTTGAAAAAGGAAAGGTAATCAAGGATTTCCATACAAATGAGAATTCATTAAAAGAACTAGAGAGCTATTTTTCTGCATAATTGTACAAAATTATGGTCAGTGAGGTGGTAAAAATGAGTAATGAACTTACCTATCTGATTTTGTAATTATGGTAAAAGAATTAAAATATGTCGGTAAAAATTAATCATAACACATTTTAATTCAATATTTTTTGATGTTAACAGGCGGGCAGATTAATTTTTGGCATCAGGTTTGAATAGATAGCCACATAATAAACTAATTATAAAGTACAAAAAGATGGTGATTTCAAAATTTAAAACAGCAACATTAGCAGTAGCCCTATCGGTAGGAGCAATGTTATTTCAAAGTTGCGACAGCTTAAATAATACACAAAAAGGAGCAGGTATTGGTGCTGCGGCTGGTGGAGTAATTGGCGCTTTAATAGGCAAAAAAGCTGGTAACACAGCTGTAGGTGCTGTTATTGGTGCAGCTGTAGGTGGTACCGCTGGTGGTTTTATTGGTAAAAGAATGGATAAACAAGCTGCAGAAATCCAGACAGCTATTCCAGGAGCAGAAGTGATCAGAGAAGGCGAAGGAATTATTGTTAGGTTTGATAGTGGTATCCTTTTCGATTTTAACAAAACTGATCTTAAAGATGAGGCTAAGAAAAATATTCAGACTTTAGCTGCTTCATTAAATCAATATCCGGGTACTGATGTAAAAGTGATTGGTCATACGGACAACATAGGTACTGCTGCGGTAAACCAAACGGTTTCAGAGAAAAGAGCTGCTGCGGTTAAAGCTTATGCAGTATCGCAAGGTGTTCCTTCATCACGTTTAGTAACAGAAGGAAGAGGATTTTCAGATCCAATTGCTGATAATTCTACTGAAGCTGGAAGAGCTGCTAACCGTAGAGTTGAAATCGTAATCGTTGCTAACGACGAATTGAAAAAAGAAGCTGCACAAAAAGCAGGTTAAAACATAATATCTATCTATTAAAAACATGAAAAACCCGGAATATTCCGGGTTTTTTCATTTATAAGATACGGTTATTCGTAAATGTCGGCAAAGTAATTTATTGCTAAAGATTTTAAGAGCATCTCTTGCTCGAGGCCAGTATAAGCCGGTATCTTTTTGATCAGTTTCCAGTGCGGCCAACCATCTTGATCAAGTCCTTCCAGTTCATAGAACCCCATTTCACTTAATAACCTGCAGGTAGCAATATGCATCAGCTCTTCTTTTTGCCTTTTGCTATACTTTTTAGGGCCTTTACCTAATTCTTGTACACCAATTAAAAAAAGAATAACCTTTAAGTCTGGAATTTCAGAATCAAATTCGTTAGCTATTTTACTTTGTAACTGCTTCCATTTACTGTTAATTTCTGAAGGTTTCATAAGGGCAAATATACTGCTTCAGTCTTTTTGTTGTTAAAATTTAAACCACATATAGGTCAAATTTTTAGCTTTGTTCTATGGCTAAGGTAATCAATACAGGTTTATTGTCGTTTGGCATGTCAGGTAAAGTGTTTCACGCACCTTTTATAGAAGCACATAAAGGTTTTGCTTTTAAGGCAATAACAGAGCGAAACCAAAAGCAAGCTCAACAAATTTATCCAGAAGTAACCAGTTATGATAAGATTGATGACTTGATCGAAGATGAAAATCTAGATTTAATCATTGTAAATACACCTAATTATACACATTTTGACTATGCTAAAGCTGCGTTGCTTGCGGGTAAACATGTGTTGGTAGAGAAACCTTTTGCCATTACACCTAACGAAGCTCAATCGCTTTTTGAACTGGCAGAAAAGCAGGGTAAAAAAATAATGGTTTACCAAAACCGGAGGTATGACAGTGGGTTTAAACTAACCAAGCAAATTATAGAAAGCGGACAACTGGGCAAATTAACTGATGTTTATTTTAGATTTGATCGGTATAGAAATCATATCGGACCTAAGAAATTTAAAGAAGATCCCGTGCCCGGAAGCGGCCTTTTATATGACTTAGGACCTCATTTGTTAGATCAGGCCATTGCTTTGTTTGGTAAGCCGCTTAATTTTTATAAAATCTTATCTCGAAATCGGGAACATACTCAGGTTGATGATTACTTTTTTATTCACTTGCAATACCCTGATCAGTTAAATGTTTATTTGCACGCAAGTATGTTGGTTGCAGATATTCCTCCTGCATTTGTAGTAAATGGTACTTTAGGTTCTTTTTCAAAAAATCATGCGGATGTACAAGAAAGCCAGTTGTTAAAAGGAATAAAACCAACAGCAGAAATTTATGGCACTGAAAACAAAGGCGACGAGGGGAAAATTACTATAATAGAAGAAAATGGAGAACGCAAAGTTACCGAGCCTACATCGCTTAAAGGAAATTATATGGAGTTATTCGATTCTGTTTATGCTACCATTGTAAATGATGCACCTTTTCCTGTTACCAAGCAGGATGTTTTAACCCAGATAGAGATTCTGGCTTCTTAAATGGACAACCCTGATAAATATTTATAGATTTGCTCATCTAACACAATTTAAATGAATGTATATGAAGTAGGGGCAGAGAAATTAAGCCTCGCAAAAATCGATTTTATATTAAAAAACCAAATCAAGATAAAACTATCTAAAGAAGCGATAGAAAAAGTTGAAAA
>DDEP01000202.1 GCA_002336465.1 Pedobacter sp. UBA1951
ACGGTAACTGATTTTGCAAGGTTTCGGGGTTGATCCACATTGCAGCCTCGCATTACAGCGATATGATAGGATAGCAGTTGTAAAGGTATGGTAGCTAATAAGGGTAAGAACGCTTCTTGAGATTCGGGAATTTCTATGCAGTAGTCTGCCATTCGTTTTACTTCTACATCTCCTTCGGTTACAATGGCAATAATAACACCTTTTCTGGCTTTAACTTCTTGTATATTGCTGATTACCTTTTCGTAAGAAGAGTTTTTAGTAGCAATGAAAATAACAGGCATTTCTTCATCTATCAATGCAATTGGTCCGTGTTTCATCTCTGCTGCTGGATAACCCTCTGCATGTATATAAGAAATCTCTTTTAATTTAAGCGCACCTTCTAGTGCTACAGGAAAACCATAACCCCTCCCTAAAAATAAGCAATTGCTAGAATCTTTGAACTTGGCGGCGATAGTTTTAATCAACTCATTCGACTTTAGTGCATCTTGTATTTTTTCAGGGATACAATCCAGTTCGGTAAGCAACTCACGGAGCTTTGAGGTGCTGATTGTTCCTTTTTGCTGAGCCATGTAAAAAGCCATCAGCGTAAGCACGGTTACCTGTGCCGTAAATGCTTTGGTAGATGCTACGCCAATTTCAGGGCCGGCATGGGTGTAAACACCGGCATGTGTAATTCTTGGAATAGAAGCTCCTACAACATTACAAACGCCAAAAATGGTTGCACCTTTTTCTTTGGCCATTTCAATGGCAGCCATGGTGTCGGCAGTTTCTCCAGATTGTGAAATCGCAATCACAATATCTTTTTCTGTTATGATAGGGTTGCGATACCTGAACTCCGATGCATATTCTACTTCTACCGGGATACGAGCGTATTCCTCAATTAGATATTCACCTACTAAGCCAGCATGCCATGATGTGCCACAAGCCACAATAATGATTCGATCTATATTCTTGAGCTTATCTGCATAATCTTTGATTCCTCCCAACTGTACTTTTCCTTCTTCAGGATAAATGCGCCCTCTCATGCAGTCTTTGATTGATCGAGGTTGCTCATAGATTTCTTTAAGCATAAAGTGGTCAAAGCCGCCCTTCTCTAACATTTCCAACTTTAGCTCTAACTCTTGTACATATGGTGTTTGAATAACATTATCAAGCCTCTTTACAATTAGGTTATCTCTTTTTACCAAGGCTATTTCATTATCATTAAGATAAATTACATTGTTGGTATATTCTACGATTGGGGTTGCATCAGAAGCAATGAAGTACTCTCCTTTACCTACGCCAATAACCATGGGGCTACCTTTTCTTGCGGCAATAAGTTGATCAGGTTGCTCTTTATCCATAATTACGATAGCATAAGCACCATTTACTTCATTTAAGGCTAATCTTACCGCTTCGAACAAGTCTATATCGTGGTTGTTGTAAATTTCTTCTACAAGATGAATTAAAACTTCGGTATCTGTTTCGCTGGTAAACTGATGGCCTCTGCTCAAGAGTTCTTCTTTTATCGTAGCGTAATTTTCGATAATGCCATTGTGTATAATGCTAAGCTTGCCATTATTAGAAGTATGTGGGTGAGAATTACGGTCAGAAGGGGCCCCATGTGTTGCCCATCTGGTATGTCCCATGGCTACACTTCCGGCAATATCCTTGCCTTCGGCGTAGTTCTCTAATTCTTTAACTTTTCCCGCTTTTTTGTAAATGTTTAAATTACCGTTATTAAGTAAGGCAATCCCTGCGCTATCGTACCCTCTGTACTCTAATCTCTTCAGCCCTTTCAATACGATTGGCCAGGCTTCTCTAAAGCCTATATATCCTACAATTCCACACATTTGGTTATTTATTTTTGGTTAAAAAAATCGCCCTAAAGTTATGCTTTAGGGCGACAATATCAAACTCTGTATAAAGAAAAAATTACTGTTTAATCTTTGTAAGATAAATGTTTAGCTTCATTACATTATCTCCTGTGCTAGGGTTTTTCTTAAAAGCACCTATTACAGAACGAGCCGCCGTGCTATAAGGTGGAGAAAAAACAAATTCTGAAGAAGGAGATGGTGCTAGAAAAGTACCATAATCTTCTGTTTTTCCATCTAAAAGATCTTGAATGTATGAAGTGATTACAAATACATATTGCTTGGTTACGGAATTAAAGTAGCCTCCAAAAGCACTTGGGTCAGCTCTTTTATCTCCTCCTTCATAAATTGTACCTGCATCATTATCTGGAACATTTTTGCGTTGTCCAGCAATATCATATCTATATAAAGCCAAGCGTTGTGCCGGTTTAAATGGAGATACATCCGTTCCTGATTTTAAATCAATCACTAACTCTGCACGGTTTACAATGATTTTCCCAATTTCGTTTTTAAACTTAGCTAAATAAGGGAAAGATATTTTATTTCTTACTCCACTTAAAGGCTGTAGATAAGTTTCTGTAAACTGTGTTTTGGAATCTGCAGTAAGCTGAGTGTTTATCGGTGTTCCTGTATAGTTATGGGCTAATGTTGTTGCTACGGCAGAACTTGCTGAAGCATTAATTGGAAATTTTACGGAAACAGTGTCTATGCTCGAAGAAGAAGATGCTGATTGTTTCTTGTAATATAAAACCAAACCTGTTTCGGATGAAGAAGTAAAATTAAAGAACATCACTCCTCCTTTACCAGACGAACTCGTTTTGTTTACTTCGACGTGTAATCCCTTGAAAGAATCTTGAAAAGTGGTATTACGTTTTAAATTTGCGTCGGATAGCATAACGATATTGTTGGTAATGAAAGTTTTATCAAGCTTTATCCTAATTTGAGGAGAAACACTGCGTAGCGTATCTGGCCCCCCGGTTACAACATCGGTAACTTTATAAGGTGTAGTAGGAAAAACCTTTCCTGTATAATTACCTATGGATGTAGCAGATTTTGAGTAACTCTTAGAGCTTAGGTAAGAGTTTTCTTTTGTGAGATTATTGTTTAGCTGATGAACATCCAAGCTATAAGTTGATGTACTATCTCCATAGAACTCTTTATCATAATTCAAAACCAGAACGGCTGAATCTAAAATAGCGCTTGTGCCAAAACTATAGGCATCATTTGGTAAGTTTACGCTAAAAGCCAAACTGGCATCTGTAGTTCCAAAAATAGGATCTGTTAAAGAACCTAAAGGATATCTAGTTAAGAAATTACTTGTTGAGTAAGTAGGAACATCATCTTCTTTTATCGTTCTTGAATTGATTGTAGCTGTATCTATCAGCTCCCCGTTAATTTTTGCGCTGGGGTCAACTTCTAAACCAATTGTGGAAGTATTTTGACAAGAAGAGAAAACAAAAAGACTTACTAACAAGGTTAATAAGTCTATTTTTAAAAATTTCATATATTAAGTAATGCTATTTTATGCAATTGATACCAATTCTTCGCTTGTAATTTCCTCATAAAAATTGAAGAAATTATCATAATCTTGGGTCAAGTTAGTGGCTAAAGTTGGTTTATTCGAATCTTTAACAAATTTTAACACCGCATTATCAATATTCTCGTCAGCTAAAACTACTGCATCAGAATATGTTATAGCCCCAATGTGCATAGCATTACAATCAGCATCTATAAACGGCTTGGTATCTGCCTCTGTCATATTGCTCATAACTGCTTTTTTAGCTAACCGCTCGTCCATTTTTTCCGAAAAGCAATTCTCGTAAACAGAATAGATTACCTTAGAATTCTTAAAAGCAGGATCGTGTTTGTAAGTTGTCTTGATGTATGCAGGTACCAAAGCAGACATCCAGCCATGGCAGTGTACAATATCTGGCGACCAGCCTAACTTCTTAACGGTTTCTAACGCACCTTTGCAAAAGAAAATAGAACGCTCATCGTTGTCATCAAAAAATGCGTTATCCTTATCCCTGAACACGTGTTTACGCTGGAAATAATCTTCATTATCCAGAAAATAAACTTGCATGCGAGCTGCAGGTATTGACGCTACTTTTATAATTAAAGGATTATCATTGTCGTCTATTATGATATTCATTCCCGATAAACGAATTACCTCGTGTAATCTGTTTCTCCTTTCATTGATGTTACCAAACCTTGGCATCAAGATGCGGATTTCAAACCCTTTATCTTGCATTGCTTGGGGTAGTTGACGGGTGATTTCTGAAATCTTGCTAAGTTCGAGGAAAGGCGCCATTTCGTGGGTAACAATCAGTAGCTTCGTTTTTGCCATCTCCATATTAATGTATTTTAAATTATTGTTAATTTAAAGATTATCAAGGTGCAAAGGTACGAATTATATTAATATTTATCAATAAAATAGGCAATAGGCTTTGTAGTTTTTATAGAAATAACCAATTTAGCACCCTATTTAACCTGAGCAAGAGTTGGAAGTAACACAAACCAAAGCAGCGCTAAAAGAGTCGCTGGATAAACTTAAAAAAGCGGCAAGTACCGTTGCTTTAGTGCCCACAATGGGCGCATTGCATGATGGACATATCTCCTTAATAAACGAAGCCAAAAAGGAAGCAGACATCGTTGTATGCAGCATTTTTGTAAATCCCACACAATTTACAGATCCCAAAGATCTTGAAAAATATCCCCGTCCGCTTGAGCATGATATTAACATGTTAAAAAAAGCAGGATGCGATGTGGTTTTTATGCCTTCTGTAAAGGAGATGTACCCCAATTTTCCAAACCCTGAAGATTGGTATATCGATTTAGGCGAAGCAGAATTTCTACTTGAAGGAGAATTTAGGAAAGGACATTACCAAGGTGTAACCCAGATTGTTTATAAGCTTTTTAGAGTTGTAGAACCAGATATTGCTCTTTTTGGCCAGAAAGACTATCAGCAGGTGCTCATGATCAAAACAATGGTTCAGAAACTTAACCTGCCGGTTAAGATTATAACATGTCCTATCATCAGAGAAAAAGAAGGGTTGGCCATGAGCTCAAGAAATGTACATCTAAGTGAGCGAGATAGAAACAATGCATTGGTGCTAAGCAGGGCGCTACAATATATTAAAGATAACTATGGTGCATTAGAGCTTGATGCTCTGCTTGAACAAGCAAAACAAATGATCACGACCACAGAGCATGTTGAACTTGATTATCTAACTATAGCCGATGGCGATACATTGCATCCCCTTAAACAAAAGGTGCTAAAAAATGCTGTTGTGCTTGTGGCTGCAAAAGTTGGGGAAACACGCTTAATAGATAATATGATTATCAATTAAGGCCCAAAGGTTTACTAAAATTTAACAATGTGCCCAAACATTATTATTAACTTTGCAGTATGATTATTGAAGTATTAAAGTCTAAAATTCACCGCGTAAAGGTAACACAGGCTGAATTGAATTATGTAGGAAGTATTACGATCGATGAAGATTTGCTTGATGCAGCTAATATTATCCCTAACGAAAAACTTCAGATCGTTAACAACAATAACGGGGAGAGATTTGAGACTTATGCCATAAAAGGAGAAAGAGGAACTGGAATTGTTTGCCTAAATGGAGCTACTGCACGTAAAGTTCAGGTTGGCGATATTCTTATAATTATGTCTTATGCTGCTATGCCTATTGAACAAGCAAAGCAATATAAACCTATTCTTGTTTTCCCTGACGATAATAACCGCCTGTTAAAATAATATTCTCATTAAGCCAGTCTTTGTAAATTAAGAACAACGGTNNTTTGTATTCCCTTTGTATGCCCTAGGTTAACAACTTAGGGGGTATTGTCGCGCTATCTTTACTTAAAATATTATGGTTGCATAGTATTTTAAACAAGAAACACTAAATTTGGAAAAATTAACCAATTGTAGATTATAGTTATGAATTTTGAGTTAAGTGAAGAACAACTGATGATAAAGCAGGCTGCTAGAGATTTCGCACAAAACGAATTAAAGCCTGGTGTTATTGAAAGAGACGAACATCAAAAATTTCCTGCAGAGCAAATTAAAAAACTTGGAGAGCTTGGGTTTCTAGGCGTGATGGTTGATCCAAAATACAACGGATCTGGCATGGATGCGCTTTCTTACGTTCTTGTAATGGAAGAACTCTCTAAAATTGATGCTTCGGCTTCTGTGGTTGTTTCTGTGAATAACTCTTTGGTATGTTACGGCTTAGAGCAGTATGGAACTGAAGAACAAAAAGAAAAATACCTTAAACCTTTGGCATCGGGAGAAAAGATAGGCGCATTTTGCCTTTCTGAGCCTGAAGCTGGTTCTGATGCAACATCGCAGCGAACAACAGCCGAAGATAAAGGAGATTACTACCTTTTAAATGGAACCAAGAACTGGATCACCAATGGTAGTAACGCGAGCTATTACTTGGTAATTGCGCAAACCCATCCTGAACTAAAACATAAAGGAATTAATGCTTTTATAGTAGAGAAAGGGATGCCGGGATTTACTGTTGGTCCAAAAGAAAATAAATTGGGTATTAGAGGGTCTGATACGCATTCTTTGATGTTTAACGATGTTAAAGTTCCAAAAGAAAACAGGATTGGAGAAGATGGCTTTGGCTTTAAATTCGCCATGAAAACATTAGAGGGAGGAAGAATAGGCATCGCAGCACAAGCTTTAGGTATTGCAGCCGGAGCTTATGAGCTTGCGCTGGCTTATGCTAAAGAAAGAAAAGCATTTGGTAAACCTATTGCAGATCACCAAGCTATCGCTTTTAAGTTGGCAGATATGGCAACTGAAATAGAGGCGGCAAGAATGTTAGTTTATAAAGCGGCTTGGCTTAAAGATCAAGGAAAACCTTATGCGTTAGAAGCAGCAATGGCTAAAGTATATGCCAGTAAAGTAGCCATGGATGTAACAGTTGAAGCTGTTCAGGTGCATGGCGGCTATGGTTACGTTAAAGAATACCATGTAGAGAGATTGATGCGTGACGCTAAAATTACGCAAATTTATGAAGGAACCTCCGAGATACAGAAGGTTGTAATCAGTCGTAGTATATTGGGTTAAGCTTATTTATAATTTATGCGCCCTTTTCTAAATGAGGGCGCATAAATTATTCGCGGTTCATACCAAAAATAGCATCTAATACTATCTTCACAAACGTTACCACAATTGCAAGTACTGTTGCAGATAAGAAACCGTTGGTGTTAAAACTGGTCATCATGCTATCTACCAGTAATATCATTAAAATAGAAATGATAAAAGAAACCAACCCTAGGGTAAGGAGGTTTAGCGGAAAGGTAAAAAAACGTAAGACCAACCCAATAGTTGCATTTGCCAAGGCTATAAGCAAAGATGCAATTATGGCGCTTCCATATCCATCAACATATACGCCAGGAACAATACGTGCTCCAATATACAAGGCAAGCCCCATTAATAATACTTCTAGAATAAGTTTCATAAGCTATATTTGTTAAATGAATAAATTTAAGATATTCGCTTCTATATTCCTAATGTTTGCTGCATGCAAGGCAGATCGGTCTGCTCAGATTGAGTTTTCAAGTGATAGTACTAAAATTGTAGTCACTAATTTGGGCGAGGCAGAGCTTTATCAGGTAAGGCAGCTCAAAGAAAAAGAAAATTTAATTATGCAAGTTTTCGAATCCAAATTAGATAGTCTTGAAAAAGAAGTGAAGGGAAAAATCAGTATCTCTGGAGACAGTTTAATCTTTACTCCCGACCAACCCTTAGAGAGGGGTAGGACTTATATGGTCAATACATTAATAGGTGCAAATTTTGGAAAAACAGAAGATATTCTTAAGTCTAACCTTGGATATAAGGTAAAAACATTGCAAAAAGAATTGTTGAGATAAATTATAGCTTGGAGCTATAAATGCTTAGATATGAGAATGATTTTTAAAATTTGAAAAAAAATAATATCTTTGCAGAGCAAAACAAGAAAAGAGGGGACGCGTGTCCCCTCTTTTCATTTAGCAAAATTTTATACTATGCAGATAGAAAAGAGAGTTAGTGAGTTAGTAGAAGAAAAAATTGCTGATAGACCTGATTTGTTTTTGGTTGATGTAAAAATGCTGCCAAATAATAAACTGATTATTCATGTAGATGGCGATCAGGGCATTAGTATACAGGATTGTGTGGCTATTAGCAGGCATGTGGGATTTCATTTGGAAGAAGAAAATGCAATCGAAACAGCATATAATCTAGAGGTTTCATCGCCCGGGGTAGGAGAACCCTTAAAGCTAGAACGTCAGTATGTTAAAAATAAAAACAGACAACTGGAAGTCAAGCTGGCTGATGGAACTAAAAAGCAGGGGAAACTTCTTTCGGTTGATGGGGATGCCATTACCATAGAAGAAACCGTAAAAGAAAAAGGAAAAAAAGCTCAACAGGTAAGTGTATCAATAGAGCTTAAAGATATTTTAGAAACAAAGGTTTTAATTTCATTTAAATAGAAATGAGCAATATTAACTTAATCGATTCTTTTCAAGAGTTCAAGGACTTTAAGAATATCGACCGCCCAACGGTAATCAGTGTGCTTGAAGAGGTTTTTCGTAGCATGATACGTAAAAAATACGGAACAGATGAAAATTGCGACGTAATTGTGAACCCAGATAACGGAGATTTGGAAATCTGGAGAACCAGGAAAGTAATGGAAGATGGCTTTTCTGAGGACGATGATCTTGAAATCGAATTAGCAGAAGCACATCAATATGATGCGGATCTTGAAGTAGGCGATGATTATATAGAGCAGATTACTTTAGAAAGTTTTGGTCGTAGAGCGATTTTAGCTGCCCGCCAAACATTGGTTTCTAAGGTATTAGAGCTAGAAAAAGATGAAATCTTTAAGAAATACAAAGATAGGGTAGGCGAAATCGTAACAGGAGAAGTTTACCAAGTTTGGAAAAAAGAAACATTGGTTTTAGATGATGAGGGAAATGAGCTTATCATGCCAAAAACTGAGCAAATTCCAGCAGATTATTTCAAAAAAGGAGATGCGGTGCGTGCGGTTATCTCAAAGGTAGATATGGTTAATGCAACACCTAAGATTATTATTTCACGTGTTGCGCCTGAATTTTTACAGCGTTTATTTGAACTGGAAGTTCCAGAGATTTTTGATGGCTTGATCACCATTAAGAAGATTGTTCGTGAGCCGGGAGAACGTGCTAAAGTTGCCGTAGAATCTTACGATGACAGGATTGATCCAGTAGGCGCCTGCGTAGGTATGAAAGGATCACGTATCCACGGTATCGTTAGAGAATTGAAAAATGAGAATATAGACGTAATTAACTTTACCAATAATATCTCGTTGTATATACAACGTGCTTTAAGTCCGGCAAAAATCACGTCTATTAAACTAGATGAAGAAACCAAGCATGCTTCTGTTTATCTAAAACCAGATCAGGTATCGTTAGCTATAGGTCGCGGAGGCCATAATATTAAGTTAGCAGGTAAGCTAACTGGCTATGAAATTGATGTATATCGTGAGGCAGATGAAGAAGATGAGGATGTGGATTTAGAAGAGTTCTCAGACGAAATAGATAGCTGGATCATAGATGAGCTTAAAGCAATTGGTCTTGATACGGCAAAAAGCGTACTGGCATTGAGCTTAGATGATTTGGTAAAACGTACAGACTTAGAAGAAGAAACCGTTAAAGAGGTTTTAAGCATTTTAAGATCTGAATTTGAATAATAGGATGTTTGCTTGAAAAAACAAGAATAAACGTTACTTTTGTATAATATAGAAAAAAGAGGAAAATAAATGTCAGACGACAAAACCATAGTGTTATTAAAAGCAGCGAAAGAACTTAACATAGGGATTTCTACAGCCGTAGAGTTTCTAAGTAAGAAGGGCTTTGCTGTGGATAATAGGCCAAATACGAAACTTTCCAGCGAAATGTATAACGCCCTTTTACGAGAGTTTCAGGGCGACAAAATAGTTAAGGAAGAGGCAAATCAAATCGTTATTGGTAAAATTCGTCGTGACGAACCCGAAGCAATTGAGAAGTCTCAGGAAGCTCCTAAGGCTAAGCAAGAATATGAAAACGAAGGGGTTTTGATTAAAAACGTACATAATTATACTCCCCCTGTAGAAAAGGCTAAAGAAGAAAAACCTGTTGTTGAAACTAAGCAGGATTCAGAACCGAAAGAAACTGAAGATGAGGATAATTCTTTGCGAGGAGTGAAGGTTGTTGGGAAAATAGATCTGAATAATCTAAATCCTAAACCCAAAGCTGCTAAAGAAGAGGTAAAAGAACCTATTCCGGCGCCGGTGCAGAAAGAAGAGGTAAGTGTTCCGCAAGAAAAAGTGGTTGAGCCAAAAGCTGTAGAAGAACAGCCAAAGGTTGAGCCTAAAGTTGAGGTGAAGGAAAAAGTAGCCGAAGATAAGCCAAAGCAACCTGAGGTAATAAAAGCCAAAGAAGAAGTAAAAGCGCCAGTAAAAGAGGAGAAAGCAGAAGATGAAGTAATTAAGGCCAGATCTGTAAAATTATCAGGCCCTAACATCATCGGAAAAATAGTATTACCAACAGTCCCAGAACGTAGAAGTCAGCCTGTGGCTTCATCTAGTGATAGTGAAGCGGCTAAGCGTAAACGTAAACGTAAGAAAACTGGTCCGGGAGGTGTAAATACACCTGGTCAGCATCAGCAAGGTGGCGCTCAAGGGCAACAACAAACGCAAGGTCAAGGTGGCCATCATGGTCAAAACAGACCTGGAGGTCACGGTAATAACCGTCCTGATTTTAGAGGAAATCAGCATGGCAATAAGAACTTTAAAGGAAAAGGGGGGCATCAACACAACCAAAATGTTGTAAAAGAAGAACCTTCTGAAAAAGAAATACAAGACCAGATTAAAGCAACTCTTGCTCGTTTAAGCGGTGCAGGTAAATCTGGTAAATTTGCTCAAAGAGCTAAGTTACGCCGTCAGAAACGTGATGATATAGCATTGTCAGCCGAAGAAGCAGCTTTAGAAGAAGAATTACAATCTAAAGTACTTAAGGTAACGGAGTTTGTTACGGCAAACGAATTGGCCAATATGATGGATGTACCAGTAACCAAGGTAATAGGTACATGTATGAGCTTAGGTATATTTGTTTCTATTAACCAACGTTTGGATGCCGAAACACTTACTATTGTGGCGGATGAGTTTGGTTACGAAATACAATTTGTAAAACCGGATGAAGAGGAAGATGTAAATCTTGAAGAAGAAGATTCAGAAAAAGACTTGGTTCCAAGAGTTCCTGTGGTAACCATCATGGGGCACGTTGACCACGGTAAAACATCATTACTTGATTATATCCGTAAAGCAAATGTGGTAGCTGGTGAGGCTGGAGGTATAACTCAACACATCGGGGCATATAAAGTAACCACAAAT
>DDEP01000129.1:0-2386 GCA_002336465.1 Pedobacter sp. UBA1951
CTTTAGCTGCCATAAAGAAAAAGGAGCACCAACAGATCAAACGGGTAAGAATGATTCCGAAAGCATGGCCATTCCCTTCAAAAACTATTTAGGGATAAACCTGTTTGAATGGGATTATGTAGAACCGCAACAAGAAAACCTGATCAGTGAACGAAAAATGCAAATCGTAAAAGCATTTGGAGGCATACGTCATTATTTAGATTGGGAAAGGATAGAACCTGCGCAAGGCAAATTTACTTTTAACCCCTCTCATTTTGGCAATTGGCGCTATGATATGATATATGATCGTACGCAAAAAGAAAATATAGACATCTTAATCTGCTTAAAAACCATTCCCTCATGGCTCATGAATACCTATCCCGAAAATGAGCGTGATTACGAGAATATTCCCATGCCTTACGGAGCAGATAAAAATGATCCCGCATCTTATATCTTGCAGGCAAAAGCGGCATTTCAATTTGCAGCAAGATACGGTTCTAATGTTAATGTAGACAGAAATCTTATTCTGTTAAACACCAACTCACGCTGGCTTGGCGATGAGCCTAATGTAGTTAAGACCGGATTAAAACTGGTTAAATATCTAGAATGCGACAATGAACGTGACAAATGGTGGAAAGGCTCACAGGCTGAGCAAAACCCTGAAGAATATGCAGCCAATCTTTCTGCTTTTTATGATGGGCACAAAGGTAAGCTGGGCAGAAATGTTGGGGTTAAAAATGCTGATCCTTCTATGAAGGTGGTTATGGCTGGTTTAGCTGTTCCTAACACCGATTATGTGATAAGAATGATTGAGTGGTGCAAGAAAAACAGAGGTTTGAAAGCCGATGGAAGCATAGATCTGTGTTTTGACGTAATCAACTACCATATTTATCCTAACGATTCTGATTATGCCAAAAATAGTATTGCTACTGTTGGTGTAGCACCTGAACTTTCTTTGATAGGTAAAATAGCCGACGACTTTCTAAATATGTCTAAAAAATATGCCAATGGCATGGAAGTATGGATGACAGAAACTGGTTATGATATTGGTGAGAATAGCAGACAAAGAGCCGTACCCATAGGAAACAAATCTGCTTTGATTACCCAAGCCGATTGGAATCTGCGTACAGCTTTATTATATGCCCGACATCAAATAAACAGGGTAATGTTCTATATGTTAGATGATGTTAACGCTAGCAACGATATACAGCATCATTCATCCGGCTTTGTTAATCTTGATTTTACACCAAGGCCATCATGGTATTATATGCAACAAGCCAAAACCATTTTGGGTAATTACCATTATACTAAAACACTAAGCAATGATCCCATTGTTGATCTGTACAAAGATCACGATAAAGAAATATATGTACTTACTATACCTGATCAGAAAGACAGAAAGGTTAACTATACCTTAGATTTGGGCAATGCCAAGCAGGCTATTGTTTATAGTCTTCAAACCAATAAGGAAAAAGCAAATGCAACAACAGTAGGCACCAATAATGGCAAATTAACCATAACCGTTAGCGAAACACCACTTTTTGTAGAGAGATTATAAAAAAGAGGCTATCTGAAAAGCAAATCTCGTCATCCTGAATTTATTTCAGGATCTTAAAACAAAGCAAATGCTTTTAAAGATTCCGTATCGAGTACGGAATGACGTAAGACTCTTCAAACAGCCTCCTTAAATAAGGATTTATAAGGCTTAAACTACAATATTTATAATTTTACCTTTTACAAAAATAATTTTCTTAGGCTCTTTGCCTTCTAAATAACCTTGTATTTGCGTATTGCTCAACACAGCTTCTCTTACCTGTGGTTCATCTAAGGTTAATGCAAGATTAAGGTTCATCTTCATTTTACCGTTGATCGAGATTGGGTAAGCAAATTCATCCTCTACAAGGTAATCAGCATTAAATACCGGATATGCTGCATAAGACAAGGTGCCTGCTTCATTGCCTAGTAAGCTCCACAATTCTTCGCAAACGTGAGGTGCATAAGACGATAAAACAATTACCAAATCTTGCAATATATGGCGGTTTTTACATTTCAGATCCGTAAGCTCATTTACAGCTATCATAAAGCTTGATACAGAAGTATTGAAAGAAAAACGTTCAACATCATCTTGTACTTTTTTAATGATTTTGTGCAAAGCTTTTAGTTCTGCCTTAGAAGGTTCTGCATCAACTACGCTAAATTCCCAAGCATCGTTATGGAACAAACGCCAAAATTTGCGCAAGAACTTGAACACGCCTTCTATACCATTGGTATTCCATGGTTTGCTCTGCTCTAATGGCCCTAAGAACATTTCGTACATCCTAAAGGTATCTGCGCCATATTGCTCAATCAAAACATCGGGATTAACCACGTTGTATTTTGATTTAGACATTTTTTCTACTTCAACACC
>DDEP01000129.1:2412-8508 GCA_002336465.1 Pedobacter sp. UBA1951
ATCATACCTTGGTTGATCAGCTTTTTAAAAGGTTCTTCTTCCTGTACCAAGCCAACATCTTTTAAGAATTTGTTCCAGAAACGACTGTACAACAAGTGACCTGTAGCGTGTTCTGAACCTCCAATGTACAAATCAACATCTTTCCAATAATTGACTGCTTCTTTCGATACAAATTCTTTTTGGTTTTGCGCATCCATATAGCGGTACCAGTACCAACTGCTCCCAGCCCATCCCGGCATAGTGCTTAACTCATACTCATATTTTCCATGGTATTTCCAATCTTCGGCACGACCTAAAGGGGGTTCTCCGGTTTCTGTTGGCAAATATTTATCAATTTCAGGCAATACCAATGGCAATTCCTCTTCTTGGATTAAATAAGGTAATCCATCTTTGAAATATACCGGAATCGGCTCGCCCCAATAACGTTGACGTCCAAAAATGGCATCGCGCATACGGTAATTCACTTTTGCTTTACCTATGCCCTCTTCTTCCAACCAGCTGTTTAATTTAGCTACGGCTTCTTTATAATTTAAGCCATTGATAAATCCTGAATTGATGTATTTTCCTTCTTTTGTTGGATCTGCTTGCTGATCTAGGTCTTTCTGTGTATCTAAAACCGGTATAATGGGTAAATTAAAGTGAGTTGCAAAAGCAAAATCACGTTGATCTCCACTTGGTACACCCATAACAGCGCCCGTACCGTAACCTGCTAAAACATAATCGGCAATCCATAATGGTAACCGCTCGTTATTGGCAGGATTAATTACGTAACTACCTGTAAAAGCTCCCGATACAGTTTTGGTATCGGCCATACGATCCAATTCAGATTTCTTTTTAGTCTGCGTAATATAATTTTCAACTGCTGTGCGTTGCTCATCTGTAGTCAGTTCTGCTACCCACTCATGTTCAGGTGCCAATACCAAATAAGAAACGCCAAAAATGGTATCTACACGGGTAGTGAATACCTCAATCTCTCTATTGCTGTTTTCTACTCTAAATCTAACTGATGCACCTACGCTTTTACCAATCCAGTTACGTTGCATCTCTTTAATTGGCTCAGGCCAGTCAATCGTATCTAAACCTTGCAACAAACGTTCGGCATACGCAGTTATGCGCATGCTCCATTGCATCATTTTCTTTTGCTCAACCGGGTATCCGCCACGCTCAGAAAAACCACCTATAACCTCATCATTTGCTAAAACAGTACCTAAAGCCGGGCACCAGTTCACCGTACTTTCTCTTAGATAAGTTAAACGGTATTTCAGTAATTCGGCTTGTTTCTCTTCTGCTGTAAAATTAGCCCAATCGCTTGGCAAAAAAGATTGTACGTCTTCATCGCATACAGCTTTTATACCTGCACTACCCGAAGCATTGAACTTTTCAATTAAGGTAGAAATATCTTCTGCTTTATCTGTTTCAAGGTTATACCATGAATTAAAAAGGCGCATAAAGATCCACTGTGTCCATTTATAATACTCCGCATCAGAAGTTCTTACCTCTTTGCTCCAGTCAAAAGAAAAACCAATCTGATCAAGCTGACGACGATAAGTATCGATATTGGCTTTGGTTGTTACCGCCGGATGCTGTCCAGTTTGGATTGCATACTGCTCAGCAGGCAAACCAAATGAATCATATCCCATTGGGTGCAAAACATTAAATCCTTTTAAGCGCTTGTATCTCGAAAACACATCCGACGCAATATAGCCTAGTGGGTGTCCTACGTGTAATCCTGCTCCTGATGGATAAGGAAACATGTCTAAGACATAATACTTAGGTTTATTGCTTTTGGTATCGGCTTTAAAAGTTTGATTCTCGGCCCAGTGCTTTTGCCATTTCTGCTCAATCTCTTTAAATTGGTAGTCCATCAATATAGGTTTTTAAACGTTTGCAAAAGTACAGAATTAAAGCATTTTAACGAATAAAATTGGTGCTTTGACCAACAAATCACAAGCCTACAATAACAATTTAAGCATTTGCGATAAACTTGCTATATGGAGCCTTTGCCTACAAATACTTGTATTATTGTTAAATAACGTTAAATAGATTTGTCCCGCATTGCTTTAAATACGGGCTTTGCTAACTTTGAACTACGTTAGTAATTTATCCCAGATTTATAACCCATTTTTACTTATCTTTCTTTATTTTCGCAAAAACAAAAGTATATACATGGAAGAATTTGAAGTAAGTACAGCCTCTAAAAAAACCAAAACCGTATATGTATCAACCATATTCAGCATTGCTTTGGTTTTGTTAATGTTGGGTATGTTGGGATTAATTCTGGTACATGCCAAAAACTTGTCTAACTACGTTAAGGAAAACATTGTTCTAAATATCATTGTAGATGAAGGTGCAAAAGAAACCGAAATTTTGGCTTTTCAAAAAGAGCTGAATAACAATGCTGCCGTAAAACAAACACAATACATCAACAAAGAGCTGGCTCAACATAATTTAACCAAAGATTTGGGTGAAGATTTTGTTAATTTCCTAGGTTACAATCCTTTACTTTCTTCTATAGATGTGTACTTAAAGGCCGATTATGCCAACAATACCAATATCGAAACTTTAAAGAAAGAGATTTCTAAGAATCCAATTGTTAAGGAAGTGGTTTATCAGAGTTCACTGATAGATATGGTAAACAAAAATATCAATACCATTACTTTAATTGTTTTAGGTTTTGCCCTTATTTTATTGGTAATAGCCATTGCGCTGATCAACAATACCATTCGTTTAGCTATTTTCTCACAACGCTTTTTGATCAAAAGCATGCAGTTGGTGGGAGCTACCAAAAACTTTATCAGAAAACCATTTATTCTTGTGGCAGCCCTACACGGGTTAATTGCCGCATTTATAGCTATCCTTATTTTATTAGGCCTATTAACTTATGCTCAAAAAGAATTAGGCGAAATAAAAATATTAGAAAACTATACTGAATTTGGTTATGTATTCATCAGTTTAGTTGTAGTAGGTATTTTTATTGCCGCAATCAGCACTTGGTTTGCGGTAAGCAAATATTTACGTTTAAAAATTTACGACCTGTACAGATAATGACACAAAAACATACAACTCCAAAAAAAGAAAGCCACGATACCGAAATGGTTTTTACTAAGAAAAACTATCAGTTATTACTAATCAGCATAGCTATTGTAGTAGTTGGCTTTTTATTAATGATGGGTTCTGAAGGTGATATTTATGACACACGTCGCACTTTAGTTGCGCCGATGGTAGTGTTATTTGGCTTTACCTTTGGCATTTATGCTGTATTAAAAAAATAGGTATAAATGAACTATTTACAGGCGCTTATCCTTGCAATTATTGAAGGGTTAACCGAGTTCTTGCCCGTTTCATCAACTGGGCATATGGTGCTTACAAGTTCTATCATGGGTATTGCCCATGATGATTTTGTTAAATTATTTACCGTTGCCATACAATTAGGAGCCATTCTTGCAGTAGTAGTGGTATATTGGAAAAAATTCATCAATCTCAATAGCATTGATTTTTATGTTAAGCTTGCTATTGCCGTTGTTCCAGCCCTGATCTTCGGTTACCTTTTAAACAACTTTATAGACGATAAATTGGGCAATCCCATATTTATAGCCGTTGTATTATTTTTGGGTGGGGTCGTGCTGTTGTTTATAGATAGGTTTTTTAAAAATCCTGTTATAGCCAGTGAAAGCGAAATATCTTACCCCAAAGCTTTTAAAATTGGTTTATATCAGGTATTAGCGGTATGCTTTCCGGGTTTAAGTCGCAGTGCAGCTACCATTATTGGTGGTATGCAACAAAAGCTAACCAAAAGTGCAGCAGCAGAATTTTCATTTTTCTTGGCTGTCCCAACTATGATTGCCGCAACAGGCTACAAGCTTTTAAAAGGTCATGAGCTATTAAATGCGCAAAATATCAAAATACTTCTTTTTGGAAATGCAATCGCTTTTATAGTGGCCATTATAGCCATAAAATCATTTATAAACTTTTTAACCAAACATGGTTTCCGTATTTTTGGGTGGTATAGAATTGTTGTGGGATTGCTGATCATAGGCTTATACCTTGCTGGCGTAGAGATTAATGTATTTTAATGGTTGAAGAAACAGAAATCCATCATTTTCCTGATTTTAACTTTGCCGAAGGCGAGTTACTTTTAATCGATAAGCCTTATCAATGGACTTCCTTTGATGTGGTAGGTAAGATCAGAAATTCGTTAAAGCCCCAAAAACTAAAGGTTGGTCATGCGGGCACTTTGGATCCTTTGGCAACAGGTTTACTGATCATCTGCACAGGCAAGTTGACCAAGCAAATAGATACTTACCAAGCTGAAGAGAAAGAATATACCGGCACCATGGTTTTAGGTGCTACAACACCTTCTTTTGATTTGGAAACAGAGATAGATCAGACTTTTGAAATCGCTCATATCACAACTGAACAGGTTTATGCTAACTGTAACCAGTTTACCGGTAATATAGAACAATACCCCCCGGCACACTCTGCCGTAAAAGTAAACGGCGAACGCCTTTATGTTAAGGCACGTTTAGGAGAAGAAGTTGAACTTAAAAAACGGGCTGTAACTGTAAGTACTTTTGAGATTACGCGTATTGCGCTGCCCGAAATAGATTTCAGAATTATTTGCAGCAAAGGAACTTATATAAGATCTTTAATATCTGATTTTGGAAAAGCATTAAATAACGGGGCTTACTTAAGCAAACTTACACGTACCCGCAGCGGTAACTTTAAACTAGAGAATGCTTATCAACTCCCCCATTTAATTGCACATTTACGTAAATTAAGAGAAGAACAAAAAGCAGGTTCATAAAGCAATGAAAGAAAAACTGAGCTTGAAAAATACGTTAAAAAGTTTCTTTTTAATTACCCTTGGGGTATTGTCTGCTGCCTTTGGTTTAAAGAGCTTTTTAATGCCCGAGCATTTTATTGATGGTGGGGTAACAGGTATTTCTCTATTGGTAAGTACCTTAACCGGGTGGAACTTATCTTATCTAATTATTGTCATCAATATCCCTTTCATCATTTTGGGTTACCATCAGATTGGGAAATTATTTGCATTTAAAACCACTTTGGCCATTGCAGCCCTTTCTATTGGTTTATTCATCCTACCTTTTGAGCCTATTACGCATGAAAAAGTACTGATTGCCTTTTTTGGCGGATTTTTCCTTGGAGGTGGCATTGGTTTAGCCATGCGGGGCGGAGGTGTAATCGATGGCACGGAAGTTTTGGCTCTGTACATCAGTCGTAACAGTCGCTTAACCGTGGGCAATATTATTTTCATTTTAAACGTTGTAATTTTTCTTTTTGCAGCTTATTTTATCAATATAGATACCGCCCTTTACGCTATCTTAACTTATCTTTCGGCTACAAACACGGTAGATTTCATTGTAAATCGTTTAGAAGCTTACACAGGCGTTACCATTATTTCTGAAGAGAATGAAGCCATCAAAGATTTCATCATTACAGAAATGAAACGTGGAGTTACCATATACAAAGGTAAAGGTGGCTACCAAGAACAAAACGATACCGATATCATCTATACAGTAGTGACCAAACTTGAATTGGGCAAACTACAAGACAAAATAAATGAAATAGATCCCGGCGCTTTTATTGTTCAGCAACAGATTTCTGATATAAGAGGCGGTGTAGTAAAAAGACAAGCTCTCCATTAATTTTTTAAGACCTTGAAAATATATCATCAGCTAAGCGAGTTTAAAAAATTGGATAATGCCATCGTTACCATTGGCACTTTTGACGGTGTACATTATGGGCATCAAAAAATCATAAAAAGGCTTTGTCATTTGGCTAAAGCTTCAGGCGGAGAAAGTGTACTTTTAACCTTTTTTCCTCATCCTCGCATGATCATCAATCCTGAGAACCAAGAATTGAAGATGATCAACACCATTAATGAAAAAGCTGAAATACTGGCTAGTTTGGGTATAGATCATCTGATCATTACGCCTTTTACCCGCGATTTTTCTAATCTTAGCCCTAAAGATTATATCAAGAATATCTTAGTTGATGCCATAGGTACTAAAAAAATAATTATCGGTTACGACCACCGTTTTGGTAAAGACAGAGAAGGCAATATTAAACTGCTCG
>DDEP01000021.1 GCA_002336465.1 Pedobacter sp. UBA1951
GCAGAAACACTTTTCTTTTAAAGTGAAGAAATAAAAAAGGGAAAGCCATCCAGCTCTCCCACACACAACTTATTTAATAGCTAAACAAATTTTATTTGTTTTCGCCAAAAATAAGTTCGTGTTAAATATCTATCAATACCCAGTAGTGGGTATTTTATTTTAAACTATCTCATTTTCAGCCTGCTTGCTGATTCTAATTATCGATAACAAGCTATAACTAAATATGCCGTAATTTAAACAAATTTGTTACAATTCAAAAATTTGAGTCTAAATCTTTTTATTTTCTGCCAAAAAAAGCTTAATCAGTTCTGCTGTTTTTTCTGATGCACCAGCACTACCCATTTTTACTAACAGTTCATCATAATTGCTCAACATGGTGGTTCTGCCTTCGCCTTCAACAATATGCTTTAACTCGTCTGTAATATTTACGGTATTGCATTCTTCTTGTATAAGCTCGGTTACCACTTTCTTATTCATAATTAAATTCACAAGTGATATAAATTTAATCTTAACCAAAAGCCTGGCAATAGCTATAGAAATTGCCCCGCCTTTGTAAACCACTACTTGCGGAACCTTGAATAGAGCCGTTTCTAAAGTTGCCGTACCTGAGGCAACCACCGCAGCATAGGCTACATTTAAAAGATTATAGGTATCTGAAAAAACAAGGTTCACCTGTTCGTCTTTAATAAATGTCTGATAATACTCTTTACTAAAAGTAGGTGCTGCTGCTATAACAAACTGATATTTTTTAAATTGAGGTATAACCGACAGCATAGGTAGTAGCAAACGTTCTATTTCCTGTTTACGACTACCGGGTAATAAAGCAATAATAGGTTTATCTGTAAGTTGGTTACGCTCCCTAAAAGTATAATCTGGTTTAAACTGGCTAATTTCATCTAACAAAGGATTGCCTACATAATCTACATCCATGCCCCATGTTTTGTAAAAATCTACCTCAAAAGGGAGGATGCAAAACATCCTATCTACGATTTTTTTAATTTTTAAAACACGCTTTTGATTCCATGCCCATACTTTTGGCGAGATATAGTAGCATACTTTTATACCATGCTGTTTCGCAAACTCTGCAATTTTCAGGTTAAATCCCGGGAAATCAATCAGTATCAAAACATCTGGTTGATAATTTAATATATCTGCTTTACATTGCTTCAGGTTTTTAAATATGGTACGAAGGTTCATCAATACTTCAGTAAATCCCATAAAAGCCATATCTGCATAATGCTTCACAAGCGTACCATCTTCAGCAAGCATCTTATCTCCACCAAAAAACCTAAAATCAGCATTTTGATCAGCGGCTTTTAAAGCTTTGATTAAATTAGCACCGTGTAAATCTCCCGAGGCTTCTCCTGCCACCAGATAATACTTCATTTGGAAAAAATTAAGATGCAACGTTAATTTCTTGCATCAGTTTATAAATAAAAAAAGCAAAAGCCCACAGAAAAGTAATAGCCAATATACCTCTACCTACATATTCTTTATTGATTCTAAAAAAGTAGTTCATCAAAAAAGCATTCACAGCAACACATCCAATCAGCAATAAATCAGCTTCCTTTAACGCCTTGATATGATGCATTAAATACCAAGTTATACTAACTAGAATAAAAGGTATGATAAAGCCAATTCCTAAACCAACCCATACAGAATTTTTAAGCTTATGGATCAAACCCATATTAACCTAAATTTGCTCCGTCTGGTGCGGGTGCTCTTTCTATGCTCGGTTCACCACCAAAATCCCAACTATTAAGAATAGGTATTACATGATGAGCTGTAAGATCAAATTGTACCGGAACCACGCTGGCATAGCCATGATTTAAAGCCCATACATCTGTATCTTCGCCTTTATCATAGTTCTCAAAAACGCCTGTAAGCCAATAGTAAGGTCTGTTATAAGGGTCTTTTCTTTCATCAAAATCTTCTGCCCATTTAGCATTAGCTTGCCTGCAGATTTTAATTCCTTTAATATGCTCTCCTTTTGGAAAATTCACATTCAGCAAAGTGGCTTCGGGCAAACCTTTTTCAAGCACTTGAAGCGCAATTTCTTTGACAAACTTTTTGCAATGAGAAAAATCTGCATCAGAATCAAAATCATCTAAAGAAAAACCTATAGATGGGATTTTTTCTATAGCTCCCTCTACTGCGGCAGACATAGTACCTGAGTAAATTACATTAATGGAGTTATTTAATCCATGATTAATTCCTGAAACACATAAATCGGGTTTTTTACCTTTAAAAACCTTATTTACCGCTAATTTAACACAATCAACAGGTGTACCTGAGCATTTATACATCTCCACTCCTTCATACAAATCAACCTTGCTAAAACGTAAAGGTTTACCAATAGTTATGGCATGCCCCATGCCCGATTGAGGACCATCAGGAGCGACTACGGTCACTGTTCCTATTTCCTGCATAACCTCTAACAGAGCTTTTATACCCGTTGCAGTTATACCATCGTCATTTACGACCAATATGGTAGGTTTATTGTGCTTTTTCATGAAGGTAAAAATACGAGAAATAAATTGAAGCTAAAGTCATCTATTTTTATCAGTTTGTAGAAAATTTGTTTTGATAAGCATTATATTTGGCTTGTAGCTTTGTTGTTACAAACAAAGACTTTTTATAAAGTCACCAAATAACTTGAAAAAATCCAAAAACTAATGAAAATTAAACTTTTACTGTTTGTATGCCTATTATTTTTAGGCTCAAATCTGTTAGCTCAAACTTCATATCAATGGAAAACGGCTACTTCTGGCGGTTATACCTATAAATATGTAACTAACGACCCATCTAAAACCCGCTTTTACACTTTAAAAAATGGTTTAACGGTTATCCTATCTCCTAATTATGTTGAACCTAAGATTGAGTTCAGGATGAGTGTGAGGGCAGGGAGCAACACTGACCCCAAAAATGCTACCGGTTTAGCGCATTACCTAGAGCATTTGTTATTTAAAGGCACCGATAAATTCGGAACGGTAAACTTTGCTAAAGAAAAACCTTATCTGGATAAAATCGATGCACTTTATGAGAAATACAATAAAACTACCGACCCAGCTCAACGTAAAGAAATTTATAAAGAAATTGATAAAACATCTGGTGAAGCATCAAATTATTCGATTGCAAATGAATATGATAAAATGATGCAAAGCATAGGAGGTAAATCTACGAATGCCCATACGTGGTATGAGGAAACAGTGTATAATGAAGATTTCCCTTCTAATGCCGTTGATAAATTCTTAGCTATCCAAGCTGAGCGTTTCCGTCAACCTATTTTCCGTATTTTCCATACAGAGCTTGAAGCAGTTTATGAAGAAAAAAACCGAGGATTAGATAACGATGGTAATAAATTAGATGAGGCCATGATGGATAAATTATTTCCAACGCATAACTATGGCCAGCAAACTACCATAGGTACTATTGAGCATCTAAAAAATCCTTCATTGATTGAAATCAAAAAATACTATAACAAGTATTATGTACCTAATAATATGGCAGCCATTTTCGCAGGTGATTTTAATCCTGATGAAATGATTAAGAAAATAGACAAGTCATTTAGCTATATGGTGCCTAAACCTGTTACTTTATACAATCCTGCTCCAGAAAAAGCACTTACACAAATACAAAAAGTAGATGTATATGGTCCAAGTGCCGAAATGGTAGACATTTACTATCGTGGATTTGCACAGAACACCAAAGAGGCATTGATGCTTTCTTTGATACGCAGCATCCTTACAAATGGAAAAGCAGGTTTGATTGATATCAACCTTAACAAACAACAAAAAGTATTGAGAGCAAGCGCCGGATATCAGCAAATGAAAGATTACGGCGTATTCAATTTATCTGCTCAACCTAAACAAGGCCAATCTTTAGAAGATGTTGCAAAACTTCTTTTAGAGCAAATTGACTTATTAAAAGCTGGAAAATTTGACGATGATTTATTAAAAGCTATTGTAGCCAATAAAAAACTAAGTTTCTTACAAGCTTTTGATAGCAATAACAGCCGTGCAGAATACCTTTCTACTGAATTCATTATGAATCGTGGTACTGAATGGCAGAAAAGCCTGAACGAAAATAACGACCTTTCTAAAATAACTAAAGCTCAGGTAATCGCTTTCGCTAAAACTTTCTTTAAAGACAATTATGTAATCGGTTTTAAACATAAAGGAGAAGACAAAAGTGTAGCAAAAGTTGAAAAACCAGCTATTACACCTATCAACCCTAATAGTGATTTAAGTTCTCCGTTTGTTAAAAACATTATCAACGCTCCTGTAAAACCAATTGCCCCTAAATTTTTAGACTACCAAAAAGATATTAGTTTCGGTAAATCGGGCATAGCAGAAGTAATGACTATCAAAAATACTGAAAACCCTATTTTCAGAATGTCGTACAGGTTTAATATGGGTGCTAATAATTATAAACTATTACCGTATGCATCTTCTTATTTAACTTATTTAAGCACAAATAAATACTCTGCTGAGCAGTTAAGTAAACAATTTTATGATATAGCTTGCTCTTACAGCCTAAATGTGGGTAGCGATGTAACCACTATCAGCATCAGCGGTCTACAAGAAAACTTTGAAAAAGCTGTAGGTTTAGTTGAACATATCTTCAACAACATTCAAGTTAATGAGAAAGCACTTGCAGAATTGAAGAACAACATCTTAAAATCAAGAGAAAACAGCAAGTTAAATAAGGGTGCGATCATGAATGCACTAACCTCTTATGCTCAGTTTGGATCATTAAATCCTTACAATAATGTGCTAACGAATGATGAGGTAAAAAATATCAAAGCTGAAGACTTGATCAGTCTATTAAAAAACTTAAGCAATTATGAGCATGTAGTTACTTATTACGGACCAAAAGACTTAAATGCTTTTGCTGCTGATATTGCTAAATTACATGCGTTGCCAAAAGAATTTACACCTGCTGCTCCTGCTCATCAGTATAAATATACTTCGCAAACAGAAAACCAAGTATATTTTGCCAATTATGACATGGTACAATCAGAAATACGCTGGTTAAGAAATACAGGTGTATATAATAAAAACGACGGTGGAACCATTGAAGTTTTCAATAGCTATTTTGGAGGTGGCATGGGTTCTATCGTATTCCAAACCATCAGAGAATCTAAAGCCTTAGCTTATTCTACTTTTGCCAGCTATGTAACTCCTGATAAAGCAGATAAAGACTATAGCATGATTGCTTATGTAGGTAGCCAAGCCGATAAAATGAATGAAGCTGTGGCAGGTATGAACGAGCTATTAAATAAATTGCCTCGTAACGAAAAAACCTTTGAAGGTGCCAAAACCAATGTGCTAACGGGTTACGAATCTGCAAGAATTGTAAAAGACGCTATCTTTAATTACTATTTTGCAGATAAGAAATTGGGTTACAACTATGATTCAAGAATGGATCGCTACAAAGCTGTAAAACCCATTACTTTCGACAATATCAACACCTTCCATGATCAAAAAATTGCAAATAAACCTTATACATACCTGATTGTTGCATCAGATAAACGTGTAAAACAGGAGGATATGCAGAAGTTTGGCAAGGTTACTACCTTAACTCTAGAACAGTTATTTGGCTATTAGTAGCCCATTAAAAAACTAAAAACTGGCAGCGGTTAGCATGGTCTAACTGCTGCCAGTTTTTTTATGAAAAGATTTTTAGAATTACTATTTTAGAAGATAATGCGCAAACTAATTTTTTTCTTCTTTCTCTTTATCTTACACAGCTCAGTAAAGGCCCAAGAACCTTTACAAAATAAGTTTGCATGGTATAAAAAGGCCATTAATAATGGAAGCTTGTTTGTTCATTTTGACAAGAATGTATATTCCAATAACGAGCTAATCTATTTTACGGCCTATATGCTAAAAGCAAGAGATTTCAATCAGCATCAGGTTTTATCTGTGGCTTTGGTAAGAGATGCAGATAGCACAGTAATTAAACAGGAAAAGTTTGCAGCAGGCAAAGGCCTATCTTTTGGGCAGTTTGCTGTACCAGACTCTATCATTCCTGGAAATTATCACTTAAACGCTTTCACCAATGTTTTACTAAATAACGAACCTGAATTATTTTTTTCTCAGCCTATAACCATAAAATCTGCATTAGATCCTAATTTTAAAGTCAACTTGCAATTATTGTCAAAAGATAAGGGTTTTAATAATGTACTGGTTTCGGTTTTATCTCCCAAAAACGCGTTTTTACCTAAACCTGCATCAGTTATTTATAAATACAACAACAAAACAAACAAAGGTCAGACCAGTCCTTCGGGTCAGTTAATTCTAAAAATCCCCGAAACCGTTAATCAGACAGACCCTAATTTATACGCAAAAGTAAAATACCAAAAAGACAGCACTTTTATCCATATGCCTTTACCTCAGCCTAAAGGAAATGCCTCAGTTAAATTTTACCCGGAAGGTGGCAATCTTATTGCAGGATGTAAAAATAAGGTTGGCTGGGAAGTTAAAGATTTACATAAACGTCCTTTATCAGTAAAAGCCATTTTGTATCAAAATAACATCCCTACAGATACTATAGAAACAGACGATTACGGCATGGGACAGTTTTTCATTATTCCTGATGTAAACAATACCTACCAATTAAAGCTCTTACACTCGGATATTAAAGACAGTCTTTACAACTTGCCCACTCCGTTAAAAACGGGATTGAACATAATTGTTAAAAAGGCTGTATCTCAGGACACATTAAGATTTGTTGCCAATGCTACACAACCGCAAAAAATCATCATCAGGGTTCATAATTTTAAAAATGTTTTTGCTTACTTCCCTTACCAAATCAATAAAGGAAGTACTCCTTTTAGCATATCTTTAAGCGAAGTTCCAAAAGGAATAAATGCAATAACCATAACCGACAGTTTAGAAAGACCATTAGCAGAACGATTGTTTTTTGCACATTATCAACAAAAAGAAGATGTATTGATAACGACGGATAAGCCAATCTATAACCAAAGAGAAAAGGTGACTTTAGACTTAAGCTTGGCAGAAATAGCACCGTCCTCATTTGTTTCTATTGCGTGTGTACAGGAAAACAGGGTAGAAACAAAAAACAAATCAGATATAGAAACTTATACATACCTGCAAAATGACCTTGAAAATATACCTGTAAGTTTAAAGGGGACAGGATATAAGAATATTAACTATATAGAACAGCTATTATTGGTTAAAGGGTGGCGCAGGTATAATTGGGACAAACTTACACAGGTTAAGGCAACTGATACTTTATTCACAAGCAGCATGACCTTAAACGGAAAGGTTACAAAAAGCAACAATAAACCATTAAGCAAATCTGTAGTTTTAACTACCATGGGCAGCCCTGCCCTTAATTTGATACCAACTCAAAGTAATGGAGATTTCAGCTTAGAAAACGATCAATTGCTAATGCCTTGGGGTAGGAAGCTTTACCTTTTTATAAATGGAAAAAATAATTCAGATTATAATATTACTGTAGATGATGAAATGCTCAAAGAAGGTATACGTATTAGTAAAAGCCACCGAAACGAAGAAAGCATATTACCTTCTGCATTGGTTAATAATTCTGAATTGGTTTTAAAAGCAAATGAAAAGATTGTTCAATTAAAAGAAGTGGTTATAAAATCCAACAAAGACAATCAACTTTATGGAGGTCCAAATGCTTGCGGAGATTATGTATGTAGATACAATATCTTAAATTGTAGAAACCATTTAAATGACTCAGGTAATCATCCTCCAGAAAAGGGTAAAAGTTACATTGTAGATGGTCAGTGGATTGTGTACAATGGCTGCTCTATCCCAGACAAGAAAACATTTCTTGAAATAAAGGGCATACAGGAAGGTAAAGAATTTTATGTGGATGATTATAAAGATCCTCTAGAACCCGCCTTTTTTTCTACGCTATATTGGAATCACAGTATATTTTTAAAACCCCAAGAAAAACAACAAATTAGTTTTTATACTGGCGATATTACCGGAAAATTTAGCATAATTGTACAGGGTATTACACAAAATCAAGTCGTATATGCCGAGAAACATTTCGAAGTAAGAAAAGAACCTTAAAAGAAAACGCAATTTCTATCAATTCTATTTTATAAAAAGGGATAAATAAAAAGCATCATTATTCCAATACTTACTGTTTAAATTGTAAATTTAAGAATGACCAACCGTATCATTCTCATCTTATTACTGTTTCTAATATCAGTTAAAGGTTATGCACAAGAGAGCTTAGATAAAAAAATGGCTTTCAATAACCTGATTAATCCAACCACTAATCTTTTTGTGCATTTCGATAAGAATATCTATACCAACAACGAAACGATTTATTTCACTGCCTATATCTTAAAAACAGGAAAATTCAATATAAACAGTCATAACATATTGGCTGTTGCCTTAATTAGAGATATAGATTCTGTATTAATTAAATCAGATAAATTTCCAATTGAAGATGGTTTATCATTTGGAAGTATGGTAGTACCAGACTCAACCTTATCGGGCAACTACCATCTCATAGCGTACACAGATAAATTAGTTGATTCTAAACCAGAACTTATCTTTAATCAGGCCATTTTAATAAAGACCAATATAGAGCCTCCGTTTAAGGCTAATATCGCTTTTGTTGAAAAACCTAGTAATACTAATCCAACACATAAATTGCTGGTTTCGGTTACTTCAAATGACAACAGGTTTTTACCTAAGCCTACTACCGTAAACTATAGATATGGAAAGATCAACAAAACGGCTAAAACCGATGCATCAAGTCAATTGCTCTTAGCATTACCCAAATCAGAAAATCCCCTAGACCCAAACGTATATCTCAAATTAAAGTACGCCAATGATAGTAGCTATCTAAGTCTATCCATCCCTCAAAATGACATTAAAGCAAATGTAAGATTCTATCCTGAAGGAGGTAACCTGGTTCAAAACATTAAATCTACCATTGCATGGGAAGTAACCAATAAACAGAAATTACCAATTGCTTTAACCGCACTGCTATATAAGAATAATAGCATTATAGATACCATAGAAACCGATAGTTATGGGATTGGAAAATTTCAATTATTACCAGAGGCCAGTGCTATTTATAAAGTAAAATTAATCCATACAGGCTTAGCAGACACCGTTTACACTTTACCTAAAGTATTGGATAATGGTCTTGTAATGGCTATTGAAAACGCAGTGGCACAAGATACATTAAAACTACGCTTAGTAAGCAATGACACTAAAAAGGTTTTTATTCACGTACATAATTTTAGAAATCATTTTATCAATACTTCCTTGGATCTAGCTTACAGACAAACATTAAAAATACCTTTAACAGATATTCCAAAAGGATTAAACACCATTACCATTACAGATAGTTTAGATAGACCTTTGGCAGAAAGAATGTTTTTTGCGCATTACGACAACAAAGAACTGCTACATATAAATACAGATAGTGCTTATTATCACCCTCGAGAAAAAGTAACACTAAAGTTAGCAACTAAAGATTTAGCGCAGAATGCCTTCGCATCTATAGCTGTAGTACAAGAAAATCGTATTGCGTTAAAAAACAGCAATGATATAGAAAGCTACACCTATATTAAAAATGAACTAGACAATATCCCTATGGGTATTAAGGGCTCTCTTTATAAGGATAAAAATTTTTTAGAGCAAATCTTACTCGTAAAAGGGTGGAGAAGATATACTTGGCAAAGCACAAATGATTTAAAAGCTACAGATACCTTAAAGAAAGTTGATAGTTTAATAATCAATGGCGTTGTTATGAGAGATAAAAAAGCAATCTCTCTACCTCTTGAACTAGCTACCTTCGGGGATGAGAAAATTAGGACTATGAGGACTTCTTATAATGGTTATTTTAATTTAAATGCGCCAGACTTCGTTGTCGAATACGGGAGAAAAATTTATCTATTTGTTAATTCTGTAAATAGAGATAGGTTTAATATTCAAATCAACGATGGTTTTAATGATATGTCACAACAGTTTTCTAAAACAGCTATTTCTCCTCTTAATTACGCAAATGCAGGAGAGTTACCGAACAATGCCGAGCTACTGATCAATAAAAGCGAAAGAATCTTTAGACTAAAAGAGGTTAATATAAAGGGTCAAAAAGATGAAAATTTCAATTTCTTCAAAGGTTTTGGAAATATGGGTACCAATGCTTGTGGAGATTATGTATGCAAATACAATATCTTAAATTGTAAGAACCACATTAATGACGCTGAAAATACCCAACCTGTTCCGGGAGCAACATACAAGGGGAGTGCTGGGCCTTATTTAGAGTGTAAAATATTTCCACAAACAGAAAAATCTACCTTTAAGGAGTTTTCCGCTATACGTTATCCCAAAGAATTTTATATAGATAATTATAAAGATTTGACAGAACCTGCATTTTTCTCTACCATATACTGGAATTATGGCACTATATTAAATAAAGAAAAAGACACAGAGATAACCTTCTACACCAGCGATATTACGGGTATGTTTAAAATTATTGTACAAGGAGCTACATCAAATGATGTTATTTATGCAGAGAAGCGATTTGAGGTAAAAAATAAAGGGCAAGCTCGTTAATGCCTGCCCTTTATCTTAAAAATTTTTAAAATTATCTTTTTGAAGCCTCGATTATTTCCTCAACTACTGCTGGATCCAACAAGGTAGAGATGTCCCCCAAATTTGAGGTGTCTCCCTCGGCAATTTTCCTTAAAATCCTACGCATGATTTTACCAGAGCGAGTTTTTGGCAATCCAGACACAAAAAGTATCTTATCTGGCTTAGCAATGGCACCTATTACACGGCTTACTGTTTGAAGAATATCCTTCTTAGTCAAATCATCATCATGATGATGGTTGGGATAAATCACAAAAGCATAAATACCTTGTCCTTTAACATCATGAGGATAACCCACAACGGCACTTTCTATTACTCCAGAGTGCATATTAATAGCATTCTCTACTTCTGCTGTGCCAATTCTATGGCCTGAAACATTTAGTACATCATCTACCCTTCCGGTAATTCTGTAATATCCATTCTCATCACGTAAACAACCATCTCCCGTAAAATACAAACCCGGATAGGTTGAGAAGTAAGTTTGGCGACAACGTTCATGATCTCCATAAGTAGTCCTCAACATACCCGGCCAAGGAAACTTAATACATAAATTTCCACTTACATCATTACCTTCAATCTCTTTCCCATTCTCATCAACCAATATAGGCTGCACACCAGGCAAAGGTAAAGTTGCAAAACTGGGCTTAGTCTTGGTTACTGTGGCAATTGGTGAAATCATGATGCCTCCAGTTTCTGTTTGCCACCAAGTATCAACAATCGGAGCCTGCTTATGCCCTATCTTTTCATCAAACCAATGCCATGCTTCCTCATTGATTGGTTCGCCAACAGAACCTAAAACCCGCAACGTGCTCAAATCTTTGCCCTTTAAAGGTTCATCTCCAAACCCCATTAAGCTCCTTATAGCCGTTGGGGCAGTATATAAGATATTTACTTTATGCTTTTCAACGATATCCCAGAAACGTGATGGGGTTGGATAAGTTGGCACCCCTTCAAAAAGTAAGGTAGTGGCACCTTGCGATAAAGGACCGTAAACGATATACGAATGTCCAGTGATCCACCCGATATCTGCGGTACAGAAATACACTTCTTCAGGCTGGTAATTAAATACATTCGTAAAAGTATAACCTGCATATACCATATAACCACCACAAGTGTGCACCACGCCTTTAGGTTTACCTGTTGATCCCGATGTGTATAAAATAAACAGCATGTCTTCTGCGTCCATTTCTTCGGCTTCGCATACAGCATCAACATGTTTTACTTCATCTTCCCACCACACGTCTCTTCCTTTTAACATACTTACAGGAGTTCTTACATGTGTAAGCACGATAACTTTCTCAACTGAAGGGCATGCAATCAATGCATCATCTATCACTTCTTTTAAAGGGATAGGTTTTGCACCACGATATACCCCATCTGCAGTGATTACCAGTTTACATTGCGCATCGTTTATCCTATCGGCAATAGATTTGGCAGAGAAGCCTCCAAACACCACAGAATGCACCGCACCAATACGGGCACAAGCCAATACAGCTATGGCCAACTCGGGCACCATAGGCATATAGATACATATCCTGTCGCCTTTTTTAGCACCATTCCTTTTTAATACATTAGCAAATCTACAAACGCGCTCATGCAGCATTTTATAGGTTAATGTAATGCTTTCTTCTTCGGGATTATTAGGTTCCCATATAATTGCAGGTTTGTCGCCATTTTTAGCTAAATGACGATCCAAACAATTTTCTGTAATATTTAATTTAGCCCCCTCAAACCATTTTATGTTTGGCTCTTCAAAGTTCCATGATAAAACTTTATACCAAGGCTTTCTCCATGTAAAGTTTTGAGCTATCTCACCCCAGAACTGCTCTGGGTTTTCAACGCTTTTTTTATAGTTTTCTTGATACTGCTCAAAAGATGTGATCTGCATAATATTAAATCATTGTTTTATTATCTGCTAAATTAAACAATTTAATACGTAAACAACACCATTTTGCACTTTTAAAACAGAATAAAAAACACCCCTTCGCAACATTATTGTAAAGGGATGTAAGATCGCTAATTTCGCCTCTTTGTACTAAAACTAATAAAGAAATACAAGCGTAAAGATGACGAGGTGTTAAAAAGAACTTACCCAATTCTTTTTAAAAAGCGTTAATTCAGATGTATATCACAAATGTAAGGCGTATTAACCCGTTAAAGAATACCCAATTGTGGGTATTTTGCTCAAAAATTTGGGGCTCCATCACAGGAAATTATAAAATCACCACAAAAAATTCTTGCTATTAAGAGTGAGTGAATACTTTATTACTCTCAAAGAAAACAGATGTTGAAATTACGGCAATTTTGCGTCATAGTCTTATTTTGCCTTATAGATCTCTTTCTTTAAGAAAGAAAACCATATTCCATAGTTAGAATCAGTTCCAATATGATTATATTTGGCGCTTAAGAGTTAGAAAATCTTCAATGACAATACTGTTGATTCAGTTAAATAAATCACCCTAGTATTGTAAACTTTTTAAAGGCGTTGTATTCTTGCTACAAATAACACCTAAGATATTAACGTCATATTTAAAAATAATTAAATATCTGTTGCTATTTATAATTATTATTCAGATATTTGCACACTCTTAAAAAA
>DDEP01000113.1 GCA_002336465.1 Pedobacter sp. UBA1951
TTAAGACAAAATTATCCGAAATAAAATCTTTTACCTATATTTGTCATAATTATCAAGAGTTCTAAACCTTAATTTAAGACAAAATTGTCGCTAATAGATATGAGTACGCCTTATACAAAAAACAGCGTTATCGGTGAAATTGTAGCCGATAATTACCGCACAGCATCTGTATTTAAACAATTTGGTATTGACTTTTGCTGCAATGGCAAACGCAGCATAGCCGATGCTTGTAATGGTAAAAACCTTGAGGCACACCAGGTGCTGGATGCTTTACAAGATATTGGAGTGGTTACAGAATCTGTTACAACTTATAATAGTTGGCCCTTAGATTTGCTTGCAGATTATATTGAAAAAACACACCACCGTTATGTTAAGCTAAAAATTGAGGAAATTAAACCTTACTTAGAAAAAATTGTAAAAGTACATGGTTCAAGCCATGCCGAGCTTGAAGAAGTTAAACGTTTATTTTTAGAATCTGCCGAAGAACTGAAATCGCATTTAAAGAAAGAAGAATTGATCCTTTTTCCTTTTATCAGAAAGATGACCGAAAATCGCGAGCATAAGCTTCCATTTGAAAGGGCTCCTTTTATGAGTATTCAAAACCCAATTGCCATGATGCACCATGAGCATGATACCGAGGGAGAACGTTTCCGTAAAATTGCGGCACTTACAAATAATTATACGCCACCTGCCGATGCTTGTAATACCTACCGTGTAACCTATGCTTTAATTAAAGAATTTGAGGAAGACCTACACCTGCACATCCATTTAGAAAATAATATTCTTTTTCCAAAAGCGATAGCCATGGAGCAGGAACTTTCTGCCTAATTTAGCAGTAAAGGTATTCCGGTAGTGTAAGTTTTTCATTAACTTTAGTACATGTACAGCTACAATACACTCAGCGAGGCCGTTAACGACCTGATAAAAAGAGGTTATACTACCGATTTTTTATTGAAATCTGACCAGGATTACCTGATATGCACAGATAACTCTTTTGAATTATCACCGGATGATTTTGTAATAGACGAAATTTACCGGTTTGAAGGCATGACCGATCCTGCCGATGAAAGCATCGTATTTGCCATCTCATCAGAAAAGCACAATATAAAGGGCATGGTGATCAACAGCTTTGGAGCAGATTTTGGTTACAGATCTTCTAAACTGGTAGAACATCTCAAAAAAGCAATAAAATAATGCATACTATAAAAATCAAAAGAGTATATGAGAAACCTGAAAAGGTTGACGGTTACCGCATACTGATTGATAAGTTATGGCCGCGTGGTATCAAAAAGGAAGATGCTCATTTAGATGAATGGAATAAAGAACTGCCTCCTTCAACTGAGCTCAGAAAATGGTTTGACCACAAAGAAGAACGCTTTGAAATGTTTACCCTACGTTATAAGGAAGAGTTATCTGGTAAAGAAGAAGAATTAAAAAGAGTTAAGGCCATTGCAGACCAACAAAACCTAACGCTTGTTTATGCTGCCAAAGACCCCAAGATAAACCACGCCATTATATTATTAGATGTTTTAAAGAAAGTAAAATAAAAGCCTATGAGTAATCCCCTAAAACGCCATCCTGCCTTACAGCCTTTAAGCAGAGAACACCATTATGGCCTGCTCTTAAGTTGGAAAATACGGGAGGGTTTTAAGCGTAATATAGCTCCCGAACGCATAAAGAAATACGCCGATTGGTTTTGGGAAAATCACTTGTATCCGCATTTTAATGCAGAAGAAAAGTATCTTTTTTCCATCTTACCCGCTCACAACGAGCATATCAGAAAAGCTTTATCAGAACACCGCAGGTTAAAACGCTTGTTTGCCGAAGAGGACGAACCCATCAGAACACTGAGCCTGATTGAAGAAGAGTTAGAAAATCATATCAGGTTTGAAGAAAGGGTTCTTTTCAATGAAATTCAGCAACAGGCTACTCCCGAGCAATTGGCCCTAATTGAACAACAGCACCAGCATACACCTGCCGATAACTGGAACGATGAATTCTGGAAATAGTACATGCGCTAACTTTTTACAGTAAATCTTCGGTATTAAATCCTTATTTTACTATAATTGAAAGATGTTCGATTTCAGGTTAAAAGTATTCTATACCGTTGCGCAGCGATTAAATTTTACCAAAGCCGCTCAGGAGTTATATATCACCCAACCTTCTGTTACGAAACATATCAAAGAAATTGAAAATCATTATCAAACCAAACTTTTTGACCGTAACGGAACAAAAATAAAATTGACTGAAGCCGGTACCATCTTACTTAGGCATACCGAACAGCTTTTTAAAATATATCGAAATATAGATATAGACCTAGCTTCACTTACCCACGACAACAAAGGTATTTTACATTTAGGGGTAAGTACCACCATTGCACAATATGTCTTGCCCGAATATCTCGCTGTATTTAAAGAGAAATTTCCCGACATCAGCATTAAGCTTACCACTCAAAACACCGACAACATAGAAACCCTGCTTCTTGACCATAAGATAGATATGGGTATTATTGAAGGTTATTCTAAACGCAGAAATTTAAATTACCTTGCTTTTGCAAAAGACGAGATTGTTCTATGCACTCACATTGGCAACAATTTAATCAAAACATCTTCCATTGAATTAGATACAATCAGCAAACTACCTTTAGTTATGCGTGAACAAGGATCGGGCACGCTTGAAGTTATCCATAATGCCTTGTCTAAGGCTAAATTCAACCTCTCTCAATTAAATGTTGAATTGGTATTGGAAAGTACTGAAAGTATTAAAAATTACCTGTTGCATTCTAATGCGTTTGCTTTCTTATCTGTTCATGCCATCTACAAAGAACTCCGAAATAAAGAACTGAAAATTATAGATATCAAGAATTTTGACATCGAAAGACATTTCTATCTCGTTAATGAGCAAGGTCAAACAGCAACTCTTCCCCATATTTTTCAAAGGTTTCTATTGGCTCATAACTTGAGGTAATTGAGCATAACAATTAACAATTTCAACGGCAACCAAGGTCTTAACACTTTTGTACATCAATTAATTTTTATGTACAATGCGCAAAAACAACATTAAGCCCTTAAAAACGAATACCCCTATTTGGGTTAAAAAAGCAGGTTTCTTTTCAGTTGTAGTCTTGTGTCTTACACCCTTTCTTTCTGCTCCTTTAGCTTTGTTGGCAGGTATAGGTTTTGCTTGGTTTGTAGGTCATCCCTATCCACAGCACAATCATAAAATCACACAGTTATTATTACAGTTTTCGGTAATAGGTTTGGGTTTTGGCATGAATATGCAAACAGCAGTAAGTGCAGGTAAAAGCGGTTTGCTCTTTACTGTATTTTCTATAGTTGGTACGTTGTTCTTAGGCTATTTTGTTGGCAAGCTGCTTAAGATAAATCTTAAAATTTCATATCTCATTACGGCAGGAACAGCTATTTGTGGCGGTAGTGCCATTGCGGCAATTGCTCCAGTAATCAAAGCAGGCGATAGACAGATCAGTATTGCTTTAGCAACTGTTTTTATCTTAAACTCAGTGGCGCTTTTACTCTTTCCTTTTTTGGGTCATTTGTTCAACCTCTCTCAGCAACAGTTTGGTTTATGGTGCGCTATTGCAATCCACGATACCAGCTCGGTAGTTGGGGCAGCTGCCAAATTTGGCAATGAAGCACTTGCTGTTGCAACTACGGTAAAATTAGCTAGGGCATTGTGGATCATTCCCCTAGCTTTTTTCAGTCTCTTGATCTTTAAATCAAAAGGTGTTAAAATCAAACTTCCTTACTTTATCGGTGGATTTGTTATCGCTATTTTATTGAATACATATTCTCCTTTTTTTCAGTCGATAAGCAGTTATATTGTTTATATAGCTAAATGCGGATTAATGCTTACCATATTTTTAATTGGTTGTGGCTTATCTAAAGAAGTTTTGTTTTCAACCGGGTTAAAACCTGTATTGCAGGGTATATTTTTATGGGTATTTATATCTTTGGTTACCTTGGTGGCTATTTTGAGTTATATCTGACCGCTGTTTTGTAAGTAGAACTACAAGAATATCTGGAAAACTTCTTAACATAGGTCAAAATTTAAATGCATGAACGCCCCTATCTTTGTTAAAAATAATAATATTATGGAATTAGGTATCGGAATGTTTGGCGATCTGCAAGTCAACGCCAAAGGAGAAATACAACCGGCAAAGCAACGCTTACAAGAAATTATCGAAGAAATTAAGCTGATGGATGAAGTGGGACTCGATTTTTATGGAATAGGTGAACATCATCGCCCTGATTATGCCGTATCAAGTCCTGAAATTGTATTGGCTGCAGCTGCTACGGTTACTAAAAATATCAAATTAGGTAGTGCTGTTTCCGTACTGAGCTCTTCAGATCCTGTTAAGCTTTACCAAAACTTTGCAACTATTGACCTCATTTCTAATGGAAGAGCAGAATTGATGGCAGGCAGAGGTAGTTTTATAGAATCATTTCCGTTGTTTGGCTATAATCTGGCAGACTATGATGCACTTTTTGAAGAGAAATTAGACCTATTGGTAAAAATAAACCAGAACGAAACCATTACTTGGAAAGGTAAGTTTAGACCTGAGCTAAATGAACAGATGGTTTTACCTCGTGCAGATCATAATCATCTTAATATATGGGTAGCTGTAGGTGGTACACCTGCATCTGTTGTACGTGCAGGCAGGTTAGGTTTGCCTGTAATGTTTGCCATTATTGGTGGTAATCCGGCACAGTTCCAACCTTTGTTTGAATACTATAAACAAGCCTATGAAGACAACGGGCACGATATGAACAATTTTAAAGTCGGCGTGCATATGCATTCGTTTTTCGGAGAAAATAGCCGAGCCATTTCCGATTATTACTATCCTGTTTATGCAGCTCAAATGGACCGCATTGGACGTTCAAGGGGATGGCCGCCTTTTCAAAAAGGCCAGTTCGATTTTGGGCGTTCAAAACATGGTGCTTTAATTATAGGCGATGTAAATGAAGCCGTTGATAAAATTCTGCAAATGCATGAACTTTTTGGACTAACCCGTTTTTCGGCACATATGGATGTAGGAGGTCCATCTCATACGCATATGATGAAATCAATTGAGCTATATGGTACCCAGATTGCCCCTAAAGTAAGAGAAGCGTTAAAAAAGTAAGCTCTCTCAACAGATACAAGAAACCAAGACCGCCCAGAAAGATTTAACCTTTTTGGGCGGTTTTATTTATGCTCCTTCTATCTTCAAATAAAAATCTACGATATTTTCGTAATTTTTCTTGCACTGAAAGGTAAATCTGTTTACCTTAGTTCATAAACCTTATCATGAATTCAAGACGATTTATTTTACTGCTCCTATTGCAGATTAACTTAGTAGCAATGGCTCAAAATTCTTTTACCATAAGTGGTATGGTAAAAGATAAGAGAGAAAGTTTGCCCGGTGCAGGTATATATATAGGTAATACAAAAATTTCTACCATGAGCAATAACGAAGGTAAATTTGTATTGCCAAACCTCAGTCCAGGTATTTACGATGTGATTGTAAAAATGATCGGGTATAAACCTTTTGTACAAAATGTAGAGATCCTCAATAAAAATATACAATTAGATATTGTTCTCGAGGAAAGTGAGATTGCCTTGAAAGAAGTTGTGATAAAACCTGATCCTAACCGTTTAGCGTACCTACGTTTATTTTACGAATTATTTTTGGGCCAAAGCCCCAATGCAAAGCAATGCAAAGTACTGAACAGTGAAGTATTACATGTTGATTATAATCAGACAGACCGGGTTTTAAGCTTAAAAAGTGATGATTTCTTAATTATAGAGAACAAAGCATTAGGTTATCGCTTAAAATATCTGCTACAATATTTTGAATATGATTACCGCACGCAGATTGTATATTATGCAGGTTATCCTTATTTTGAAGAGCTTCCGGCTTCTAAATCAAAACAGAAAAAATGGCAAAAAATGAGAGATGAAGCCTATTATGGTTCGCATACTCATTTTTTCAAATCGCTTGCTAAGGGTACTGCACAACAAGAAGGATTTATTATCAATAAGCTGATTAACATACCCAACAAGAACCGATTTCCCGATAGCTTGATCAATGCCAAGATCAAGCAGATTACCAATAATATGCGATCTATTAATGTACTTACTTATACCAAATCAGATTCGCTTGCTTTTTGGAGCAGAGAAAAATCAAAACCCAAAGCGATTAGCATGTTAGATCGGGCAAAGGTTAATACCGATACTTTAGTTAAAACTTATAATGCTGATGTTAAATACATCAACTTTAGCGACGAACTTTATGTTGTTTATACCAAAGCACAGGAAGATAAGGAATATGCTAATTTAAATTTTGGTATGTCTAAGCCTATGGACTATGCAAGTTATCAGGTTTCTACCGTTCAAAAATTAAGCCCTCAGATTTTTTTCTTTAACAATGGTAATATTGCAGACCCTAAAAGTATGTTATTTAAAGGCTATTGGTCTTACAAGAAAATTGCAGAACTTCTCCCACTCGAATTTGAACCATCGTTGAAAAATTAATTTTCATTTTGCTAAAAATATTAGCATTTTTACTCTATGGAAAATGCTAATTCAACTGATTATCTTAACGGCAGAGGGGCTCAAATCAACACGCATAATCGTTATGCTAAAAATAATCTGGTAATTGAACATACAGAAGCTATTGATGACTGGGAAATAGAAAATCCTAAAACCACTTTTATACCTACCCATCCTAAAACCATTGTTAACAAGGTTGATAGCCCGGATGCATCCATGTTTTATTCGCTAAATCCCTACCAAGGTTGTGAACATGGTTGTATTTATTGCTATGCCCGTAATTCTCATGAATATTGGGGATATAGTGCAGGGCTGGATTTTGAAAGTAAAATTTTAATCAAGCATAATGCGCCTCAACTTTTTAAACAGTTTATAGAGAAAAAAAGTTGGAATGTGGTACCTATCTCCATATCGGGCAATACAGATTGTTACCAACCTTGCGAAAGAAAATTTGAACTGACCAGACAGATCTTAGAGATTGCCTTAGCTTATCGGCATCCCATATCTATGATTACCAAAAATGCCTTGATCTTAAGAGATAAAGATATATTAGCAGAGTTAGCACAACTCAACTTGGTACATGTAATGGTTTCTATTACCAGTTTAAATGAAAAATTAAGACAAAAGCTAGAACCACGCACTGCAACTGCTCGTCAGCGTTTAAAGGTATTAGAAGAGCTAAGCGCATTGAACGTACCTACAGGTGTAATGACAGCACCTATTATACCCGGTTTAAATGATCATGAAATTCCGGCTTTACTCAAAGCCACAGCTAATGCTGGAGCCTCAGCTGCCGGATATACCGTTGTAAGATTAAATGGTTCCATTGGAGCCATTTTTGAAGATTGGTTAAAAAAAAGCTTTCCGGATCGTTGCGAAAAAGTATGGCACCAGATACAAAGTTGCCACAACGGAAATGTTAATGACAGTCGTTATTCTGTAAGGATGAGAGGTGAAGGTAATATTGCAGATATGATACACGATACATTTAAGCTACATTGCCGCATAAACCAACTGAATGTAAACCGTACTGAACTGCGTACCGACCTATTCAAAATACCCACACCACAGCTCAGCTTATTTTAAGCCTTCTTAACGCTTCTATGATTTTTTGAATGGAGCATTTTTATAATTTAGCAAAAATTTGAATGATGAAATTAGCATTAATTACTTATCTGGATAAAGGTAAATACGCATCTCCCACTACCGAAAATGAAGATGATATCTTGTTGCGCTTTTTAAAAAATAAAGGCTTAAACATAGAAAAAGTGATATGGAACGATCAAGATGTGAACTGGTTAGATTTTCAATACGCAATACTTAAATCTCCTTGGGATTATTTTGACCTGATTGATGATTTCAATACATGGTTAGATAAAATTGAAGGATTGGGTGTTAAATTGCTTAATCCTTTTAATGTGGTAAGATGGAATAGCAACAAACATTATTTAAAAGATATTGCGGATGCAGGCTTAAATGTTACGCCCAGCGCTTTTTTGCAAAAAGGGAAACCTGTTGACCTAAAATTCTATTTTGCTCATTTTAACACCCAACAATTGATTGTAAAACCCACGGTAAGTGGAGGTGCAAAAAACACGCTTAAAATCACGCTTGAGAATTTAGCAGAAACAACGCAGCAACTCCATGACTTGCTTAAAGAAGAGGACTTCATCGTTCAGCCTTTCTTAAAGGAAATCGAGGAAAATGGAGAATGGTCTTACCTCTTTTTTGGCGGTAATTTTAGCCATGCCTTATTAAAAACCGCCAAACCGGGAGATTTTAGAGTTCAGCATACTTTTGGCGGAACAATTACGCCTAAAATGGTTACACCAGATGAAACCCAAGCAGCAGAACAATATGTAAAACAATTTGCACAAACATGTCTTTATGCTCGTGTTGACGGAGTTTACCTAAATGGTGTGTTTCACTTAATGGAATTAGAACTTATAGAACCGTTCTTATTTTTAGAGACCGATCAAAGCAGTTATGAAAGGTACTATGATGCTTTATGTAACTTGATTGGCAAAGTTGATTAAAGTTATCTT
>DDEP01000124.1 GCA_002336465.1 Pedobacter sp. UBA1951
TCCAAATGCGTCTAGGTCTGCAAACCTGATTTCTACAGTTGTTTTGTATCTAAAAGTATCTGTCATTAGCTTTTGCTGTCTTTTTGTCTTGTTTTGTTTTCTTTGTTATGACTTTTTGTCTTATTTAAGATGAAAGTTAGACTTGGAATAGGGTTTGTTCATATTGGGTAACAAAAAATAAAAATAATTATTGGAGGTAATATAAAATGAACTTAGTAAAATTTAACAACAGAACAAGAAATAACACGCCTTATTTTAACAATGTATTTGATAGTTTGTTTAACGAGGCATTCAATAAAAATTATGGTATGCACAAAATGCCTGCAGTAAATATTATTGAAAAAGAAAATGAGTATAAAATTGAATTAGCTGCTCCGGGCTTGGTTAAGGAAGACTTTAAAATAGATTTAAAAGAAAATGATTTGACCATTCAGGTTGAGAAGAAAACAGAAGTAAATGATGAGCAACAAGGTTATACCCGCAAAGAATTTGGATATACTTCATTTAGCAGGTCTTTCTTGTTACCTGATCATGTAAATCAGGATAAGATCAATGCTGAATATGTAAATGGTATTTTAACCATCAGCATTGCTAAAAAAGACGAACCTAAATTGCAACATAGAGAAATAAAAATTTCATAATTCATAGTTAGTTTGTTTGTTTAAAAGGGTCTGCCAAAAGCGGCCCTTTTTCATTTATTAATCTTCTCTTTTCAGAAATGTTCCAAATTACGGATGCAGTTTTAAAACCCGCTCAATTTGTCTAATTTTGTGTTATGCAACGTGAAATACTCGATACCAAGCGCAAAGCTTTAAATATAAATCTAGATCCGAAAATTTACGGCACTTTTGCCGAAATAGGCGCAGGGCAAGAAGTGTCTAGGGCGTTTTTTAATGCTGGCGCTGCTTCAGGAACGGTTGCCAAAACCATGTCGGCCTATGATATGACTTTTAGTGATTCTATCTATGGAGCGGAAGATTCGGGAAGATATGTGAGCCAGAACCGTTTAACTAAAATGCTGGATCATGAATATTCATTATTGGTTGAGCGTTTGCATGGAGAGAAATACCAAGGTAAGACCTTCTTCGCATTTGCAAATACGGTTACTACGTTAAACTATGCAAAAACAAATGATCCCCATGGATGGATTGGCCTGCGTTTTCAAACCGAACCGGGAGGAGAGGCAAGCGAGATTTATTTCCACGTTCGTTTACTGGATACAGATGTATTGAACCAACAATGGGCTTTGGGTGTTATAGGCGTTAACCTTATTTATGCTGCTTTTTATTACATCAATGATCCTAAAACCATGATTGAATCATTGGTAGATAATCTAAATGTAGGATCGGTAGAGATAGATTTGATTTCGGTTAATGGGCCGGTATTTAAAAATGTAAATAACTTGTTGTTGAATTTATATCTGGTTGTAAAAGATTTCTCGGCTGCTTCAATTTTTGATCCTGAAGCACAACCTCGTCAGGCAAAAGATTTGCTTTACAAAAAAGATGTGATGATTTTGCGTACCAAGTATGGACAAAAATCTAACCCTAACTTCAGTTTGTTTAATAAGGCAATTGACCAATTTAAACGAGTTAATCATGTTGAAGATGAAAACCTTAGGGTATTGATTGAAGTTTTGATTACCAATGTATTAACCGATGGTACTGAGGCGCAAGATGATGTTGATCTGGAAGCAGTAGCAAAACGTGCCGAAGAAATGTGCAAAACAGGCAACTATGTAATCGTATCTAACTTTGCCCGTAAAAATCGATTGGCAAAATATTTAGACAGATGTAAGCCACATAGCGTGGGCATGTCTACAAATATTAATAACCTTAAATTTGTATTTAACTCTGCTAATTTTGGCGAGAATTATACCGGGCATTTATTGAGCTACGTAAACGATATGTTCAGTAGAAATATCAGGTTGTTTGCTTATCCCTTTTTAGACAAAAAAACCAATGCAGTAATCACCACGCAGAATATGCCCGTGTCGCCAGAGGCTAAACCTCTATTTGATTTCTTGCTATTGAACGGATATATTACTGATATAAAAGATTACAATGAAGGTGAGGTAAAAACGGTATAAACTTAAATGCCTTACCTAATGATTTACTAATGCCAGAGATAAGTATAGCTTAATCTTTTGGCTGATTGTATAAATCTTTAAAGACAATGCCCATATGCCTTTCGGGGTTTTCTATGGACTTAAAGCCAAACTGCTCATATAAGCCGTGGGCATCTAAGGTAGCCAGATGATAACGACGTAAGCCTTGTAAATCAGGGTGAAATAGCATAAACGACATTAATTTTTTTGATAAGCCCAGTCCTCTATAGGCTTCTTCTACGTAAACATCACATAGATAAGCAAAAGTAGCCTTATCAGTAACCCATCGGGCAAAACCAACTTGTTGCTGATTTTTGTAAATGCCAAAACAAAGAGCGTTTTCTATAGATTTTTTTACAATATCAAACGGAATGTTCTTTGCCCAGTAAGATTGTGTACTTAAATAATGATGTACGGCCTTAATATCAACTAAATTGCGATCATCTGAAAAAATAAAGCCGTTTTCTATAATTTCCATTTTTTAGTGTTATTGCTCGTCAGTTTCTCGATGCATCGACAAAAGCAATTAAACAGTTAATTAAT
>DDEP01000030.1 GCA_002336465.1 Pedobacter sp. UBA1951
ATAAAATATAATCAAGATGAATGGGCAGGGCAGCAGCTAGGTCTAATAAATCCATTTCCTTATCTTCATCATCACCAAAAGATTGTGTGGAAGTATAACCTGAAACTTGTTTTTTGGGTGGTAGCCATGAACTAGCGTGTGACCAGAGGACCAACCCATACGAAGAGGAAGGTGCTAGGGTTTGCATATCTGCAATTACACCTTTCATTGTTTCGGGTGCTACCGAATTATGATTTTCATAAGTTTTAAGTTTTTGACTTTTTATACTTGCTGTTTCATCATGTTTTATTTTATAAATAGCCGGATTTTCATTTTTCAGTTTTACATAAACCAGTAGATTACCCTCAACATTTTTAAAAGCAGTTTCCATTTGGTTAATGTTTTCATAGGCTTCGTTTGCCAAATTATTATTAGCTGCCATATATACCATTACCGTTCTACCGGCTTTTTCTTCACGTTTAGGAAGTTCCTTTTTACAGGAAAAAAGTGCTAGAATAAACAAAAACATATAGCCGTATAAGTTTTTCAAAATCGACATTGTATTTTATTTAATTATTGGTTCAATGGGATGCGCTGTTATTGCATCTAAATTTAACCTGAACTGTTTTTTGAGATTTTCTGGTTTTTCGGTGATTAATAAACCTAATTTTTGCATCAAACTGATGGTTACTCTCATAGTGGCCCAGCTTATTCTATTTTCCAAACGAAGTTTAACCCATTCTTCATCCAGATCCGTAATGGGAGAGCTACTGCATACCATCTGTATGATTTTGGAGCGTTGTTTGGTTACGGCAATCCCTTTTTTTTCAAACGCCAATCTAATCCTGTTGATCAGTAATTGTTCGTCTATGTTCAAATTGCTATCCATTTTACTTTAGCATAGTAAGAGCTGGCTTTTACATAATAAAAACCGGCTCTCGGTTTTTTCTAATTACCAAGTGTCTCCGTTCCCAATATCAATTATGTCCGATCCTGGATTAATATCTCCAACACCTACATAAACTATAAATGTTGCTTTTGTATTTGGTGCCTCTTTAATGTATACACTAACTGTAGTTTGGCCCTCTTGCTTGGCTGTAATAGTGCCATTTTCACTTACAGTTGCGATGTTGTTATCGGCAACGCTCCAAACTAAAGTGTAAGGTGCACCGGCTGGCAGAACGGTTTCTTTTGGTATTGTTGTAGTTCCAATAGGTAATTTGATAATGTTTTTGCTAAAGGAAAGTGTATGTGAGGTTACCTTGACCGCAATAGAAGAGGCTATGTTTTGATAAAAGCCATGCTCATAAACTTTAGCTCTTATACGGGTGTTGCCTAGTGCAACAGCGGTTATTAAACCATTGGTATCTACCGTCGCCACTGCCTCGTCTTCGCTCTCATACCGGAGCATATATGGTACATTAGTGCCAGCAGGGCTAGCAACCGGCGATAATGAAATTTTTTGGTTAGCCACAAGTGTAACGTCTGTACCTATTGATAACTGCCTAATAGCGACTGTAGCGATAGGTTCTTCTTTGCAGCCAGTTACAGAAAAGGCTAAAATGAATATGGATGATTTGATAATATTCTTCATGGTGTTAAAATTCTAAATAGGGCCTAACAGGATATTTTCCTTTTAAATTTGTATTGAATTGGAATTTCCAATTGCCAACAGTATTAACTTCGGTATATACAAATGAGTAGACTGTATATTTTGAATAATCTGTTGAACCGGTATTGGTTAATAAGGGTTCTGAGGCAGACCAACGCTGCTGGCCATCAGTGAATGAGCCTCCGGCATCGATAAAGCGTTGTTGCAAAAATTTGTAATTATCGGTAAGTATATGCAGCTGGGTCCATGCAGGCGTAAACCAGTTGCCCTTTGCTGCTGGCCCGTCTTTGATCCCCTCTAGTTCAAAATCTACCGATTTTAGTAAGAAATAAAGTTTGTTATAACCCGTTTCATTTCTTTTTCTTTTAATCATTTCGCCATATAGCTTACCATTCCAATCTTCAACGGCTATATAAGTTCCATAAACAATAGGTTCTAAACTCCACTCATTATAAGAATAGATAGAAGGGGTATTTTCTCTTAATGCTCTTGGTAGGTTAGGTATTTCTGGTACGTCTATGGCTTGGTCCGCATTGTCCCCTTTAGCTCGAGTAGCTTCTTCTGTGTCTTTTAGTGCGGCCACATAACCGTTACTACTGCCACCTTTATGGCCTTTATAAACTACTACGCCTACAACTTTTTTATCGCTGGCTAAGTTGGTAGACCAAGTACCATCTGCGTAATAAAAATCTCCAATATTAACGGGTAATAAATCATTAAGTACTAACTCGCTACGGTAACGTTTGCCAGCTTCAAACTTCATTCCCGGTTTATCTATTTTATAGGTGCCAACAGAGGTTTTTACATAAATAGAAATGTTTTCTGCTGACCAATCTGTTGGGAAAACAGCTAGTTTTGCATTAAAGCTATCGCCTTGTGCTAGGGTTACGTTGGTAACTTGAGCAAGTTGGGCAAAACTACTTTGCGCAGCCGTAGAAGAAATAGATAGCCGTTCTGCTTCATTTTCTGCAGTTAAATTAAGTGTTCCATTAGTTTGTACACGTTTTCCGTCTTGTCGCATCACCTTTATTTCTCTTATTTCTATGGGTACGCTAGATGCGGGCAGACTAACCTTAAAATCTATTATTGACATTACATGTTTGAAACTTAACGAAGTATTGGATTGTGCTGCTTTAAAGTTTTTGATCGGATCGGCTACCAAAACATCGTACTGAGATAAATGTTTAGACTGTTTGCCGTCTATTACTTGGCCTTCGGTTGATATAAATACTGTTTTGGGGTTATTTCCAGCAGCCTCGTTATGTGGGTAATAGGCGTACAGATTCATGTTCCAGTTAACATTTTGCGAAATTTCTCCAGAAAATGTCGCATTTTTACCAGCATTGCTGATATCCTCAGTCTTTAATATTTCCAAGGGTACATTTGTGTTTTTTTGATCTGTGTCTATCCAAGAGAACAGGCCAATCCGATCACCTTTTTCCCAAGTAACAATAATCTTGTCATCGCTATCGGTATGTCCGGTTTTAAATTGGGGGCCACTTACTGTACTGGCATTAATCTTAAAGTTTGTAGCCGAATTTTTTGTTTCTTCTACAGTCTCTTCGGTATTTTTTTTACAGGCACTTACCAATAATGTTATGGCGAGTAATCCTATTAAATTTCTTGACATCATTTTTAATCTTTTCATTATTAACATTTAGTTATAACACTAAACCAACACTGATTTCGAAATATTCAGTTTTCACATGAGCTGTATACCATCCTTTTTGATAGCTGGGACTTACAAATAGCGATTTGTTTCGAAGTAGATTTGCTTCCCATCGGGCAGAAACCCCCAAGTGTTTATTGTTGGTACTGATAAACCGATAATTGGCCTGCTCTGTAGCTGTAGCATGGCGCAGATAATCTTCATAAGCTTTAACGCCGTTGGAGTTTAAATTTTGTAAGCGATTGCTGATATCTTGATGTGAGGACAGGTGTTGGTCGTAACTACCTTGAAGATTAAACATAAAAAGATGTTTACCCTTAATGATAGAAAGCCCTGTTGATAGTTTATAGTTTATTCTTTTCCAATCTTGGTTGCGCTGTGGATGAATGTGTTGACTGGTGTTTTGGGTGTAAGTGATATGGGGCATGACATACCAACGTAGTGCTGTGTTTTTCTCGAAATATAACTGTAGCTGTAACTGATCTATATTTTCGCGATAGTAGGGAAACAGGCCATAGTTGTATTGTCCGGAAGCATTAAAATCTTCAGATAAGGAAGCAATGATTATTTCGGACCCTATTCTATGTCGTTTATTGTAATTTCCTTTTGCTGCCCATGAGTAATCTTTTCCTTTTCCTAACCATCCAATTTGTGCATTATAATAATCTTCTCCCAAATTGGAGATCGTATGTAGGGCACTAGAGCCAGCTATATTTTTATCCATACTATCGTATAAGAATTTTAGATTGATAAAGAGCCCATTTGCCGAAATAGGGTAGAGACTAAGCGTAGGTCCATATTGTTTGCCCTCATAAGAGAATGACCCGGATGGGTCTACAAAAGAACTATTGCCCAAGCCCGAGTAATGATATAAGGCTGAATTAATTTTTCTTCTTTCATCAGCTAAAAAGGAGATGGTTTGTGCCTGCTTGTAAATGTTGTATTCTCCAGATAATCCTAAGGTGTATTGCTGAGGCAGTTTCCAGGCCAGCCCAGCAACCAGGTTAATATCTGAAACTCTATTTCTTGGTCTCGGATCTACCTGTCGGTATTCCTGTAGGTTTCTGCTACTGGCGTTAATTCCCCAAGTATATTTACCCTGATCTTGCGCATAACCGCCAGATAGGTAATAAGTTTCGCCCGAAATATCTCTTGTAGGTAGGGTATCTCCAGTAACATAGGGATACAAACGTTCGTAATCAGAAGTGAGGTTTTTATACTGACCCTGTATTTTATTACTGAGATATTGAGCCTTCCCCCAGGTTCTATAGCGTTTTCCGGGCGATAAATAAGTGGTTGCCGTAAAGCCGTAACCATTTTTGCCACTACCAATTTGCGCTACAATAGCTTGGTCTTCTTCTTTTTTGTTGTAGCCAATGGCAAACTCAGAGCTAGAGAAATTAAAGGTATGGAAATAGATAGCCGGATTAAGGAAACTGGCATTGGCAAAATTAAATTGGGCAGAATTTCGTTCTTGGCTGCTCTTTAGTAGTTTAATGGTGTCTGCAGGTTTCGTTTGGGCGTTTACATTTGTTACCCCTGCTACTATTAACATTAAGATTAAATATTGAATATTTTTTTTCTTTATCATCTTCATTTCTACTTTTTGAGCTCAAATGTGGTCGTAAAATCATCTTTGATGAAGTTGTAGCCTTTTATTTCAGTTTTTCCATTTTGTTGTAAAAAAGCCGCACTTTCAATGGTTTTGGTATTTCCATTTTCTTGATAGGTAACTGTAGCCTCAAGTTTGATATTGGCATATAGGCCTTTGGTTATTTTTACGGTAGTAGGCAGCTGTTCTAAATTAAAAATCAGCCTCTCTTTCCATGTGTTTGAGGTTGTTTCCATGTAAAGTTTAATATTGCTTAATATGGGGTTTGCACCCGATGGTAGTTCGAGTAAGCGCAAATCTGCGGCAATATGAAAATTTGATGTGGGTGGTTCTTCCCATTTTTTTGTACAGCCTAATTGCAGTACCACGAGTAATAATATGTTGATGAAAAGTTTCAGTTTCATAATTGATCCTTTAAAATTGTAATCTTAGTTCCATTCCAAAGTAAGCCGCAGAGTTAGCATTTCTGAGGTAAACTCCTTTGGTATCTCGATATCCTTTGTTGTAGTCGGCAAAGTTTAATACGTACATAGAAAGCCTTAGCCATTTGCCAAAGTCTTTGCTTGCCCTCATGTGGCCATGTATTTGGAATTTGTTTTCTGTTGCTAGGCCTGGATATTCTACTGGTATAACTAATGCTGATAAATACAAATCTTTTTTATCGGCTTCTGTATATGGATGTAAAACACCATCGGTAGTTAGATAATAAGATGGTGCTTCTGGATTGTTGTTCCACAGATAGTTGGAGCCTTTAATATAAATATCGGCAGAAAGTGAAAGTGTTAGACCTAATCGTTTTACATACGTATCGGCGGTTACCGTACCACTAGTTCTTTTTCTCAAATAATCATCTCTCCAATTTGGATATAATGCCGCGTAATGGTCGAAAACTATGAAATTTCCTATTACAGGGTTATTAGATGCGCTTCCTCTAAACCATAAGGGTTGGCTATTGGTATAGTTATTTTTGAAATATGCTCCTGTTACGGTAAATCTTGTAGCTATACTTGGATAACGAGGCGTGGTAAAGGTAAGTTCTATACCATCTTTATCTAAACGGCTACCATTGGTTTGGTAGCTTAGCGTTCTAAATACGCTCTTTTCTGTGTAGCCAATCTGGGTTAAATCTGGCAAGGCATCGCTAGGGCCACTATAGCTATCGTAAGCTTTGTAAGTATAAGCTTTAGGTTGCCCGAATGACCTGAAACCTGAGCTCATTTTTTCACTGAACCATGTTACCGATAGGTGATGTCCTCTCCATTCGGCATCAAATCTTAGCTCTTTCTTTTTGTTGCGTGCATAACTTAAATCATAATTGGTTAGATCTTCGATGTAAGTCATCAAATTATATCGGCTAAACTCTGGTCTGGTAGTGTTGGTATGTCTAAATTGTACAAAATCCTGATACTGTATATCGGGATGTAGCATGGCCATGGTAGGCATTTTTGTTAACCAACCCATACCTCCGGTAAGTGTAAATAATAAGGGGTAACCTACAACGTTTATTTTTGGTAGGCTCCATTGAAGGTTAAAACGGGGATCGCTAAAAAACTTTTGGTGCAATAAATATTTTTTGTCTAGGTTAAGCATAGTTCCGCCTCTTAAACCCGCCTGTAAAGTAATCTTATGATTATAAAATGAAGGGAATAGGATATGATCTTCGATATAATAAGAAGCTAGCTGGTTAGCCGGAATGGCATCGTAAGGGTAGGGGCGGCTATCGAAAGTATTGCTTACGGGCCTTGCCAAATCAAATACTTGGCCTTTACCATAATTTTTATTCATTCGCCATTCTAAGCCTGCTTGCGCCTTGTGTTTAATGCTAAATGTTTTAAATGCTGATGCACCTCTAAGTGTTGAAAATAAACTAAGTGGCCTTCCATCTACGGTAACGCTGCCTAGATAACTACTAGGTAATACAATACCATCACTTTCGCCAGGCTCCATATTTATAGGGATAATTCCCCTTAGTTGTACGTTGTTTGGCCAGCGTTCTCTGTATATTCTATCTTGCGAGTAACGAATGTTGGTATTGAACTCTAAGGAACGCAAAAAGCTTTTGGGCTGAGTTAAATTTAGTCTTGATGTAAAACCAAAGTTGTTATAATCTAGCTTGTAAGTTTCTTTTTCCAACATTTGTTCAGCATCATTTTTCCAATCGTCAAACTGACCAGTGTAATCGGCAGAAACGTTCCATCTTAATCTTTTTCCATCGGCTAATTTCCAACCTTTCTGTATTCTGGTAGAAGCCGTGTATCGATTAAAAATCTCCATAGGATCTATGGGATTACGTTTGCCATCTAAATAATCAAGATCTATATTTACCGTCCAATCGTTTTTGCGGTTGTAAAATCCTTTCGATAAAGAGAATAGTTTAGAAAACTGATCCATTTTAAACCGGGCAGTAAGCGGAACAGCAGTTTGCTTGCGGTCTATTCTTACTACCCCACTGGTTAAATCGCCATATTTTACGGATGGGATACCTCTAATAATTTCTACACTTTCTATGTTATCAGTTGATATACCACGCATGTCGGTTCCTAAATTTGCGAACTCTTTGTTTGAAACAAAAACCAAATTTGAAGCCTGGTCGATGGTTTGCCTATTGGCATCATTACTTATGGGAATATCATCAATAACGAATAATGTACCTAAAGAGGAAATGGCGTAATTAGAACCGCTTGGCGGATCGGCCTCTCGTAAACGAATAGTATTGGGCGAAGTTAAAATTGGTGCAGTGCTTCTACCTCCGGGCAGCAAAGCAAGTAAATCGGTAAAGGTAGAAGGCTGTAAGTGATCTATGGCATCTCTTTTAATCACTGAAGAGCTGGTCATTCCTTTTATTTCTGTAGCCGTTACTACTACTTCATTTAAAGCATTACTACTGCTTTTCATTGCTATCGTAATTTCTCTATTTGCATTTAGGTTGATCTGGATAGGCGTGTTGGCATAACCAACGTAAAGCGCACTAAGTAGGTAGTTGCCTTTTGGTATTTGATGGAATAGAAACTTACCATCGCTGCCTGCTACGGTATAATATTTTTTAGTAGTATCTGTGGTTGATTTTAAGATTACTGATGCGTAACCTAAATAAAGCATAGCGGCAGTATCTAAAACAGTTCCCCTTAGGTAATATGTTTCGTTGTTGCTTTTTGGTTTTAATAGCCTAACTACAATTTCGTTTCCATTATAGGTAAAGTGTAAGTTAGATTGTTCTTGCACTTTTTGTAAATGATTTTTAGCTGTAGTACTTTCTGTACCTACTTTTATCATTTTAATTAGTTCTGTGCCTAAATCACTATAGATAAAGTTTAAACCAGCGGTTTTTTCTAACTGCTCTAACACGGTTTTAACGCTGGCTGTATTACTGTTAAATTTTATTCTTTTATCTAATTGCGCATTAGCAGAAGAATAAATAGCAGTTGCTAGAAATAATACTAAAAATAGCTTTCTCACTATTTTTATATTGCTATTGCTAAAATGATGATTAATCATGTTTGTTTATCCTAAACACCTCACTACTATCTTTTGGTAATAATTAGGTGTCGGTTTTCAGTATTGAATTTTTATTGTTTGATAACTTTTTTGATCTCTGTGTTTTGAGGTCCTACAAGTTTGAATAGGTATAAGCCAATGTTGTTTTCCGCTAGATTTACATCAATTTTACTTACATCTTGAGAAATTGAAAGTTGCTTGATGGTTTTACCTTGAGCATCAATAACCTGTAATTGTTGATAAATACCCTGGTTAAAGGAAATCGTAACTTTGTCGGTAACTGGGTTGGGATATACACTTAACATATTGGCAGATAAATTGAAAGCAACCACTCTGATACCTAGATCTGTGGTTGTACCATTTAAATCTATTTGTTGTAACTTGTAATAATTGTTGCCATTTAAAGGTTTTCTGTCTAAATATTGATAATTCTTTGCCGTAATACTTTGTTTGTTGCCATTTAATACAGCTATTTTAGAAAAAACTTGGTCATTGCCGCTGCGATAAATTACAAATTTTGCATTGTCTGTTTCTGTAGCTGTAGTCCATTGCAAGTTGGCATAATTGTTTTCTGCTTTAGCGGTATAGCTCATTAAGTTTACTGGTAACGTTTTGCCAGGTATACCGAAAATGTAGGCAGCCCCAGCTCCAGTAACAGGGCTTGCATCATTTTCGTCTGTGTTATTAAGATGTGCACCTACTAAGGCATAGGCATCAATAGCCACTGTCCAGCCAAAAATATCTCCGGCCGTTCTTACCGATGGTGTTAATATCTGTGTTTCAGTCCAAACTTCTTGATTTTGATTATTTAGGCCTTTTTTAAAGATATAAGCAGCACCTGCGTTATTGCTTGTAGGATTGGGATCAGAATTAGGTGCATCTTCTTGGTATGCCCCTACAATAACATAATCATTGTTAATCGCTACAGCATAGCCAAAAAGGTCAGAGGCTGCTCTGTCGCTTGCAACAATTTCTTGTAATAAGTTCCAAGCATTTCCATTTTTTTTGAAAATGTAAGCGGCACCGGCATTACTAACTGTTGCGGTACCTGCTAAGTTTAAAGGATCTCTTTGGTGAGCGCCAACTACGATATAATCACCTTTTATTGCAACAGACCAGCCAAAAAAATCGGACGCTACCTTATCGGTTAAGCTTAATTTAGCGGCCTCTTCCCAAGTGTTGTTAGATTCATTAAATGTAAAAACCAATGCGCTGCCATGTTGGATAGGTGCATTCGAAGATTCTCTATGTTTTGGCATACCAACAACTATATTTTTTCCGTCTATGGCAATGCTGTATCCGAAATTAAAATTGCTACCTCTCTCAGATGATTTTATTTTTTGCTGTATACTCCAGTTTGTACCATTATTGGCAAAAACATAGGCAGCTCCAATACCTCCAAAATCTTCGTTTTTGTTATATGCACCTACAACAGCGTGGTTTTCTGTTAAAGAAACAGCAGAACCAAAATAATCCATTGCTTTAGGATCTGATGCCACCAGTTTTTCTTGTTGAGACCATGTGGTGCCATTTAGCTTAAACATATAGGCCGCACCAGCTGCTGTGCCTCCATCTTCACCGTATGCAATATTTGCTTTGTATGCTCCTATAATTGCGTAATCTCCTTTAATGGCTACAGACCATCCAAAGTTAGCCTCTTCTGCTCTGTCTGAAGCAACAATAGCCTGTTGTAATGCCCAATCACCGTTGCTGCTACGTTTAAAAATATAAGCTTTACCAGCGTTAGAAAGCGGATTTTTATTGTTTACGTCTCCCGCTTCTTGCGCTGTGCCCACAATGGCATAGTTGCCGCTGGTCGCTACTGCATATCCAAAATTATTGTTAAGTACTGAGTCAATCGCAACTATCTTTTGTTGATGATTCCAAGAATTGTTATCTAGTTTAAAAATATAACCAGCCCCAGCTCTATCTATATAATTTTTGCCATTTTCATCGGTTCCGTCGTTCCATGCCCCTATAATTAATTGGTCATTATTTAAGGCTATGGAAGTGCCAAATTGTGATGCTGTAGCAACTAAATCTGTTCTATCTATCGCATTTATTTTAACTGTGGTATTTGCACTAATATTATGCACATAGGCAACGCCATTAGCTAAATTTAAGCCATCTTTTTCGGTATTATTGCCAATCATCGCGTAATTATCATTAATGGCAACGCTGGTACCGAAATTACTTTTTGCACTTCCTATTTCACCGGATATTTTCCTATACTCTTCCCAATTTCCATTTAGTGTGTTTAGCTTAAGGATATAGGCAGCACCATATTTAATAGAAGAGCTGTTTTTCCATCCTATTGCACCTACAATAGCGTAGTTATCCCCTATGGCTGTAGAACAGCCAAAATTATCTCCATTTGCTTGGTCGCTGGCGGTTAAGATTTGACTTGCTGTCCATTCATCATTAACGAGTTTGTAAGTGTGTACTTTACCAAGACCTGCTTCTCCAACAAAGATGTAGTTGTTGCGTATGGCTATAGACGAACCAAATTTAGCGTATGCCGATGGGTTGGGAGATAATAACCTGTTTACCTCAGTCCAAGTTTCATTTAAGGTATTCAGCTTAAAAATATAGGCAGCCCCAGCCCTCTGTATCAGTCCTTTATTTTGATCATCAATGCTCTCTTGTGGAGCCGCTACCACAATATAACCATTGTTAATTGCAACAGAAGTGCCAAAGTTGGCTTGTATATATTTATTGCCTGCGGCTCTGTAGGAAGCCATGATTTCCTGTTGTTCTTTCCAAACACCATTCTGTAGTTTAAATACATAGGCGGCACCGGCACCAGTAGAACCCTTGCCTGGGGTATTGGAATCCTGTGTTTTTGCCCATGCACCTACAACAATGTAATCACCATATATAGCCACAGATGAGCCAAATTGATTACTTTTGCCTCTAACT
>DDEP01000149.1 GCA_002336465.1 Pedobacter sp. UBA1951
CCTGAACCGATAAGCAGACAAAAAGAAGAAAAATTGAAAATGTATGTTTCATGATTGTTAAAATTTAATCCTAAAGTTCTTCCCTTTAAATGATAATAATGGTTAACAATCAGTTAACGAAACGTTAATGATGCTTTTTACTGCCTATATATCATTACCGTAAATTATCTTTGAAAGATCAATGCAAACACGTAATAAAATAAATGTACTAATTGGCGTATGTGTAACTACGGCAATCCTGTTGATTTACCTGCAATATTACCTGGTTAACCATACTTACGAGCAAACCAAAACACAATATACAAAGGAAATTAAAGAATCCGCATATCAAATTATCAATCAACATGATGGTTTACAAAACCAGATCATAATTGAATTTTCAAAAAAGGTACTTACTCTTGCAGATCACCAGAAAACGCCAGATAAATTACTTAATCTTTTAATACATCAAAGTGATTCGCTTACCCTTAAATTTAATCACGAAATCAATAAGCAGTTTCGCCAAGATGTAAAACTTAAAAATGTTCGTCATCTTGTAAAGTTCAACAAATTTGTAATAGAATATAATGGGGTTCGCTATGAGCGAAAAGGAACAGAAAATGAAACTAAAACAGCAGATAATCAAATTAGGCTCATGTCTTTTGGAGGAAATTTCAGCATTTCGGATAAAGAAGGCGGGCTCACAGTTTCATTTTATGGAATGCATTATGCTGATGTGTCTGGCTGGAAGACTGAGCTTTATAAACGAATGTCGGTTATATTTATAGCTGCCACTATACTTATCATTACCGTTTCATTATTATTTTACCTGACTTTTAGTGCCATTTTTCGCCAGAAGAAGATTACAGCTATCCAAACCGATTTCGTTAATAATATGACCCATGAACTTAAAACCCCTTTAAGTTCTGTAAGCATTATATTGAAAAGTTTAAAGAAACCTGAAATTTATAAGGATACCAAACTGGTAGATGAACTTATTGCTTCACTTGAAAGACAGCATCATAAAATTCAACACATTATAGACGATGTACTTGAAAGTGCTATACTAACCCAACAAAAGGCACCTGTAAAATCCCAAATTGATATTGTGAAAAAACTGCGTGAATATATTAGTGACAGGCCCCTTGATAAACATCAATTTCAAGCAACTATTCAACCTGAACAGCTACAAGTATTTACACATTGGCCTAGTTTAGAAAAAGCACTGGATAATCTGCTTGAAAATGCAACTAAATACAGCGATCAAGGCAGTACAATTAAACTTACAACCTATGTAGAAAACACTCTGTTCATTATTGAGGTTATTGATGAAGGAAAAGGAATTAAAAAGGCTTATCAGTCTCTTATTTTTGATAAGTTTTTTCGTATACCTGAAGAAAACCGACACAATACCAAAGGGTTAGGCCTTGGTTTATATATCAGTCGGCAAACTCTTCGTCAGATAGGCAGTGAATTAATACTTACTAAAAGTAACGACAATGGCAGCATCTTTCAAATTCAATTACCTGTAAATGAAAATTAAAATATTAATTGCTGAAGATGATATTGATCTGGGGCATTTGCTTTGCCAATACCTTAGATTGAATGATTTTGAGGTTCATCGTGTATTTGATGGAGATGAAGCCATATCAGAATTGAAGCAAAACCACTATGATATTGTAATCATAGATGTAATGATGCCAAAAGTAGATGGCTTTACTTTTGCACAGCATCTTACAAAACAATACCCCAATCTACCCTTTCTATTCGTTACTGCCCGTAAACTTAAAGAAGATGTACTGCAAGGCCTCAAGCTTGGCGCAGATGACTACATTGTAAAACCTTTTGATGCAGATGAATTAATTCTTCGTATCCGTAATATCATTAAGCGTGCTCAACCTCAGGTTTCAGATATTAGAAATCTATCAATAGGGAAATTCATGTTTGATCCACAAAACCTCACCTTGTTTCATGATAGCACTACGAGGCAACTTACTGAAAAGGAACGCGATATATTATTATATCTTTACGAACACCGTAACCAAGTAATTAAACGTAGTGATTTACTAGACCGCTTATGGGCTGAATCTGATTTTTTTACTGGTCGTAGTCTAGATGTTTTTATAACAAGATTAAGAAAGATACTTGCCGAAGATCCATCTGTACGTATTGAAAGTATTAGAGGAATAGGATTTCGTTTTTGTATTTAAGACTAATGAAATATGACAATCAATGAATTGGTAAAAACTTGGTCTATCTCTCCTGTATTTCATTAGCCAAAAAACAATATCCTTATATTTGTACAGGATAACCAAAAGCAGAATAAAGTATTAGCTCAATCCTTCAACTCAAATGATATACGGAAACAGAAAAGTAAGCAAAGCGGTTGACAAAGCTCAACAAACGGCTCAGATCGTAGCTCAGGTTAAGCAGCTTTTAGAAAAGAAAATCATCAAGATTGAAGGAAATGTAGTTTATCTCTACCCTCAAATATTAAAGACCAAAGAGAGCGCTTTAAATTGGATGAAATGCGTTTATACTTATTGTGTATTGAAAAAGTACATCAAGGATAAAGAAACCTTATTATTCGAAAACATAGAAAGCAAAGAGCCTATAGGTAAGATGTCATCGGCACCAAAACTGCTTATAGAGATAACAACTTAATTCTTAGCCTCTTCAGCCTTATTCTCTTTCATTGAGAAAGTATTGGAATTAAGCGCATATCTATAAGTCTTACTTATATTCTGTTCTTTACCATTTTCTGTTTGAAGAACATTTACAGTTCTGTATAAATCACCTTCTTTAATAAAAAATTGATCATTACCCTTATATCCTTTTATAGAACTTGTACCCGGAAAACTGATTTTGTTAAAAGAATTACCTGCAAATTCATATACATATAAGTCAGAAATATTCTTTTTAGTAGAAACCTGAAGGTAGATTTCTGGGTTTCCATCGTTGTCCATGTCCATATTCCATGCATCGATCAAAATACCTTCACGTTCGGCAGAAACTGATCTAAAATTCTTTCTTACAGAATCAGACATCAGAATAGAATAAGCTCCTATGCTATCCACCCCTTTTCCCCAACTCAGCACTTCAAAATGATAACCCGGCTTAAGTTCTAGATCTTTATAAAACCCAAAGAAGTCTTTTTGTGTTTTTGCTGTTGCTACTTGTTTCTGTTGGTCAACAGCCTCTATTTTGTTTTTGCATGCGCCTAGCAACATAAGAATCATACAGGCTGGAAGAATTCCTTTAATTAAACTTTTCATTTTAAAATCTTTTAAAATTATTTAGCTGAATCTGTATTTGTTAATAACGTTTCAGTTACCACACTTCTTTTACCAGAAGGTGTAATAACGATGGTTTTAAGTGTTTTTTTCTGCCCTTTAGGTATAATTACATGAATAGGTTGTGTGTATTCAGTAGCATTTTCTGCCGGACGATAACCATCTAATGTGTAATATATCTTAGCGCCTTTTACGGGGCTTTTTAATGAGATGTTTACGCTATCGGCATTAACTGTTTCTGGTAAACCTATTGGAACTGGCACCCAGTAATTGGTTGTCATTTGATCAACCTTGCTCAAATGTAAAGGTAAACGCTCTTCTTCAAAGTTTTTGAAGTCTTTTTTCTCCAAAGGCGACCACGCTATTTCTGACAATGAAAAAAGTCTAGGTAAAAGCATATATTCTGCCTTGGCTGGTGTTTCTATATATTCTGTCCACAAATTAGCTTGTACACCTTTGATATATTTTTTCTGATCTGCTGAAAGTTCGGCAGGTACAGGATCATAGGCATATACTTTAGCATAAGTTGAAGTCCCTTTTCCTCTTCTACCAATGGTTAAAGGTTCATCAGGCGAGAGAGATTGTTTATAATCAAAATACAAACCTTGACTCGAAGGTGTCATGATCACTTCATGGTTCTGTTTTGCCGCTTCTATTCCTCCACTTTCTCCTCTCCACGACATTACTGTAGCATTTGGTGCCAAACCACCTTCTAAGATTTCGTCCCAACCAATAATAGATCGGCCCTTTGTATTGAGGTATTTCTCCATACGGGTAATGAAGTAGCTCTGCAGATCGTGTTCATCTTTTAATCCTAAATCTTTGATCAGTTTCTGGCAAAATTCAGATTCTTTCCAATATTTCTTAGGGGCTTCATCGCCACCTATATGGATATATTTTGAAGGGAAAATAGCCAGTACCTCATCCAATACGTTTTGTAGAAAAGTAAAGGTATTTTCTGAAGGAACAAAAATATCGTCAAATACACCCCAAGTTTGTTGTACCAGTTTGCCTTGCGTTGTGCCAGACCAAGGTGCATTAGGTGCTATATAAGTATCTCTATCGGGAAAACAGCTTAATTCTGGATAAGCAGCTATGGCAGCAGAACTATGCCCAGGTAGTTCTATCTCAGGGATTACGGTGATATACTTAGATGCCGCATAAGCCACTATTTCTTTAGCTTCTTCTTGGGTATAATAGCCCTTATATACCTGGTTATCTGTGCCTCCTGTACCCGGATAATCACCTATTATGGTCCCATTTCTACTTGAACCTATTTCTGTAAGCTTAGGGTATTTCTTGATCTCAATCCTCCATCCCTGATCCTCTGTTAAATGCCAGTGAAAACTATTTAGTTTATAGGCAGCCATCAGGTCTATATATTTCTTGATAAACGATAAAGGAAAGAAATGACGACCTACGTCTAAATGCAATCCTCTGTACTTAAAACGTGGATAATCATTGATCTGTGCCGACTGTATCTGTACAGCACCTTCGGCAACATCAGGTAGCATCTGCATAAACGATTGCAAAGCATAAAACAGACCTGCTCCTTTTCCAATTAATTTTACATGGTTTGGCGTAACAGCAATCTGATAACCTTCTTCAGGTAATTTGTCTGCTCCGGCAGTTGTAATATGAATAGCTTTTTGCTGAGGGAGAGCAGTTTTAACTTCCTTTACATGAATGCCTTTTGTGCTTAAAAATTCTTTGAGTGCAGCAGCTATTTTTGCATATTGAGGATTGGTTACCAATACCACCGAATGATCTAATTTAAAGAAACCGTTGTTCTTTACTACAGATACTGGAGCTGGTATGATACCCATATTGGCATCATTTTGTGAAAAAGATGTTAATGATGCAAAACAGCACGCAAGTGCAACAAATGCTTTTTTCATAAATTTTAGTTTGGTCTGGTTGGTTTGAGCGCTTAAAGTAGCATATAATTATCATAAAAAAGGCTGTAATCTTAAGAAATCATACAGCCTTTTAAAAAATTATACATTCACACTATCGTGTTTTGCGGCAAGGTACCTTTCGGCATCTAAAGCAGCCATACATCCCGATCCGGCAGCAGTAACCGCCTGACGGTATTGGCTATCTTGCACATCCCCACATGCAAAAACACCCTCTATATTTGTTTTTGATGATCCAGCTATCGTTTTCAAATACCCTGTTTCATCCATATCAAGCCAGCCTTTAAAAATATCGGTATTGGGCTTATGTCCTATGGCTACAAAGAAACCATCAACATTTAAGGTATTTTCTTGCTGGGTTACATTGTTTACCACCTTAATGCCATTTACCGTTTTTCCATCTCCTAAAATCTCTACTGTTTCTGTATTATATAAAACTTCAATATTAGGTGTATTCAATACGCGATGAACCATTGCTTTTGATGCACGGAACTCATCTCTACGTACCAACATATAAACCTTTTTACACAATTTAGCCAGATAAGTAGCTTCTTCTGCAGCCGTATCGCCAGCACCTACAATAGCTACATCTTTTTCTTTAAAGAAAAATCCATCGCAAACTGCGCAGGCAGAAACTCCAAAACCGTTGTATTTTTGTTCACTTGGCAAACCTAACCATTTAGCTTTTGCACCTGTGGCTATAATTACCGTATCGGCAGTGATTGTTTTAATATCATCGATTACCACTTTATGCGGAAGAGCAGAAAAATCTACTGAGCTTACGTAACCAAAACGTATCTGAGTACCAAAGCGCTCTGCTTGTTTCCTAAAGTCTTCCATCATTTCAGGGCCTAATATACCATTAGGATAACCCGGAAAATTATCTACGTCCGTGGTTTGTGTAAGCTGTCCGCCCATTTCCATGCCTGTATATAAAACAGGTTTCAGATCAGCTCTTGCTGCATAAATGGCAGCGGTATATCCTGCTGGCCCTGAGCCTATAATTAAACAGTTTACGTGTTCTATTTCTTGTTCTGTGTTCATTTTATGTATGTTATAACTGCAAATTTAAACTTTATGTTGTAATGGACAAGCACGTATATGTAAACATTGAAATTTTACTTTTAACTGCTTTTTGTGTATCTATTCAACGTAAATTTTGAGATAAAACTGTATTTTATTAAACCTAAAATTAGGTTTTAATCTTAATGGAGAGATTTTATGGCTATCGCTTCAGTAAACCATGAATTGCTCAGACCTAACTCACGTTATTTGCCTTTATTTATTTTTAAAATCCTGATGAAATTTCCACCTAATATTTTTTCAATATCTTCCTTTTTATAGCCTCTTTTATAGAGTTCTTGGGTTACTTTTGGGTAATCTGCAACGCTATTCAATCCTTTAGGAAAGGATTCTGCACCGTCAAAATCTGCTCCTAAACCTACATGATCTATACCAATCAATTTTACGATGTGATCTATATGATCTACCAACAACGCTATACTGGGTTTCAACAATTCTGTTTCGGCTTTGTATTTTACGCTTAAACTATCTTTAGCTGCACCTCTACCATATTTGGCAGAAAGTACCTTTAGCTCTTCGTCATGTTTATTGAAAAAGGCTTTATAGTTACGGTCATAATCAGGGTCTAAAAATCCACTGTAAAAATTAACTGAGATTACCCCGCCATTTTTACCCACGGCTCTAATCTGATCATCTTTTATATTTCTTGGCACCGGATTAATGGCATATACACTGCTATGAGATACTAAAATAGGTTTAGTACTCACTGCAATAGCGTCATAAAATGTTTTTTCGCCCACATGCGATAAATCTACCAGTACACCTAAGTCATTTAATTTCTTAACAACTTGCTTACCAAAATCGTTTAAACCTGCATTTTCGGGTTTTACTTTACCTGAACTTTCTTCAGCAGCAGAACTCGCCCAGCTTGTGCTGTTATTCCAAGTAAGCGTTAAGTAGATCATACCTCTTTTAGCCAGTTCTTCTAATTTTTGTAAACTGTTTTCAATCATATGTCCACCTTCAACCCCTATCATGGCTGCAAGTTTATCTTGCTTAACTGCTTTTTGCAATTCTTCTGCATTTTTAACCAAAGCAATCTTATTAGGGTATCTTTTTATAAGGCTGTATAATGAATCTATTTCTTGATTGGCAATGGCAAAACCACCCGTTTCATCGCTCCAAATAGAAAATACCTGTACATCTAAACCGCCTTGCTTAGCTCTAACTAGATCAAATTGCCCTGTTGTTTGAAGTTTGCCAAGGTCTTCGCCTGTCTTGATCTGATTATGCAAGATGTCTCCATGCGTATCAACAAGAATAGCAGACCTATGAATCTGTTCTGCTGTTTTTTGAGCTTTAACGGCTCCTAAGGTTAAAAACAAACCTAAAGTTAAATGAAGTGGGCGCATATTAATTTCCTTCTCTTAATTGTTCTATTTGGGCTTTATTTAATTTAATCTTATTCATTATAGAATCGGCTTCGTATGCAATTCTGAGCTTTTCCTTTATAAAAACCCAAGAACCTTCTCTTTTTCCATTTTTGTAAGTACCTTTCACCAATAATCTGCTGTTTTTATCAAACTGGATAAAAGGCCCATTTAGTTCTCCATTTTCATAAAACCATTTACTCATGATCTTGCCATCGGGATAAAAACTAAGCCACTGCCCTTCTTCTAAACCTTGCACATAGCTTCCTCTCTGAGACAAGAACCTATCTCTATCTTTTAAAACAAAATTAGTTTGATTGACTTCGTTAAAGGTTGCTAAATCGGTATAATAATTAAACTCCCCATGCGGAATTTCAAAGCTACCTCCGAGATATGAACCTGTTGCCATTAAATTATCATATATATCATACTTTTTCATGACCCATATATCTGAATCTTTTAAGGGGCCAAAAACCGCGTATGCATTTGCTAAATCGGGATTGGTAACAATGGTATTTCCTCTAAAGTAAATTGATTTTACTTGAGCAGATACGTTAAGACATAACAAACATAAAATGACCGAAAAGAAATTTCTCATATATCAAGTCTGTATTACACCTACATTATATGGTTTCTCAATAGGGGCTTTATTGGCGGCCTCTATTCCCATAGAGATTACTTTTCTGGTTTCTAAAGGATCTATGATACCATCAACCCATAAACGCGATGCCGCATAATAAGGTGTGGTCTGCTTATTGTATTTCTCAGTAATCTCATTCAACATTTTGCTTTCTTGTTCTTTGCTTAACACTTCTCCCTTAGCCTTTAATGAGGCCTCTTGTATCTGCAATAATACTTTTGCAGCTTGTGCTCCGCCCATAACGGCTATTTTTGCACTTGGCCAAGCATAAATCAATCTAGGATCGTAAGCCTTGCCACACATGGCATAATTGCCTGCACCATAAGAATTACCCATTACAATGGTAAATTTAGGTACTACAGAATTAGCCATGGCATTTACCATCTTGGCTCCATCTTTTATGATACCTCCTTGTTCTGAGCGGCTACCCACCATAAAACCAGTTACATCTTGTAGAAAAACCAATGGTATTTTTTTCTGGTTGCAGTTCATGATAAATCTGCTGGCTTTATCTGCGCTATCAGAATAAATTACACCACCAAATTGCATCTCGCCTTTTTTGGATTTTACCACTTTACGTTGGTTTGCCACTATGCCCACAGCCCATCCATCTATACGTGCTAATCCACAAATAATGCTCTGCCCATAAAGTGCTTTATATTCTTCAAACTCTGAGTTATCTACCAAACGATAAATAATTTCTTTCATATCATAGGGTTTTTCCCTATTTTCTGGTAAAATACCATAAATCTCTTTCTCGTCTAATTTAGGCATTTGTGGTTTTATACGATCAAATCCGGCTTGTTGTGAGCTGCCTATCATGCTCATGATCTTTTTGATACTGTCTAAGCAAGTCTGATCATCAGGCTGTTTGTAATCTGTAACACCCGATATTTCGCAATGTGTAGTTGCTCCACCCAGTGTTTCATTATCTACATCTTCGCCAATAGCCGATTTAACCAAATAAGACCCAGCTAAAAATACAGACCCCGTACCTTCTACGATCATAGCCTCATCGCTCATGATTGGTAAATAGGCGCCACCCGCCACACAAGCACCCATAATTGCAGAAATCTGCACAATGCCCATAGATGACATTACCGCATTATTTCTGAAAATACGACCAAAATGTTCTTTATCTGGAAAAATCTCATCTTGCATAGGCAAATAAACCCCTGCACTATCTACCAAATAAATAATGGGCAACCTGTTCTCTATAGCTATTTCTTGAGCTCTTAAGTTCTTTTTAGCGGTCATTGGAAACCATGCTCCCGCTTTTACCGTAGCATCATTCGCTACAACAATACATTGCTTTCCTGATACGTAACCTATTACGCAAACTACGCCTGCGCTTGGGCAACCACCTTCGCTTTCATACATTTCGTAGGCAGCAAAGGCGCCTATTTCTACTACTTCTGTATCTTTATCCAGAAGATATGAAATCCGTTCGCGAGCCAACATTTTGCCTTTCTCTTTTTGCTTTGCTGCACTTTTTGCCCCACCTCCTTGATAAACCTTATCTAGTCTGGTTTTTAATTCATAAACTAATTGTTTGTTGATATCTTCGTTCTTGTTAAACTCTAAATTCATATACACGATACTGATCTGCTAAACAGATCGTTTTTATTTGGTTCTATATTTGCTATGCTAAAATAGCATTTTAATACAGTATTTAGCATGAGGCTACTTGTATTTTTAACATTACTTTTATCTCCATCGTTTGTTTTTTCGCAGGATTTCAGGTTCCCAAAGCTTGCTGAATATGCATCTGCT
>DDEP01000083.1 GCA_002336465.1 Pedobacter sp. UBA1951
TTATTGCCTGCGCTTAAAGCAAATAGACCGCTAACAAGAGAAACAAGCATAAAGAAGTCTGCCAAAGGAGCAAACAATGGTAAAATAATTTGGTAAACCAATATATTGGGCATTCCTACCATTCCAAAATAGCCGTACTTTTTGTTAAATAAAGTGTTTTTGTTTTTCCAAAAACTTTGGAGTACACCAAAGCTCCAGCGGAAACGCTGTTTTAATAGCATTTTAACAGTTTCAGGAGCTTCGGTTAATGCAATGGCGTCTTCTGCATTTTTAATGGTATAACCTGCTTTTAAAATGCGCATGGTTAGATCACAATCCTCGGCTAAAGTATCTGTGGTAAATCCTCCTACTTCTAGAACTACACTTTTTTTGAAGGCCCCTATTGCACCGGGCACTACAGTTATGGTATTTAAGAGGTCAAAAGCTCGCCTGTCCATGTTTTGAGAAGTGATATACTCTATAGACTGCCATCTGGTTAAAATATTGGTAGGATTTCCTACTTTGACTGTGCCAGCCACTGCTGCAATTTTATCGTTATAGAAATAACGCATTAATGCGGTTACCGCATCAGGTTTAAGTTGGGTATCGGCATCAATGCAGACAATATAATTAGAGCTAGCTTTTGAGATACCATAGTTAAGGGCTGATGCTTTTCCACCGTTTGGTTTTGTGTATATTTTAACCTGTTTGTGATTGGCAAAATGCTCATTTACCAATTTATAGGTTGCATCTTTAGAACCGTCATCTACAAAAATCAACTCAAAATCAGGATAATTAGTTTGTAGTAAACTGTTGATAGATTGTATAACGGTAACCTCTTCATTGTATGCGGGGATGATGATGCTTACTTTTTCTGTAGGATTTTTAATCAAAAGGTCTTGTGTCTTCGTGCTTAATTTACGTTGTTTTAAAGCCAGATAAGCGATAAATAATGTACGCAAAATGGCCAGTACAATGGCAATGGTAAATACGGTATTCAGGATAATATTGCCATAATAGAATAAAGTAAGGAAAAAATAATCGCCTGATGCGGTAATACCTGTAGTTGCACTGGTTTTTACCAAAGGCATTACATCGTTACGGGTTTTACCCATTAAGCTGCTTACTGTGGTAAATTGATAACCTTTATCTTTAAAGTACTTGATGATACGTGGCAATGCCGCAATGGTAGCACTTCTGTTGCCACCCGCATCATGGAGCAATATAATATTGCCAGCTTCAGATTGTTTTACTACTGCATTGTAAATCTGATCTGCTGTAATACCTGGTTGCCAATCTTCAGGGTCAATGTACTCGCCTATATTGATATAGTTCTCTTTGCGGCTTTGTGCAACGGGTAAGATTTCTGCAACAGTTTCGGGTTCTGCATCGGCATTAAAAGGTGCTCTAAATAATATAGTGCTATGGCCAGTAACGCATTCTATGATTCTACGGGTAGCATTCAGCTCAAACTTTACCCTCTTCTCGCCAATAGTGGACATATCGGGGTGAAAAAAAGTATGATTCCCTATTTCAAAACCATCATCGTATTCTTGGCGTAGCAGCTCCATGTTCTTTTCGGCCATTACACCCACCACAAAGAATGCCCCTGGTACTTTTTCTTTTTTAAGTATGCTGAGAACCTGAGGTGTGTAAACAGGATCTGGACCATCATCAAAAGTCAAGACCACTTTCTTTTCGGCCTCGCCAAAACGTTTGATCACATATTTTGTGGGCAACTTCACATAATCTTCGTTAGCAATATCGAAATTATTGGCCGTAAATTTTACTTCACCCGGATTGGGAGTGCTAATGAGGTCTAATATTTCGCCAGACCCAATATATTGGACATCTCCTGCTGTTTTTAGTGAGCTGATGTTACTGAAGTTAAATCCGGTTTTTTTAAGCGAGTCTAGACTGAGGTTCTTATCTATAAAATGCCATAGTCTGGTATCTTCGGTACCTAAACGCCAAATGGCAACCCCTGCAATATTCCAATCATCTGCCTTGCGTATCAAATTAAAATTGGTAGCGGCATCTGTAAAATACACTTGGTGTTGGTAACCATTACCGTCTTTGTAACTATAATGCAAGTTGGCAGAACTAGGGTCAAATATGATCTTACTGCCAAAATCTTGGGCTGTGATTAATGCATTCTCATAACTTAAAGATGTTCCAGTTTTGTTTTCAGGCCAGTCGTAACCATAACAGGCTAGGGCCAAGATTACTTTATCTGGATTTGCTTTTTTGCACATATTGTCTAACTGTTCTTCTACCCAATCTTGATGAGAAATATCACCTGCATTGCTTCCTATCTCATGCTGATCATAAGCCATGAGCACTAGGTAATCATTGTATTTTTGCAATTCTTCAACCTTAAAGTCATCATTCTCTGGACTGATATCTTGGCTTACCAATAGGCCGTTTTTGTGAAAAACAGTATATATATTTTGCATAAAAAGAGTAAACACCTGCGGATCTTTCAGGTTTAAATCTTCAAAATCGATGTTTATCCCTGCAAAACCTAAAGATTTTGTTTGCTGCAACAGATTGCTGATAAACCTAGTCTGTAACTGTTGATCAAAAAGGATTTGTTTGACCACATCGGCATTGGGAGAACCTCCTATAAAGTTTGTAATCTGTGCAATAGGTTTTTTATGGTATTTTTTTACGATGTTTAATGCAGTCGTATCTGTTTTGTTGATTAAGCCGCCAGTTTTAGGGTCAAAGAAGAAAGACTCCATTGCAACCATATCTATATGTGCAATATATTTCTTCAAGGCGCTTAATGATTGTTTTTGTACGGTTTTAGACCAACTGCTTACATAAAAGACCATATTGATTCGTTTGCCAACGGCATGCGCTTTCATACGTAAGCGTTCTCGGTCTGCTTTTATTTTTTCGAGCTTACTTTTAACAATTTTAAAATCCTTAAACTGTCGGGTTTGTTTAAGATGTTCTATCTTGTTTTTGTTTAACGGTGTATTGGTGTTTATGCTTACTACAGGAGGAGCTTGCATAGAAGAGATGGTTAGATAAACACATATCCCTGCAAATAAAAAAACCAAAAACAATGTTCTGCTTACCCAAGTAAATATATACCACCTACTCTTTTTTTCTGTCTGGAAAACCTGTTTTTCCATAATTTCCTTATCTTTTAGGATACAATTTTCAACAATTAGAATGAAGATTAGATGAAACAGGATAGAGAAGCGAGATTTTGCAAATAAAAAAGCCCTGTCTTATTTCAAATAAGACAGGGCTTGTAAATGATGTCTTGTATCAGCTAACTTTTATCCTCTTCCTGATCTTCCTTCACCACGACTTGGTCTGCTGGTTTCGCCGCCACGGCTATTATTGCCATTAGATTGGCTGCGCTCTACCCTTTGAGGTTGTTGAGGGGCTTCCATTCTTGGTTGAGGCCTTTCAACACGTTGAGGTATTTCCATTCTAGGTTGAGGTCTTTCAACACGCTGAGGCTCGGTTCTTTCTGTACGTTCAATACGTTGCGGAGTAGTTCTAACCTGAGGTGTATTAGAACGATCTTCTTGAGAAGGCATAACCATTTGTCCTCTTCCATTTGTTGTTCTGTCTACACGTTGCGGTTGCTCGTTTGTAGGCGTATTTCCCATTTCTCTGCCTCTATTTACATCACGTCCTCCATTCATTGTGCTACCATTATCTTGACGAGGGTTTCTGTTCACGTTGTTATCTGTGTTTTGTGTTCTTTCTCTACCTTCTCTGTTCATCATCTCGTTCCCTCTGCTTTCTCTAGTATTTACCACTCTTGAGCTTCTATCTATAACATCACGATTGATGCTTGCATCGACTACACGATTAGGAGCTGGTTGTCTGTCGCCATTTGCTGAGCCTCTTGACGGACGTGGATTGTAGATATTTACAGTGTTATTTTCAATCCTTGTGCCTCCGGTTCTGCTATTCCTGTTGATATTATATACTGTTACATCTCTGTTGGTTACTCTTCTGATATCATCTGCACGAGGGCCGGTATAATAAGTACGGTTATTTCTTACGTAAGTATTGTTGATGATAACTGTGTTTTGAATATAAACCGTATTTCTTCTTGAATAATATCTAGGGAAACTGTTATAATAGATATCGCGTTGAGGAATAAAGTTCCAACAAAAATCAGGTAAGCGGTAAGGGCGTCCGAAACTAATGTTAATATTGATGCTTGGTCCCATAGGTGCCCATCCGTAATAGCCTCCACCGCTTCTCCAAGTTACCCATGCAGGTCCCCAAGTAGTATCAGGAATCCATATCCAACTGTTGTAACGGTTATATACCCAGCGGCCATAGTGGAAAGGAGCCCATCCCCAATCGTAATTTGACACCCAAGTATTACCGTATTCGGTCATTACCCAACGGCCATTGGTATAATAGGGCCTAAATTCCCTTTGGTCAACATCCGGTCTCCATACATAACCGTAATCAGGGTCATTGATCCAAATACCGTAAGGCGATAGTTCATCATAAAAAGATTGCAAAGAAACATCTTCGTATTGTGCGCTTACTCTCTGTGTGGTTCCGAAGAGTAGCAGCATGAGTCCAAGCAATATAGCTGGAAATTTGATTGTGCGTTTCATGTCTTGTGTGTTTTAAATTTATTATTAACCTAACGAAATATTAATATCAAAAGGAGAGCCACTTTGCTATTAATAATGCACGAAACGGGATTTTGTTATATAAATATTATATTTTAAGTGATAATTTTACAGAAAATTGGTTTTTGGCCATTAATGTGTTTAAAAAATTAGTCAGAGAAGGAACTAAATTTGCTACATATTTAAAACAAATGGTTTTAAAACTTGTTTTTAAAAGTTTTGGCAAATTTTATTTTATAAATGCATAAAGGAACCTTATTTCTTATTCCCGTTCCGTTAGCAGATCATGCTGCGGCTAAGTCTTTTACTCCGTTTCTGGTTGAAACGATTAATCAGATTAAGGTTTATATCGTAGAGAACGAGAAGACTGCTCGTAAATTCTTAAAAGAAGCAGGCTTGAAAACGCCGCAAAGTGAACTAATAATCCACGATTACGGTAAACATAAGCGTGATGGAAGCGTTGAACATTTTTTTGTGCAATTAAATAAAGGACAAGATGTAGGCTTAATGAGTGAGGCTGGTTGCCCGGGTATTGCGGATCCAGGGGCTGAAATTGTAGCTGAAGCTCATAAAAAAGGAATTAAGGTCATACCTTTGGTTGGGCCCAATTCTATGATACAGGCATTGATGAGTTCAGGATTTACGGGCCAGAGTTTTGCTTTTCACGGTTACCTACCCATTAATAAGGCAGAAAGGGCAAAAAAAATCAAAGAATTAGAGCTCTTAGCTTCAAGACATCTGCAAACTCAGTTATTTATGGAGACTCCTTTCAGGAATAATCAATTGCTTGATGATTTGCTGAAAACTTGTAATCCACAAACTTTGCTTTGCATTGCCAGTAACATTAATGCAGAGAATGAATTTATTAAAACCAAAAGCATTGCTGCATGGCGCAAAGAACAGGTAGATTTGCATAAACAACCTACAGTGTTTGTATTGTATAAATCTTAACCTTGTTAATAGGTTTCGCTATCAGGTGGAATACCGTAATCGGCGAAATTTAAGGGTTTGCTTTTCTTTGTCGATTTGCTAAATATGGAAGTAATGTAAGACTTTACATTAGATACTATACCGGCAATTTGATCTGCATCTAAAGAGTTTCCTATTTTCCCTGATATAAGGGCTCCTAAAGCTTTTGTAATTAACCCTGAACCTCTGAACAAGGTTTTGTTGAGGATAAAAGGCAACACCACAGACATGATTTTGCCCGTAATATGGGTTTTCTCGTCAATTTTAAAAAGTGTTTTCGAATTGGTAAATTTATTTAAAAAATATAAAGGAGAAAACTGATGTAGGTAAGCTTTGGCGTTGTTCTTCAATGCTTCTTCTCTTAATAGATAAGAAGATTTAAGACGAAGCCTTTCAGATTGCAAATCTGCTAATGATTTTATATGTGGTCTAATTCTCGTCATCTTTATCGGCAACTTTTTCAAAATATTTTTTAATAAACAGATTAACCAACCATTTTTCAATAACGTTATCCTTGGTAAGGAAAACTATAATGGATAAAAGAAGGTAAATTCCTGCAACGGATCCAAATCCTGCTACATAACTTTCAAATAGATTCGATAGAAAGAATGCAAGTGTTATCGAGCCAAATAAAAAGGCGAGCATAAATCCTATTATAACAACAGCATTGGTTATGAAATCTGCTGCTATTTTAGAACCTTTTTCTAAAGTGCTCAGGCGTATGTACTCGATTCGTTCTTCTACGTATTCTTTTGCCTCGGCAACAATTTCTTCCAGTTTTATTTCCTTCTTTTCTTCCATTACGCTTTAAAAATATTTTAACGGCTTAAACGTGCTCTACTTCATCAGAATATTCTTCTTCTACATCGCGAAGTTTGCTTTTAATTGAGCTAACTACTTTGTCTTTTAAACTGCTCAAGTTATTGATTTCATCTGCAGCTTTATCTTTAATGGCATCGCCAAGATCTTTTAATGATTGGCTTAATTTATCGCGGGTCTCACTTCCCTTATCAGGGGCAAATAATAAGCCTAATGCTGCGCCTGCTGCTAATCCAGCTAATAATGCTACTACAACTTTTGAGTTATCTTTCATGACTTTATAATTAAAGGATATTAAATTCTTATATAATAACTGTAATTTGGGTAAAAATGTTTTAGTTCTCAGCTAAAATAGCTAAAAAAGGTGTAAAAAACTTATCATGAATGATTATCCCGATAAGCTTTTTACAAGGAGAGATATTCTAGTAAGCTATAGGTAGTTTTATGATAACGAGGTTCCCTGTATCCTGAGGTTTGATCTCAATTATTCCATTGTGATTCATCACAATTTTCTGTGCTTCAGTCAAAGCCAAACCATTACCATTTTTTCTAGTGCTGAAAAAGGGCTCCAATACATTATCATTATAATTTTTGCCTAAGCCCGTACCGTTATCTTCTATAAGTATAGAGTAGAAACCACTGTCTTTTATACTGGTAATATGTATGGTCTTAGGAAAATCATGCATATTTTCAATCGCATTGACCAAAATGTTTTGTAATGCTTTTTTTAGTTGGTATTCATCGGCCAATATTTCTAAGTCTGTACTGAGGATATCTTTGTCTACCGAAATTCTTTGTCCCAACACCAAGTCATTAACTTCACTCAGGGCATCTTCTATAATTTCTTTGATGTTTACTTTCTCAAAGCTAAGAGGTTTATTCTCCGTACTTACAATTACCTGCTTGATGAGCTGATCAATATTGTCGCAGTTGGTTTTAATAATATCCAAATTGGTTTGTACAGTTTCATTATAAGCCAGATTCTTATCTGTATTAAGCTCTTCAATCACAAAGTTAATCGTAGATAATGGATCCCTTATTTCTTCGGCAAAGGCTTTAGCTATATGCGCAGATACACTTAACTTGCTCTGATTTATGGAATTGTTCTCTTTGTATTTTCGTGGGGTAAGATCATGAATAATCGTATGATAAATACTCATGATATTCTGTGGGTCTATCTGTAAGAATGAAGATAAGGCACAAAAATAAGTTTGTCCGCTATTTGAGATCATTTCGCACTCAAAATTACTCACGGCACCTTTTGTTTCAAGCTGTTGGATAAAATTATCTCTATCTTCAGGGTTTTTGAACAACTGCCTGTCTGTAACGGTACTCAAATCATTGGGATGAAACCCGAAAAAGCTTAATCCGGCTTTATTCATCTCATAGATTTTGCCATTGAAATCTGAAATTAAGATAGGTTCTTTCGTTTTTTCAAAGATTACCCTGAATTTGAACTCACTTTCTTTGAGTGCTTTAATGGCTTCGGCTTGCTTTAAAGCATAACGCAATGTTCTGTCGAGCAAAAGGGCATTGATTTGGTCTTTTACCAAGTAATCAGCTGCGCCAAAATTCAACGCTTGCTGGTCAATATTATAATCTCCTTTTCCGGTTAAGATAATAATAGGTTCTTTTATTCCTGACAGTATGGCTTCGTTTAACAGGTCTATACCGGTACTTTTGCCCAGTCTATAATCAACCAAGTAAATATCATGTTGTTTCCTTAAAACAGCATTAATGCCTTTTTCAAAGCTATTAGCCCAACTTAATTCATAATTCTTAGTGCTGGGTATTTGAGCGAAAATATCTTTAGTGATGATAAAATCATCTTCATCATCATCGATTAGTAAAACCTTTATCTTGTCCATAAAATCAGTTTGAAGGAAGCCATTTCTGGGAAATAATTCTTGCAATATTTACCAGTTCTGAGAAGTTAGATGGTTTAGTAAAGAAATCAGTTGCACCTAAATTAAAAACGCTTTCTATATCGTTTTTATTTTTAGTGGTTGATAAGACCACGACAGGGATGTTTTTTGTTGAAGGGTTTGCTTTTAATGCCTTTATTACACCCCTTCCATCAAGCACAGGCATATTTAAGTCAACCAGGATCAGTTGGGGTAAGAGGTTTTTCTGGGTTAGTTGCATAACCTGTTCTACCAACAGTTTTCCGTTAGCAAGAAACTTTATTGAGGTTTGGTTAATTTCACTAAAAGCTTCCATAAGCATAAGTGTATCATCCGGATCGTCTTCGGCAATTAAAATTAATGGCCCTGAAAGTTCGTTAATCATGGTAGTGCGTATTGGTTTACAGGTAACAAAATAGAAAATTTAGCTCCTAAACCTTCTTTTCCTTCTGCAAAAATATAACCGTTATGATTTTCTATGATTTTTTTACAGATGGCTAACCCCATTCCAGTACCTTGGTATTCGGCTCGAGAGTGTAACCGCTGAAACATATCAAAAATCTTTTCGGCATAATCCTGGTCAAATCCAATCCCATTATCCCTAATAGTTATTAGGCAATATACAGTATTTTTATGAATTTCACTATACTGTGTTTGGCTGCTATTTACCAGTTGAGCATCAATTTCGATAAGAGGTTTAATATCTGGTTGACTGAACTTTAATGAATTGCTTACGATGTTTTGAAATAACTGGGCTAATTGCGTAGGCGAACCATCGATGTGCTGATCAACGTTTAATTGTATGGTAGCATTAACAGTTTCTATGCTATAATCTAGATCGGTAAGTACCTTCTTGAAAACTTCTGCTAAATTGACTTTTACAAATGCTTGTACTTCTTGTTTGGTTGTTCTTGAAAAGGTTAGCAAATCATCTATCAAGTTTTGCATACGGCTTGCAGCATTCTGCATGCGTACGATATAATCTTGTCCCTCTTCTGCAAGTTGTGAACTGTATTTGGTCATCAGGCGATCTCCAAATGCCCTTATTTTTCTTAAAGGCTCTTGTAGGTCGTGAGAAGCTACATAGGCAAACTGTTCTAGTTCTTTGTTTGATGCGTCAATCTGTATAATTTTCTCTTCAAGCTGTCTTTGCGTTTGTTTGAGGGCGGTTACGTCCTGTGTGTTGCCTAAGTAAGAAAAACCGCCATATATCTCATCTTCTTTGTATTTGGCAACGGTAGTTACAAACCTGATTTCGCCATTTGGCCTGATGATTTTGTAATCTAACTTAAATGAAGATTTATGGGTTATTGCCCTTTCAAAAGCTGCTTGAAAAACCTCATAATCATCAGGGTGTACAAGACTTTTAAAGCTTTCTAAAGTGATAAAGATAGAATGAGGTAAGAAGCCATGGATGTTGTACATCTCATCAGACCAGAAAAAATACTCGTCAGAAACTTTCCATTCCCAGCTACCGTTATGCGATACCGTTTCGGCTTCTCGTAGTAAGATTTCGCTTTTACGGAGTTTAAGGGTTGCTTTTTTAAGTTCTGTAATATCCTGCATGGTGCCAATAAGTTTATCGTCTTTTTCGGCATAATATCCTTGTGTAAGAACGTATTTTCTTTCACCGCTATTGAGCAAGACCTGATATTCTACTGCAAAGTTGGTTTTTTTATGCAGAGCATGTAAAAATTCTTTTTTTAATTTAGCCCTGTATTCGGGTACAATTAATTCGTTGTTCAGAATCTCTTCTGGTGTAAGATCAGAAGGAGGAAACCCAAATATTTTATATACTTCATCTGAAAGCCTGTATTTTTTTGACTTAATATCCAGCTCCCAGCTCCCGATATGAGATATTTCTTCTGCTCTTGCCAACAATTTTTCGCGATCTAAGAGGTCCTGGGTTATAATTCTTTTTTGCTTGATCTCTGCGTTGAGAGCCGAAGCCATCTTTTCTTCATTTCTAAAGGTTTCTACATAATGTAGGATGGTGCCTCCCAATAAAACCAAGTAACTTAAAAAACGAAGAAAAAACGCTGTATTGAAATAAATATCAAATGCTTTAAAACTGATAGCCATTAAAATCTGCGCAATGATGAGAGGTGCAATGCTCAGAACCAATAGCTTAGAGAAGATATTGTAGTATCTGAGCTTAAACTTTGGAAGCAACAGGAAAGTCCAGATCAATAACAAGCAAAATGGTATAATATACACTACATTAAACTTTATGGCTTGCATAAAGAAGATGCTGTACAGCGGATAATTTTTGTTGTAATAAATAAAGCTGATACAGCAAACAAATAAGAGGATGGTAAGAAGCGTGGTCTTGGTTATGGCTCTTTGCTTCTGGACCAGTGTTCTTTTATGCTTGGATTTTAGTTTCAGGTAAAATATGGTTCCCGATAGGAGATTGGCAGCATAAAAAATATTTGTAATTGCCCATACAAAATAGATGTTGTTATGGGCTAATATGAGATTTTCGGCCAGTTTGCTTTGGTTAAGCGTTAACAGCAAATAGCCGTCTAATGCGCCTGTGCCAAGCAGGGTAAGCCCAAAAAGAGTAATAGTAAGCTCTTTGCGGAGATAGAAGTCAACACAGGCTAATATACCGGCAAATAAAGCTGAGGCAATACCCAATACAATCCATACCGTGGTATAAAAACTCAGGTCAAGTTTAAATCCAAGGAAAACTTTATAAGTTTGGTATTTATCGGCGGTAAGTTCCGTGCATAGTAGGGGTATCATTGATACAAGGCATAACACCGCAATAACAAACCACATCTTTTTAGTTAAAGGTAGTGATTGCTTAAACCTATATGTCACAAGATTTTGGAAAAAGCTGCTCACATTCTATTTGTCAAGGTCTATGGCCTTCATTTTATTGTAGAGTGTTTTTCTATCGATGTTTAAAATCTTTGCTGCTTTGGTTTTATTGAAATTTACCTCTTTTAATACATTGAGAATGGTTTCGTATTCAGCTTCGAGGGCAGCATTCTTTAGGTCCCTTACTTTAGGTTTCTCAACTTCGTTCTCAGGGCCTAAATTGTACACAGAACCTTTGGCATAAGTAGATATTTCAAGTGGAAGTGCTTTGGTTTGAACTTCTTCTGTTTCTGTAAGTAAAGTAGCTCTTCTTACCACGTTCTTAAGCTCACGAACATTGCCCGGCCAATTGTAGTTTAAAAAACAATCGATTACTTCTTGTGAAAAGGCTTTTACTTCTTTATTGAGCTCTTTGTTGGCTATTTCTAAAAAGCTGTTGGCAAAAGATAGAATATCTTTGCCTCGTTGACTTAAAGGAGGTAAATGAATAGCAAACTCATTGAACCTGTGGTAAAGGTCTTCCCTAAATCTGCCTTTAGAAATGGCTTCCTGTAGGTTCTCATTGGTTGCTACTATGATGCGTACATCGAGGTCAATTTCTTTGGTACTGCCTATCCGTTTGATTTTGCGTTCTTGTACGGTTCTTAATAAAACAGCTTGTATGTCGTATGAGAGGTTACCTACTTCATCTAAAAATAAGGTTCCACCATTAGCCATTTCAAAATGTCCTATTTTGGTGTACAAGGCTCCAGTAAAAGCACCTTTCTCATGCCCAAAAAATTCACTACCGGCAAGTTCTTTGGTTAAAGAACCACAGTCCATGGCTACAAAAGGCTTGTCTTTTCTAGGGCTGTTAAGGTGAATGGCTTTGGCTACCGATTCTTTTCCGGTTCCGCTATCGCCAATTAATATCACACTGTATGCAGTAGGAGAAACCAGTAAGATCTGTTTCATCAATTCTTTTGATGCAGTACTTTGTCCGATTACAAATTCATCACTGAATACGTATGTAGATTTAGTTTTGGATTTTTCTTTTTGTGGTTCTTCAGTATGGCTGATAGGAGCGTTTAGTGCGTTTTGAGTTTCAATTGCTTTATTGATGGTATTTAAAATCTCATCAGGATAAAGTGGTTTGGTGATATAATCGTATGCGCCTAATTTGATCAGCTCTACAGCCAACTTTATGTCCGAATATCCAGTGATGATGATTACCCCAGTTTTGGGATAGCTGTTCTTGATCTTAACAAGCATTTCTTTACCATCGGTATCCTCAAGCCTGTAATCGCACAAAACCAGATCATAATGATCTTTGGCTAAGTGTTCCATTGCAGAAGCTCCGCTTATGGCGCTGGTTACCTCAAATCCATTACGGGTTAAAAATTTAGATAAGAGTAAACCAATGTTAATTTCATCATCAACAATTAATATTTTTCTCATAGCAATCTGGCTCGTAAACTTATTTTCAGCCTAAATATAGAGAAAAAAAACACTATGGGAAATATTTTCTACACTTTTTTGAAAAAATTGTGTAGAAAATAAAGATATCAACAAAGATGAGGAATTAATCTCCTTTAAATTCTGCTTTACGCTTTTCAAGAAATGCGCTTACACCCTCTTTAAAATCGTTGGTGCCAAAACAATGGGCAAATTCGCTGATTTCAACTTCAAAACCATTAACTTGATTAGACGCGTTGATTGCTTTTATGGCACTGGTTAAGGCTAAAGGGGCCCTTAAAATAACTTTAGCTAAAATCTCTTCAGCTTTGGCAATAAGTTGACTTGGTTCGGTAACATGATTTACAAGCCCCACTTTTTCTGCTTCTTCTGCGGTAAGCATATCGGCAGTGAAAATCATTTCCATTGCTTTGCCCTTACCTATAAGTTGCGCTAATCTCTGTGTTCCTCCATATCCCGGTATTAACCCTAAAGTAACCTCGGGCAAACCTAATTTTGCATTATTGGAAGCTATACGGATATGACAGGCCATAGCAAGCTCCAACCCACCGCCCAGAGCAAAGCCATTAATAGCAGCTAATACAGGTTTTGCGCAATTTTCGATTGCATTGAAAACGCTCTCCTGTCCATTTCTTGCAAGTTCACGCCCTTCTTCCACATTATAGTTCTGAAATTCGCTGATATCAGCCCCTGCAACAAATGCTTTTTCTCCAGCTCCTGTAATAAGAATAGCTCTTACATCGGCATTTTTGGTAGCAGTTTGTATGGCAGCCGAAATCTCTTCTAAAACGGATCTATTTAATGCATTTAGTTTTTGAGGACGGTTTATGGTTAAATAAAAAATATGATTTTTTACTTCGGTCAAAATGTGTTGAAATTCCATAGTTAAAAAGCTCTGTTAGTGGTTACCCAATCTTCAATATATTTTACAATAGATACCATTGGTGTGCCAGGAGCAAAAAGTTCTCCCACACCAATCTGTTTGAGTTTTTCCATATCTGCTTCAGGGATAATCCCTCCGCCAGTAAGCAGCACATCATCCAATTGTTTTGCTTTCATGAGCTCCATTACTTTTGGAAAAACGGTCATATGTGCGCCAGAAAGAATAGAGATACCTATTGCATCTACGTCTTCCTGTAAAGCAGCATTTACTACCATTTCGGGGGTTTGACGTAAACCAGTGTAAATTACCTCCATGCCGGCATCACGTAGCGAAGTGGCAATAACCTTTGCCCCGCGGTCATGGCCGTCTAAACCAACTTTGGCAACTAAAACACGTATAGGCCTATTCAGTTTTTTATCCATAGTTTATATTGATTGGCCGTAAATTTAATTAAAATACCAATCTTATTATGCGATAAGCTAAAAACAGCTTAAAAATCTTTATAATCTTGCTAACTTTGCATTTTAATTTTTATCTATATGAGCGAGGAAAAATCATTAAATTTTATTGAAGAAATAATAGAAAATGATTTAAAGAGCGGAAAATACCAAACATTGGTAACACGTTTTCCGCCAGAACCTAATGGCTATTTGCATATTGGGCATGCAAAGGCTATTTGTCTAAATTTTGGTTTAACTCAGAAATACGGAGGTTATACAAACTTGAGGTTTGATGATACCAATCCTGTTACCGAGAAAACAGAATATGTAAACAGCCAGCAGGAGGATATCAAGTGGCTTGGATTTGAATGGAAAAACGAATTGTATGCTTCTGATTATTTTGGTCAGTTGTATCAATTTGCTGTGAAATTAATAGAAAAAGGCCTGGCTTATGTAGATCACAGTACAGCCGAAGAAATTGCGTTGCAAAAGGGTACACCAACAGAACCCGGTGTAGATAACGTTTACAGAAATCGTTCTGTAGAGGAGAATCTGGATCTTTTTAACCGGATGAAAAACGGCGAATTTGAAGATGGCGTATGTACATTGCGTGCAAAAATAGATATGGCCAGCCCTAATATGCTGATGAGAGATCCTATTATTTATAGAATTAAACATGCGTCTCATCACCGTACGGGAAATGAATGGTGCATTTATCCTATGTATGATTTTGCACACGGACAAAGTGATAGCATAGAGGGTATTACGCACTCAATCTGTACTTTAGAATATGTATCGCACCGCGAATTGTATGATTGGTTTATTGAGAAACTGGAGATATTTCCTTCTAAGCAATATGAATTTGCCCGTTTAAATCTTACCTATACGGTAATGAGTAAACGCAAGCTTTTGCAATTGGTTAATGAAAAGCATGTGGCTGGTTGGGACGATCCACGTATGCCAACTATTAGTGGTTTGAGAAGAAGAGGATATACACCTGAAAGTATAAGAGAATTTTGCGAGCGCATTGGTATTGCCAAACGTGAAAATTTAATCGAGTTGAGCTTATTGGAATTCTGTATCAGAGAAGACCTTAATAAGAAAGCAAATAGGGTGATGGCGGTGCTAGATCCTATAAAATTAGTGATTACCAATTATCCGGAAGGCAAGGATGAGACTCTTATAGGTGAAAATAATCCTGAGGCAGAAGACAAGGGCGGTATGCGTGAAATCCCGTTTAGTAAAGAACTTTGGATAGAGCGCGAAGACTTTATGGAAGAGCCTGCTAAAAAATGGTTCAGATTGGCTCCTGGTGCAATGGTAAGACTTAAATTTGCCTACATTGTTCAGTGTGATAGTTTTGAAAAAGACGAAAATGGGAATGTTAAAACAATTTATTGTACTTATATTCCTGAATCAAAAAGCGGATCGGATACCAGTGGTATTAATGTAAAAGGTACTATCCATTGGGTAAGTGCTGCATATGCGAAAACAGCAACCGTTCGTCAGTATGATCGTTTATTTACTGTAGAATCTCCTGATGCAGAAGAAGGTGATTTTAAAGATTACCTGAATCCACAAAGTATGGAGGTAATTGAAAACGTTTACATAGAACCTCACTTGGCTAATGCTAACTTAAGCGACAGATACCAGTTTATTCGTAAAGGATACTTCTGTTTAGATAAAGATTCAACAGAAAACCATCTGGTATTTAATAGGGTTGTTTCTTTAAAAGATAGCTGGAAAGGGTAAGAATAACTACGTAAATACTTTTATAAATAAAAACAGCGATTATTAATCGCTGTTTTTTTGTGTCTTATAATTGCCGTAAACAGGATTACAGCTACTCTAGGATTGTAAGAATGTAGTAGATTTAGCGATATAAGTTCTTTTTATCTATAAACTCTATCACTTCATCGGGTACTAAGAACTTAATATTTTTTTTCTGTTTGATGGCGTTACGTATAAAAGTAGAAGAAATTTCCATTTGAGGTGTGGCTGTAAAGGTAATGGAACTATGTTCTTTCCATTCTTCAACATTAGCTTCTGGCCTTGGATACACATAAATACTGTAATCTCTTAGGAGCACTTCATAGTTTTTCCACTTTGTAAAAGAAACCAGATTATCGGCACCCATGATAAGTACAAATTCTTTGCTCGGATACTTCTCTCTAAGATGTGTAAGGGTATCAATGGTATAAGAAGGTTGTGGTAATTTGAACTCTATATCGCTGGCCTTTAAATAAGGAGTATTTGCAATAGCCAGATTAACCATCTCAAGGCGATCATACATATTGGCCAGACTGCTTTTTTGCTTAAGAGGATTATGTGGGGAAACGATAAACCAAACTTCATCCAGATCGCTGAAATTGGCCATATAATTGGCTATGATCAAATGCCCGATATGTACCGGGTTAAATGAGCCAAAGAATAAGCCGATTTTCTGTCTGGTTTTTTCCATGCTAATTATCCGCCAATAAACTGCCCAACAAGCTCTTCTGCTTCTTTGCAGGCAATCTCTAGGTCAAAATTCTTTAAGATAACATCAAATTTTTCGGCATATAGAAGTTCTTTTTCAGCCTTTATAAACCTTTCTTGCAATTTTTCAGGGCTATCTGTGCCGCGACCTACCAAACGTTCCTTTAAGACTTCGAGAGAAGGAGGCTGAACAAAAATAGCTAAGGCAAGCTCGTTAAATTTTCGTTTAAGTCTTAAACCACCTTCAACATCAATATCAAAAATAACATGTTTGCCCGAATCCCATATCCTATCTATTTCAGAACGTAAAGTTCCATAAAAGGTTCCACTGTACACTTCCTCAAACTCTACAAACTCTTGGTGTGCAATTTTATGTAAGAATTCTTCTTTGCTGATGAAATAATAATCTTTTTCATTGGTTTCGTTCCCTCTGAGCTCTCTTGTTGTAGCAGAGATAGAGAAGCTTAACTGAGGAAATTTACTCAGCAAGTGTTTTACTATTGTTGTTTTTCCGGCTCCAGATGGGGCAGAGAATATGATGAGTTTGCCTTGCATAATGTGCACTTTGTGTTCGAAGCTTATTGTTAGGTGCTTATAGCCCAACGCTTGTCGCTACAACACGTTCAATAATTGTTCTTTGATTTTTTCTAATTCTTCTTTCATGCCTACAACCAATTGTTGTATTTTGGCGTCGTTGGCTTTTGCGCCCATGGTATTGATCTCTCTTCCTATTTCCTGAGAGATAAAGCCTAGTTTTTTACCATTTGCTTCGTTGCTTTTCAAGGTAGCCATAAAGTAATCGCAATGACTTTTTAGGCGGGTCTGCTCTTCGGTAATATCTAACTTATCGATATAATAAATAAGCTCCTGCTCAAACCTGTTTTGATCTATATTGGTTTTACCTATGGTTTCTTCAAGAAACTGGTTAAGGCGTTCTTTTATAACGGGTACACGTAAAGGCGCAAGCTTTGCTACTTCTTCAAAGTGTTCAAGTATGTTTTTTATACGAAGCTCTAGGTCAGTTTGTAAAACTTTACCCTCATCGGCCCTAAACTTATTAAAGTTAACAATGGCCTTTTCAAAAGCGCTATTTAACGCCTGCCATTCGCTCTCACTGGCTTCTTCTTCTGTGTATGTAATTACTTCAGGAAAATTGAGCGCGGTTTGTAAAAGATTAGAACTTCCCGCTGTTAGAGTTTCATTGATCTGTTGAAGCTGGTTGTAATACAGAGTTAGCAGCTGGGTATTGATTTTTGCGCCTTTTAAAGCTTCTTCATTGCGCTCAACATTGATACTTACACTTACTTTACCTCGTTCTATTTCTTTGCTGCAAATATTTCTTAAGTATAACTCCTTCTCAGAAAATGCACGAGGAAGTTTGAGGTTGAGCTCCAGAAACTTTGAGTTCAACGATTTAATCTCTACCAGAAATTTGGTGTTCTGATGTTCGGTAGAGGCCAAGCCAAAGCCTGTCATTGATTTTATCATGTGCAAAGATATAAAAAAAGATAACGCTATAAATATTTCGTTTTATCATTGATTATGTTGTGTCGTTTCAGCTAACAATGCACTATACATCAATTGATAGGTTTTCTCTTTTAGAGCCGGGATATCGTGTTCTGTTAAACCTGTAACCTCTATAGCAGGTAACATAATGGCTTTAATTATTCCAGGTTTTGCTTTTAAAGGGTTTATTCGGGGTAAAAGATTTCTGCCATTTAGCATTACAAAAGGTAGGATAGGGGTTTGTGTTTGTATGGCAATTCTAAAAGCACCGTCATAGAATTCAGTTAATGGCGTGTTTGTTTTGTTCATCGTCCCCTCTGGAAAAATCAATATAGACTGACCTGCTGCAATTTCTTCTTTTAATATTTGAACAGAGTTTGCACGGCTTTCGGCACTACTGCGGTCTATCATAACCACAATTCTCTTATATATCATGCCAAAAACAGGTACCTTGGTCATTTCTATTTTACCTAAGGCAAAAAAGTGCTGGGGAATGCAAAGACATACTGCAACTGCATCTAAATAAGAACCATGATTGCCCACGTAAATATGAGGTCTTTTGAGGTTTATGTTGTGTTTACCACTTGTTGTTACCCAGAAAAAGCTGAAACAGCTAAATAGAAAAGCCCATGTTCTTAAGCATGCTAGAATAATTTTTTTCCCTGTTAGGTTAGGCAATAAAAAAGAAACCAGTAAAACCAATGGAAAAACAATAAGCATTAAACCTATAAATATTATTGCAGCATAGAGCAGGTAAACAATAGAAAAGAGTTTTCTCATTAATTAACTTTTTTTAACGCTGGCTTAGGTCAAACATTTGTTAAGTTTACAGATAAAAATAAGTAAACCATGTATAAGTACGCTACCTCTTTGGTCTTTTTGTTGATTTTTACGATTAAGGCAGCATTTGCACAGGAGGAATTTGTGGTGAACGGAGCGATATTTGAAGCGGGTACAAAAATCAGGATAGCTTTAGCAGAAATTAAAAATAAAAGGACCGGATTTTCTATCGGTAGCAATGACATGGGTATTTTTAGTTTAAAAGCGGGCTTGGGAGATACGCTTGAAGTAACTAAAAGGGGCTTCAATGATGCCATTGTTGTAGTTAATTCTAGAAAAGATATTATTTTAAATCTTAACAGAGGAAACCTGCTAAATGAAGTTGTGATTAAGGGGCAAAGCAAGGCCAAAGAACTGGAAGAAATCAAAAAAGAATTTCGTAATAAAGGAAGCTTTTATAATGGTAAACCCCCTTTATCGTTATTAAACCCTTTTGGAGGAAGCCCGCTTACTTTCTTGTATGAGCTTTTGGGTAAAACACCACGTCAGGCACGGAGGTTTTCGCGTCTTTATACCGCTGAAGTACAACAAAGCCAAATAGACTTAATCTATAATAAAACCATAATTAACAAATATACCGGACTTAACGATAAGGAACTGGAAGATTTTATGGTAAAATACAGGCCTGATTACGAACAGGCTAAACATTGGAACCAGTACGATGCCATAAAATGGATCAACGAGTGTTTTAAGCAATATAAAGAAGAGAAAGGAATTAAATAGATAAAGCTTCGCAAGCTTTTTCTGCTGCTAGTTTCTCAGCATTTTTCTTGTTGTAATCTCTGCCAATTCCAAAGTTTTCAGAATCAATCAGTACCTGTACGGTAAACAATCTGGTGCTTTCTCCTTCTTGGTTTTCTACTACATCAAAAGATATTTCTTTACCATTGCGTTGGCACCATTCAATTAATCTGCTCTTAAAGTTGGTTTCGGTGATTTCCAAGGTATGTATATCAACATAAGGGTTGATTATACGTTTTATCAGAAAACTTTTAGTGAAGTTGTAACCCTTATCTAAGTAAATAGCACCTACCAAAGCTTCAAAGGCATCGCCTAGCATTGAATGATGTTTAGATTGAGGGTTTACGGTTTTCTGATCAAAAACAATGAGCTTGTCAAAAGCCATTTTTCTGGCTAATTGGTTTAGATTTGCCCTGTTTACGATTTTAGAGCGCATCTCGGTTAAAAAGCCTTCGTCTTTATAAGGATAGCTCTTGAAAAGCAGTTCGGCAACTACAGACCCTAATACGGCATCTCCCAAAAATTCTAATCTTTCATTGCTGCTGCGGGTACCGTTCTTTAATACTTTAGCCACAGACCTGTGCCTAAAAGCCATTTTATAAAGGCTTACATTTCCGGGGATAAATCCTAAAACGTTTTTCAGCTTTTTGATAAAATCTTTATCGGAAGAGAAATAAAGCTTGTATAGGTTCAGCAAACGCATTAAATATTAAGCAAGCAAATTCACAATCAAAGTATAGTATAAAGATACAATACAATAATTTTAATCAATACAAATTTGGGCTTTTATTCTTCGTACTTTTTAAAGACTACAGACGCATTATGTCCGCCAAAACCAAATGTATTACTTAAAGCAGCTCTAACGAGACGTTTTTGCGCTTTGTTAAAAGTAAAGTTCAGATTTGGATCAAACTCAGGATCGTCGGTAAAGTGATTAATTGTAGGAGGAACAAGATCGTTTTGTACCGCTAAGATTGCCGCAATAGATTCAACAGCTCCGGCAGCACCTAACAAATGGCCTGTCATTGATTTTGTTGAACTGATATTTAATTTGTAGGCATCTTCGCCAAATAAATTAACAATTGCTTTGGCTTCTTGTATATCGCCAAGAGGGGTTGAGGTACCGTGAACATTAATGTAATCAATATCACTGGTGTTTAATCCCGCATCTTTCAAAGCATTTGTCATTACCATTTTTGCACCTAAGCCTTCAGGGTGTGGGGCTGTAATGTGATGTGCATCAGCACTCATACCACCACCTACAATTTCGGCATAGATCTTAGCACCACGTGCTTTGGCATGTTCTAATTCTTCTAGAATGATGGTGCCCGCACCTTCTCCGGCAACAAAGCCATCGCGGTCTTTATCAAACGGGCGTGAAGCCGTTTGAGGGTCATCGTTACGTGTAGAAAGTGCATGCATAGCATTAAAACCACCCATTCCGGCTTCATTAATTATGGCTTCAGAGCCGCCGCTGATGATTACATCTGCAATACCCAAGCGGATATAGTTGAATGCATCAATCAGTGCATTGGTTGATGAAGCACAGGCAGAAACTGTAGCGAAGTTAGGGCCATGCAATCCATACTTCATTGAAATGTGCCCAGGAGCAATGTCAATGATCATTTTAGGGATGAAAAAAGGGTTGTACCTAGGAGTTCCATCGCCTTTGGCAAAATTTGAAATTTCATCCAAAAACGTTTTTAACCCACCAATACCAGCACCCCAGATTACGCCAATACGATTGGTGTCTAACTTAGAAAAGTCAAATCCACCATCTTTTACGGCTTCTTCTGTGGCAACCAAAGCGTATTGCACAAAAGGGTCTAACTTGCGGGCTTCTTTTTTATCCAGAAAATCTTCTGGGTTAAAATTTTTAACCTCGCAGGCAAATTTCGTTTTGAATTTTTCAGTATTAAAGCCTTTGATAGGCGCAGCGCCACTCACACCATTTGTTAGTGCCTCCCAAAAATCAGGAACGTTATTCCCAATTGGAGTGAGTGCGCCCAAACCAGTAACTACAACTCTTTTTAATCCCATTTATAAGTATTGTACAGAAAAAGTATTTCTACTTAACGTTTTTTTCTAAATAAGCGATTGCTTGACCAACAGTACCAATTGTTTCTGCTTGATCATCAGGAATTGCTACGTTGAATTCTTTCTCAAATTCCATAATTAGTTCCACAGTATCCAAAGAATCTGCACCTAAGTCGTTTGTGAAAGACGCTTCTGGCGTAACTTCACTTTCATCAACTCCTAATTTTTCTACGATAATAGCCTTTACTCTTGAAGCAATATCAGACATAATTTTATAATTTAATGGTTAAATAATTCAGTGCAAAGAAAAATAAAATTCTCGCACTTGCCAAATGTTTTTATTTCTCGGTTAAATTTAAGCTTAAAAAAACCAAATTAAAATTAGTTTTATATTTTCGTAATTCTAATAAAAAAAATGCTTTGAACAAAACTTATTTAAAACTATCGTTAGATTTAGACTTTGTTCTAATTGCCGTTACATCGTCTTTAAAAGACTATACATTGTGTCATAAGATTAATACCAATCTTAATTTTGAATTTGAAAAAATTGAAGATCACGAGGTATTTTTTAATGTAGATGAGCCTGCTGTTTCATTTTCCAAATACTATTATGCCCAAGATGATGGAGAAACAGAATTTTATTTGATCAACAATAGAAGTCCTGATGGTTTCCTCATTCCCGAAATGAACAAAGTGGATTATTTCATGATTATTCATAATTATATCGATAAAGAAGACCTTAATTTTATTGTTTCTGGATTGAATAAACTATCTGATATTCAGGTGGCTGTGCAGATAGATGTGAAGAAGTTAAAATCTAAAGAAAATTTGGTGATGTAATTTTTACTGTTAGTGTAGCAATTACACTATATTTGAGTTTTAAATAACTGAGCAATCTAAAAAACCTATAAATATATTGCCATAAGGCAGATACGTTAGGTTTTGTAAAAAATAATAACAAGATGAAACCATATCATTCCAGAACAAAAATTGTAGCAACGTTAGGCCCGGCATCGGCAAAACCTGAAGTTTTATATAGCATGATCAATGCAGGTTTAGATGTTTGTAGGCTAAATTTTTCTCACGGCTCTCAGGAAGATCATCAAAAAGTTATTTCTACAATCAGGACAATTAATAAGAAACATCAATACAATGTAGGCATATTAGCCGATTTGCAAGGTCCAAAAATCAGGATTGGTCTGGTTAAAGATGGCGGTATAAACTTGGTAAACGGTGCCAGAACCGTTATTACTACGCAAGAATGCATTGGCAACGACGAACGTATTTACATCACTTATGATAATTTCCCAAAGGATGTAAAAGCTGGGGAAATTATTTTATTGGATGATGGTAAACTACAGATGCGTGTGGTAGAAACCAATTATAAAGATGAAGTGGTATGCGAAGTGGTTCACGGAGGTATTCTGACCTCACGAAAAGGCGTTAACTTACCAAATACTAAAGTTTCTATTCCTTCCTTAACCACAGAAGACCGTAAAAATCTGGATTTCGTGTTAGAACATGATGTAGAATGGATTGGTTTATCTTTTGTGCGTAACGCCAGCGATATTGTTGAGCTAAAAGATATCATTAAAGAAAAAGGAAAAACAGCAAGGGTTGTAGCTAAGATTGAAAAACCGGAAGCTATAGCCAATATCGATGAGATTATTGAAGTTACAGATGCTGTAATGGTTGCTAGAGGCGATTTAGGTGTTGAGATGCCAATGGAAGAGGTTCCTTTGCTGCAAAAAATGATTGTTAAGAAATGCAGGGCGGCCTCTAAGCCGGTAATTATTGCCACCCAGATGTTAGAGAGCATGATCACAACACCACGGCCTACACGTGCAGAAGTAAATGATGTGGCTAACTCTGTACTTGATGGGGCCGATGCCGTGATGCTAAGTGGCGAAACATCTGTGGGAGAATTTCCTGTAATTGTTATTGAAACCATGCAGAAAATCGTTGTCAATATTGAACAGAACAATTACCCATTTCATTCTGATAAATTTCTGAAGGCTCATTCCCCGAGCTTTTTAAGTGATTCTGTCTGTAGTTCTGCATGCTCACTTTCAAAACTAGCTAATGCTGCCGGTATTGTTTCGATGACCCAAAGTGGTTATACTGCATTTGAGGTTGCAAGTCACAGGCCACAATCGCAGATTTTTATCTTTACAAGTAATGAAAGCCTATTGAATACTTTGAGTTTGGTTTGGGGTGTAAGAGGGTTTTATTACGATAAGTTTGAGAGTACAGATGTTACCATAACTGAAGTAAATGAGTTCTTAAAGAAAAAGAAACTGATCAAAAAAGGAGATGTGGTTATCAATACTGCTGCTATTCCATTAGAGCGTCGTAGTAAGACCAACATGATAAAAGTTACGGTTATTGAATAAACAAGTTCAATTAACCCCGGCAGGTTACCCAAAGGCATTACGGTTATGGCTGTTAAACAGCAAGTAAAGCCTTTTAAGTAACCTGTTTTTCTTTTACAAGAAGCTTATATTTACCCCTATCTTTGTACGGATAATGAAAAGATCATACATTGAACTGCATATTGCAGTTCTTTTAGCCGGCTTTACCGGAATATTTGGCCGTTTGGTAACCTTAAATGCTGTTTTAATTAGCTGGTACAGGATGATGCTAGCGGGCATTATATTGATGCTGCTTGCTTTGTTGAGCAAACAGAAGTTTAATATTCCATTAAAACGACAGATACAGATTGGGGCAGTGGGATCGGTATTGGCTATACACTGGGTGTTTTTTTATGGAAGTATAAAATATGCCAACATTTCTGTAGGTGTAGTCTGCTTTGCTTTAAGTAGTTTTTTTACCGCGGTTTTAGATCCCTTACTTAGCAAGAGAAGAATTGCTATACAAGAAGTTCTTTTAAGTGGTATCAGTGTTTTGGGTATAGGGCTAATCTTTGGTCTGGATTCTACTTATAGGTTAGGTATTGTTTTGGGTATGGTATCATCAGTGTTCTCTGCCATTTACACTATTCTTAATAAAAAACTGGCTGAGCAATATTCTGGAAAAACGATACAGCTTTACCAGATGACCTGGGGATTTTTAGGTTTTTCTCTGCTCATGCCTTTGTTTGTTTTCGTTTTTAAGGTAGATAGATATTTGCCAACGCTTAAAGATTTGTTTTGGCTGCTGGTATTAGTGGTCTTTTGTACAGTGTTGATGTATGTATTCATTCTAAATGCGTTGAAGAAGATATCAGCATTTACGGTAAGCTTAAGCTTTAACCTAGAACCGCTTTACACTATTTTCTTAGCCATTATCATTTACCATGAGAACCACGAACTGAGCTTGGCTTTTTATGGTGGCTTACTGCTCATTGTACTTTCTGTTGTGTTACAGATGCTTAGGGTATGGCGTCTGCAGCTAAAATCTACGGGTAATTAACTTGTATTATTGTTAATACTTTAGGTATTTGAGCCACAAACAACGTAACTTTATGTTCGTAAAAACTAATTAAAATGAAGATAAATTTACTTACTGTTGGTTTAGTGCTATACGGCTTTACTGCTGGGGCGCAAAAACTCAAATTAACCGATAAGGATTATCAGCGGGCCGAGGGGTTTATGTCATATAATCTAGATAAATATTATGATGATGTAACAGTTAGGCCTAACTGGGTAGATAACACTAGATTCTGGTACATGAGCAATGCTAAATCAGGTACCAAGTTTATGTTGTTTGATGCGGTAAAAAAATCTAATGTACAAGCATTTAACCATGATTTGCTGGCTAAGGCACTAACTGTATCTACAGGCAAATCTTATACGTCAGCAACGCTTCCATTTAGAAGTATTACGGTTTCTGCCGATGGTAATCAAATCGGTTTCGTGGCCGAAGGCAAAAACTGGCAGTTTAACAACAAGACCAATGAACTTGTTGTTACAAAAGAAGGTGGTAATGCAGTTGCCGAACGCGGACCAGGCAGAAGAGGGGGCTTTGGAGATAACAGCGTAGCATCTCCAGATGGAAAGAAAGCCGTTTATATTGAAAACTGGAATCTTTGGGTAAGAGATAACGAAACAGGCGCAACTAAACAGTTAACTTTTGATGGTGTTAAAGATTACGGTTACGCAACAGATAACGCTGGTTGGAAAAACAGCGATAGGGCAATCGTTAAATGGTCGCCCGATTCTAAGAAAGTAGCTACCTTTCAACAGGATCAGCGCCATCTAAAAGATATGTACTTGGTTAGTACAAATGTAGGTTCTCCAACTTTAAAAGCATGGAAATACCCATTGCCGGGCGATAAAGAAGTGGCTAAGCTAAGGAGAGTGGTAATAGATGTTGAGCAGGCTGCTATTGTAAGCCTTAAAATGCCTTTAGATGTACACCGCAGTTCTTTAAGTGACGACATTGTGGATGGAGCTCAACTGGCAGATATTGACTGGAATCCGGATGGCAGTGAATTGGCTTTGCTTTCTACCTCAAGAGATCATAAAATATCTAAATTAAGAATTGCCAATGCCACTACTGGTGAGGTTAGAGATGTATTTGAAGAAGTGGTTCAAACCCAATTCGAATCGGGTAGGGGAACAGTTAACTGGCGTTATTTACCTAAAACCAATGAGATTTTATGGTATTCAGAGCGTGATGACTGGGGACACATGTACCTTTATGATGCTAAAACCGGCAAGTTGAAAAACCAGATTACCAAAGGAAACTGGTTGGTAGGTAGATTGCTTAAGGTTGATGAAAAGAACAGGCAATTGTATTTTACCGGTTATGGTCGTGAGCAGGGTAATCCTTATTTTGCTTATGTCTATAAAATAGGTTTTGATGGTAAGGGCTTAACTTTACTTACACCTGATTTGGGTAATCATCAAGCTGTTTTTTCTCCGTCAGATAATTATCTTGTAGATACATACTCGCAACCAAATGTACCGCCGGTAAGTGTTGTGAGAGATGCAAAAGGCAAAGCTTTATATACTTTTGAGAAAGCTGATGTTTCTAAACTACAGGCTGCGGGTTGGAAAACACCAGATGTAGTGAATGTAAAAGCTCATGATGGTAAAACCGATATATATGGATTGGTGTTTACGCCAAGCAAAATGGAGCCTAATAAGAAGTATCCGGTAATCGATTACATTTATCCGGGACCGCAAGGCGGAAGTGTTGGTAGCTGGGCTTTTTCTATTGCGAGAGGCGATCACCAAGCGCTAGCAGAATTGGGCTTTATTGTGGTATTGATAGAAGGAACGGGGAATCCTTTCCGTTCTAAAAGTTTCCATGATATGAATTACGGCAATATGGCCGAAAATACACTGCCGGATCAGATTACAGCCATTAAGCAACTGGCAGAGAAATATCCTATTGACATTGATAAAGTTGGTATCTGGGGACATTCAGGTGGTGGTTTTGCTACTGCTGCTGCACTTTTCCGTTATCCTGATTTCTTTAAAGTGGGTATTTCTGAATCTGGTAACCACGATAACCGTAACTATGAAGATGATTGGGGCGAAAGATACAATGGTCTTATGGAAAATGTGGATTATGCTGCTCAGGCAAATCAAACTTATGCTAAAAATTTAAAAGGTAAATTAATGCTGGCTCATGGCCTTATGGATAATAATGTTCCTCCATATAATACCATGTTGGTGGTTGATGCCTTGATTAAAGCCAATAAAGATTTTGACTTAATTGTTTATCCGCATAGCGCACACGGTTTTGGTCAGTTTAGTCCTTACATGATGCGTCGCAGATGGGATTATTTTGTGAAAAATCTGTTAGATGCAGACCCGCCGCAAAATTACCCTTTAAGAGGTACTGATGTAAAATAAGATATATTTCAACTAAATAAGAGGCTGTTTCAAGGTACTAAGGGTTAAGCCCGAAGACTTTAGGGACAGCCTCTTTTTCTTTTATAGAAGCCCTAAATTAGCTTTTCAATGTTATAAAGCTTATCTTTGAGAAAAAGGGATAAAAAAAATTTAAATAGTATGATCCTATTTGAAAAAATGTATTTCTTCTCAAATTATAAAGACTTTAATGTTTTTGCCCGGCTATTCTCTAGCTCGGGATTTCCTATTGTGTCTTATTGTTAATTTTTCTTTTGTGTAAGCTGCCTTTGTATGGCCTTATACGAAATATCATTTTTTAAGCTTAAAAATTATGCATTTCTATACTTGTCATTGGGTATGTGCTACAGACTTTGATGTTTAAGCCTCAGCTAAATGCTGAGGCGTGTTTCGGAAACTGAGAGAAAAAATTATTTAATCAATTTTAAAACATACATCATGAATACTATTGCAGTAAAAACAAACGAAACACCTATCATTATTACCAGAGGTATCTACGATTTGTTAAAGATTTTTGTCAACAAGAAGAAATTAAGCAGACATAATGAATTAAAATTAGATCAGGAGTTAAAATATGCCAATCAGGTTTTAAGAAAAGATGTGCCTGAGAAAATAGTGGATATCAATAAAAAAGTAAAGGTAAAAGAACTTGAAACAGGGGTAGAACATGAATATAATCTGGTTTCTCCTCAAAAAGCGAGAAGAAAACACAATACACTCTCTATATTATCGCCAATAGGCATTGCTTTATTAGGTTATGAGGAAGGCGCAGAATTGAGCTGGGAAATGCCTGAGGGAGTTAAATTCTATAAAATACTACAAGTGGCTTCATTAGCATAATTTTATAGGTTCTGGTTGCAGAGGGTACCTAAAGCTATCCTTTTTAGGTATCTTCTGTTTCTTTTTCATAGGTTCTTGCCTGCTCTACATGATCCGCTAATTTATATCCCTTTTTTACTTCTTTTTTGGGGTTTTTAGAATCAATAATCAGTAAAATGACCAATGAGATGATTGGAATAAGAAAGGAAATAAAAAACCAGAACCAAAAATTCTTACCTATGCTTTTTGCATAAATGCCCGCCACAAGTTGAGGGATCATTAAAACACTAAGTAGAAGTAATTCTGGCATGCCTTAAATTTTGTGCAATTTACGTCGCTTAGCTTCAAGTGCAAATTCTTATTGTTTTTCTTTGATATCGGCTACGGCTTTAATGGTTATTAACTTGCTATTTTTATTACCAAAAGCATTTCTGATATAATTCATCACATCAGCTATTTCATCATCTTCAAGTCCTGACGGGGGCATTGCGCCTTTATAAGTCTCGTTGTTTACTTGTATGGCACCTTGCAAGCCAAATTTGATGGCGTGTATAGATTTTTCAGGGTATTTAAGGAGGAAATCAGCATTTGCTAAAGGAGGGAAGGTACCTTTTACGCCCTGTCCATTGCCTAAATGGCAAGTGATACAGTTCTCTGTGTAAATTTGTTTTCCGCGGCTGATGCTTTTGGTCAGTTCATCATTTTGTGAGCTTGGCAAAGAGATTAAACCGTATATCGCCGCACAAATAAAGCCTGCAACTACCTTCATGATCCTAAGCTTTTTGTTTAACTCTTACAATAGAGCCTGTGTTTTCCAGTACAACATAGAGATAACCATCGGGTCCTTGCTTTACATCTCTTACGCGGCCGATCTTATCTAAGATAATTTCTTTTTTTACCACTTTATTGTCTTTGATACTGAGATGTTGTAAGTACATAAATTTCAATGAGCCTACGATCAGGTCACCTTTCCAGTTTTTAAACCGGTCGCTTGTGATAAAGGTCATTCCGCAAGGTGCTATAGATGGTGTCCAGTGAATTACCGGTTGTTCCATTCCAGGAGCTTCAGTTTTATCAGAAATGATAGAGTTATCGTAATCTATGCCATAGGTAATTAAAGGCCAGCCGTAATTTTTACCCTTTTCTATGATATTTAACTCATCGCCCCCCTGTGGACCGTGTTCATGTTCCCATATCACTTTAGTTACGGGGTGCATAACCAACCCTTGAGGATTACGATGTCCATAACTCCAGATTTCTGGTCTTGCGTTTTTCTGGTTTACAAAGGGGTTATCAGAAGGGATTTTGCCATCTTCATGCAAGCGTACAATTTTACCTTGCGCTTTGGCTAAGTTTTGGGCTTCTTCTTTTTGTCCCCTTTCTCCTAAAGAAAGATAAACATAACCTTTTCCATCAAAAAGAATACGTCCACCAAAGTGGATATTGGCTCTTACATTAGGTTGAGCTTTGTATAAATGCTCTATATTGGTAAGTGTATGCCCGTTAAGTTTTGCTCTGATCAGTTCGGTATTGGCACCGTTGTCATCGCCCGTTTCTCCGTCTTTTTTAGGAGAGGCAAAACTCAGGTAAATCCAACCGTTTTCTTTATAGTTAGGATGTAATACGATATCCAGTAAACCACCTTGTCCGCGGTAATATACTTTCGGAATTCCTGTAATTTCTTGAGGGTCTAAGATACCATCTTTAACGAGTCGTAATTTTCCGCCACGTTCTGTAACCAAGATATTCCCATCGGGCAAAAATGCCATTGCCCAAGGCATATTGAGACCACTTACTACAGTTTTTATCTCAAATTCAGGAGCGTTGTTTGAGTTTTGTGTCTTATTGATACAACTGAGCAAGAATAAGCCAAAGCTTAGCGTAATTAGCGTAACCAGTATTTTATACTGATTTTTGAATAAAAGAATAAGGAGTTTCATAGTAATGAATGGGCTTTACTTAAAATTAATATGAATTGAATTTAAGATTATTATATTCTACCGTTCCTAACTTAATGTTTATGCTGAAATTGGTTTTTCTGCTTCTATTATATATAATTCTGTCGCTACCGCGAGTTCTACTTTTTCCTATAGCTGAAAAAGTACACA
>DDEP01000222.1 GCA_002336465.1 Pedobacter sp. UBA1951
TTTGAAGACAAATGGTGCCGTTTTTTTATTAAATGCTTATTTATCAGTATAGAGCGGCTTACAATCACGAATTATCCTTCCTGAAAAATCACTTAATTAGGCCTCTTATTCTGCTAAAACCTTCAAATAGCCAAAGATGTTGACAGGATTCGAACCGGTTTAATTTCATTTTCGGAGCATTTTTATTAATATGCAACTGTCGCCAATCAGAGTATACTGCGCTCGCAAGTCAGACTATATCTGAAGTTATATCAGGACAGACAGACGTTTTTTTCTTTATAGAGGCGATCACTTACCAACATACTGCTTATATTTACCAAAATCTGACAAGTCAAAACAAGGGTAATGGAAACTCAATTTGGTATTCGAGTAAAAGAACTTCGTGAAGCAAAAGGGTTATTACAACGTCAAGTAGCTGCGCTACTTGAGATAGATACTCCATTATATAGCAAAATTGAAAGAGGGGAACGGATCGCTAAAAAGGAAGTAGCTGTTAATCTCGCTTCTATTCTAAAGGTTGACGAAAAGGAGCTATTGACTCTTTGGTTGGCTGATCAGGTATATGATGTCGTTAAAGATGAGAAACAGGCAGGAGATGCACTAAGGACAGTGTCTCAAAAATTAAAAAATAGGCGTTAATAACGTAAATCTTTTGAAAAGATTTAAAATGAGCGAGCAAAAAGAAAAATATGATTTACCTGAAGGTTGGAAACGAGTAAAACTTAAGGATATTTCTTTAAGGATACATTATGGATATACAGCAAGTGCCGTTAAAGAAGATACAGGTATCAGGTTTTTAAGGATAACTGATATACAAGATAATAAAGTGAATTGGCAGAAAGTACCATTCTGCACAATACAATCGTCAAATATTGATAAGTTTCTACTTAAGGAGGGGGATATTGTATTTGCCCGAACTGGTGCCACAGTTGGGAAAAGCTTTCTAATTCCCCAAAACATACCTAAATCGGTCTTTGCCTCGTACTTGATTCGGATTGAATTGTCACAGCTAATTAACCCTACCTACGTATACTACTTTTTTCAAACTGCTGATTATTGGAGACAGGTTGGCATAAAAGCTGTTGGCATTGGACAACCGAATGTAAATGCTACTTCGCTATCCAATATAGATTTTCCGTTGTGTCCACAAGAAGAACAAATAAGAATTGTTTCAAAACTTGAAGAACTTCTAAGTAGCCTTGATAAAAGTAAGGAACAATTAGAAACTGCTATAATGCAAATAAAGCATTATGGGCAACTATTAATGGAAGATATATTCTCAAAAAACAATCCAGGTAAATTAGAAAAACTTGGAAATTTACTAGAATTTGTTGGAAGTGGAGTTACTCCTAAAGGTGGGAAAGGAGTTTATACACATACAGGCGTAATTTTTCTCAGGAGTCAAAATGTCTACCCTAATAAAATAGAGTTAGATAATGTTGCCTACATAAGTAAAGAACTACATGAAAAAATGAATCGAACTCATGTTGTTCAACATGATGTGCTCTTAAATATTACCGGCGCATCTATAGGTAGATGTGCCTTTGTTCCTTCAAATTTTAAAGAAGCAAATGTTAATCAGCATGTGTGTATTTTGAGACCAATTGAAGGGAAACTATTCTATAAATATTTATCAACATATCTCAATTCTCCGGTCGCTCAAAAACATATCATGGAAGCTCAAACGGGAGCTACTAGGCAAGGTCTTAATTATTCACAAATTAGAAATTTAGAAATTTTACTGCCCAGCATAGAAACGCAAAAAGTGATGATGACAACCTATGAAGAAAGAAAATCCATTTGTGATAAAACTGAGCATATTTTATTACAAAGCATTATCCAAATCGACACATTAAAGCAAACTATTCTCAAAAAGGCTTTTGAAGGAACTTTAATTGAGCAAAATACTTTTGATGAATCAGCTTTGAATATTATAGAAAAAATAAAACTCGATAAGATAAAAATTTCAGCTTACGAGAAAACTACAAAAAATAATCTACCTAAAGACATACAGATGGAAGAAAAAGTAAAAAGTATACTTGAGGTATTACAAGATCATGCCCAACCTATACCTGCAAAGCAGCTTTGGCAACTATCTGACAGAAAAGGAGATATTNNGTGATGCTTTTTATGCAGAATTGAAAAGTCTCATTGAGTCAGGTAAAGTTATAGAAATGCCAAGGGTGGGAAAGGATTCATTTTTAAAACTATCTGAATAATCATGAGAATAGATAGCGTCTACATCAAGGAATATAAAAACCTTAAGGACTTCTCCATTGATCTTGACGAAAGTGAAATGAAGACTGTCTTGCTTGGACAAAATGCTACAGGAAAATCTAACTTCCTGGAAGCATTAATACTTATATTCAAATATCTCGACTTAAGTACAGAAACCAAACGAGACGCTCCAACCTTTGATTATAAGATTGCTTATAAAATAAAAGGACATAGCATTGAAATTACTTGTGTTAGTAAAACGTATACGATTGCAGTTAATAGCGAAGCACCTACGTTGAAATCATTTTTTTCTTCAAAAGGAAAATCGGAATACCAACCGAAATATGTTTTTACTTATTACTCCGGGTTAAGTAATAAGCTTAAGGAACTATTTTGGGATCATCAAAAGAAATTCTACGAAAAAATTATCAGTGATAGTTTTAGAGAAGAGGAATTAGATTCATTGAGAAAGCTATTTTATGTACAGCTTGTTCATTCTTATTTTGTGTTGTTGGCATACTTCACACATGAAGAGGAAGATACAATCCGTTTTCTCAATGAAGTTTTGCACATCGAAGATATAGAATCAATACTTTTTGTTTTAAAAATGCCGGCTTGGGCTAAGAATAGAATTAAAAGCAATCCTGATGATATTTTTTGGACAGCAAAAGGATTGGTAAGGCCGTTTCTCGAGAAGCTATGGGAGCTTTCTTTGGCCCCCATATATCACACTAAGGATGTACAGGTAGACTTCGATGATTATGATCAACAGGAACAATTATATCTTTTTCTAAAAGGCAAAGACAAATTAAAAGAGCTTGCCAACACATACACCAATAACACAGCGTTGTTTAAAGCCTTGGAAAGTACTTACATTTCCAAGCTTATTTCTGAAGTACGGATTAAAGTCAAAAAGAGGAACATTGATGGCAGTATTACATTTAAGGAATTAAGTGAAGGTGAACAGCAATTGCTCACAGTCTTAGGCCTTTTAAAATTTACAAAAGACGAAGATTCTCTTATTTTACTGGATGAACCCGACACCCACTTAAACCCTATATGGAAATGGAGATACTTAGAGTTTCTTGATAAAGTTGTAGATCGACCGGCAACTACACAAATTATACTTAATACACATGATCCTTTAGTAATTGGTAATCTCACTAAACAAGAAGTTCGGATATTCCAGACTTCTTCAGAAGGCAAAGTTGTGGCGCTGGAGGCCGAGACTGATCCTCGAGGACTGGGTGTTGAAGGAATACTCACAAGTGAATTATTTGGACTGCCCACCACTATCGATGAGTTTACCCAACAGAAATTGGATGAGAGAAACAAACTATTAGTAAAGCAACAAGAAGGAAAGCTTTCAACTAACGAGCAAAGTAGGTTGAGAAGCCTATACGAAGAGTTAGAGGCTCTTGGATTTGGTAATACTTTCAGAGATCCCTTATACCAAAAATTTATTGTTGCGTATAGAAATCGAGTTAAGGGCCAAGGAAAAAGCAGTTTTACAAAAGAAGAACTTGACAGGCAAAATGTCTTAGCTATGGAAATACTAGAAGAACTCTCAAAAGAAGAAGAAAATGATTCACATTGATAGGACAGGTTTTGAGCCAGATGTCAATTGGGTAAATAATGCAGATGCGTTAACTCAGCAGCTTATTAATGCACCCGACGAAATCTCCAGGAATAATATTATCGACGGTAATGAAGGCGTGTGGGGAGAATTAAAGGATTTTTTACTGTCCATCTCATTTAATAAATGCTGGTATTCTGAAGCAAAGGATGCATATAATCATCTACATGTTGATCATTTCAGGCCAAAAAAAATAGCATTGGGCATTGATAAAGTAAATTATGGTGGTTATTGGTGGTTAGCATTTGCTTGGAGAAACTACAGAGTTTGCGGAGGTGTAGGTAATGTAAGAAAGCGGGACAAATTCGCAGTAAGAAATAATAAGTCGAACGATCCTAATACTCCTATTGAGGACGAGTTATTCTACTTCCTAGACCCTTGCGAGGAAGAAGACGTGCTTAAAATTACATTTAATCAAAATGGAGAAGTAACGCCGATAACCACAACAGGATGGGATTATGATAGAGCAACCTATACAATCGAAAGCCTTAACCTCAACTTTAAATTACTAAAAGAGGCGAGAAAGGAAATATGGGTTAAAATTTCTACACTGGTTTCGGAGATTCAAAATTTAATGGAACAAAATGATCTAGCCCCAAGTGTTTTAAGAAGAGGTCAAATAAAAGAAAAGATAAAGCAACTGAAAGAGCTGGTTCAACCATCGGCAGAATTCTCTGCAACTGTTAAGGCTTGTCTACTAAGTACTGGACTGGCTTGGGCGTCAAAAATAGCAGCTTAAAAAAGTTAGAAATGGTAATAAATAATATAGCACAAAAAATCTGGTCGTATTGCGACACATTGAGAGATGACGGTTTGGGGTATAACGACTATCTGGAACAGTTAACATACTTGCTGTTTCTAAAAATGGCTGACGAGAATAAGGAGAAATATAGTTTGCCAGATGTATGTAACTGGAAAAAACTAGTAAATAATTCTGGCGGCACTCTCTTAGAACAATATGAGCAGATATTAAAATCACTGGCTGATTCCGGCGGTATGCTCGAAAAGATATTTGCAAGTGCACAAAATAAAATTCATGATTCTGTAAAGTTGAAACGGCTTCTTCAGCTTATTGATGAAGATAACTGGTCAACTACTGACACCGATATTAAAGGAGAGATTTACGAAACCCTATTACAAAAGAATGCGGAGAATAGTGGTGCGGGCCAATATTTCACACCGAGGCCGGTCATACAAGCTATGGTAGAATGTTTGAATCCTCAACCTGGTGAAACTATCGCAGATCCTTCTTGTGGAACGGGTGGTTTTTTCCTCGGATCGTTGAATCACATTCTTGAGAATAATAAGCTTACCGACAAAGCAAAAAGATTTCTGAAGTTCGACACTTTTCATGGATGGGAAATTGAAAAGGCTACAGCAAGACTTTGCTTGATGAACCTATATTTACATGGCATTGGCGATTTGAAGAAAACACCAGATATACAGGTTTCAGATAGCCTCAACCCAATGAAAATCGGAAAGGAGGTACCCCAAGTAAAGATTGTCCTTGCAAACCCACCGTTTGGGAAAAGTAGTAGTGACATTCCAACAATCGATAAAAACCAATCAAAAAAAGAGGGCTATTTTCTTCGGGAAGATTTCTGGATCACTACGAGCAATAAACAACTGGCATTCCTGCAACACATTGCTTCAATGCTAGAGGAAGATGGCAGGGCTGCCGTAGTTTTACCTGACAATGTTCTATTTGAAGGCGGTGCTGGTGAAACTATTCGTAAAAAGATATTGGAAGAATTAAACTTGCATACGATTTTAAGACTTCCTACCGGCATATTTTACGCGCAAGGTGTAAAATCTAATGTGTTATTCTTTGAAAAGAAAAAGCTAGCTAAGGCAAAGGGGACAAAAGAGGTTTGGTTTTATGACTATCGCACAAACATACATCATACTCCCAAAACAAACCCTATCACTTTTGCAGATTTAAAGGATTTTGTTCAGTGCTATAATGTACCTGATAAGAATAAGCGTAAAGAAACATGGACTAAAAACAATCAACAAGGGCGCTGGAAAAAGTTTACATACAATGAAATTCTTGAACGAGATAAAACTAACCTAGATGTTTTTTGGCTAAAAGATGATAACATGATCGACCTTGATAACCTCCCCGATCCGGAAGTACTCATTGACGATATTATTGAGAATATAGAAAGTGCCCTCGCAAATTTCAAAACAATAAGAGAGACGATATCAGAATAATTTCATTGAAAAACGACAAATAAGGAAATGTTCGAAATAAAAGACTTCACTACCAGTGGTTCAAGAGGATGGGCTAAATACTATAACGTAGAAGCTAAACAAAGTATTCAATAAATAAGCGGCCCTATGAAAGTAAAGAATATCCGGGAGTATCGAAGTTTTTATAAAGCTACCCGTCCGGTATCAACAGAACTGGAAGAACACTTTATCGGCAACTATTACTTTGATGAATTAAGCAAAGAGAAAAAATATGGTTGGTTCACCATGTATCATGGAGACAAGGATGGGTATGGTACGCCCACATCCGGTGTAGAAAACTTCTTACAAAGTTTCCTGGATATGGCAAAGGACGGTCAGGCAGTTTATGAGTTTTTGCAGAATGCAGTAGATGAAGGTAGTACACATTATTCAATGGTTTGGGGTAAGGATGAAGTAGATGGTAATCATTATTTATTGGTAGCTAACAACGGCAAAATGTTCAACCTGGATAGTATTCGTTCTATTCTCAACGTTGGTTCTTCTACCAAAACAAATGACAGCCACACTATCGGCAAGTTTGGTATTGGTTTTAAACTGGCACATCGTTTAGTAGGTAAAGACAATGGATTACAAGAATTAATCAATGAAAATTCCGGCCCTGTTTTATTTAGCTGGAAAAACTATGAAATTGAACAATTAGCAAATGCAGAAAATATTGAACCCCAGGCATTGCAATACGCACCGAAAGAAAACGGCAATTATGAAGTGCAAGACGAATATCCCTGGCTTTTCAAAATCTTAATAACCTGCTTTCCTTGTTTGCCTCAAAATGGTGCAATTAAAGAGTTACCTAAAATGGCAGACGGTGTGCAGGCAACTGCTAACCCTTTTAGTTATGCAGAATATGAAGTGCTTTCCAGATGGGTAAAAAATAATAAACATATACTGAATAAAGAAACCTATAGCAAAGGATCATTATTCTTTATTAAACTGGGTTCAGGTAAAGAAGAGGAGCTCGCAGAAAAAAACCTAAAAGAAGGTGTAAAGTTTGCGATAGCTATACTGAAAGAAACCGCGCCGGAGGAGGAAAGAGCTGCCAAGCTATTACAAACGGTTCAATTGAATAATGACGAGCCGATCACTTATCCGGATCTGGAATACATCAAGATCATTATTGACAAAGAAGAAGAAAAAGACACCTATGCACAAATACGCTTCGGAGTAGGAAGTTTTGATGAGCTAACCGATGAACAAATAAGAAAAATTGCAGGGGAAGCAAATATTGAAGCGCTGTTTGGTTTTAGAAAGCATAACGAAATTGGCGATTTTTTTAAAGGCGCCCCCAACCTGTACTTGTATTTCCCATTATCAGAAGAGGTGCACAACTTCAATTACATACTTCATTCCAATGCATTTTACAAAGGCAGTTCCAGGACTTTCCTGCATAAAGGAAACAGTAAGGAAGATGGGATCAATGAACGCTTGTTAAAAGTAATTGTCAATAAAATTGACGGTGAACTAAAACGGCTTTCCGCTTCTTCAGACAAAAAAGACCGGCAGCATTTTTTGCACTTTTATGCCGCCTTGCTTACCTCAGCTAAAAGCACCACCCAAGGCAGGCTTTGGATTGAAGACCCTTATATCAATCGCATTGACGAACTGTTGAGGAAGTATATACCAGTAAGGGAATCCCTGGCAAATGATGAATTTATCATTACGGATAAACCCGAAAATGTTTTTTTCAAAAAAACCAAGGTTGAAATTGACAACAAGAGCTGGGGCTTAGAAAATGTAAATTGGTTTTACTGGGGTGAGCAGGCCGAAAGTATAATCCCTTTGTCCGCTTACGCCAAATTAGGGATAAAAGATTTTATGATTCATAATCTGCTAACCGCAAACGACCAGGTAGCAGCACGTTTAAATGACTGGTTGAATGACGACGATGAAAGAATAAAAACCCTGCTTTCTGAAATAGCTGCTTTGGATGCAGAAAGTATGAAAAAGGCAAATTTTAAAGATAATTTGTTTAATGCAAGAATTTTAAGGTTCAGCAACGGAGAAGTGCTTTCTATCAACCAGTTCCAGGAAAAAGAAAAGGATGGGTATTTTATAGTATTTAATAAGCTGGACAACATTAGGGATTTATTGCACAAACTTGATTTGCGCTATACACATGAAAATTTTGACAATTATCAATTCAACCCCAAATATTTTAGCCTTTTTGCTAATGAATCGCAGGTACGAAGTTATACGCTGCTTACAAAATTATTTAGTCAGGTTGTAAAAGATGAAAACCTTAATCTGCTAACCAAGGAAGAAAAAAGAAGGATCTACGAAGCCTTCAGGACCTTGAATGATACCCCCGGAGACAGGATGGGTGACCTTAAATTATTCAAGAACAACAGCAACAAGTATGTTTGCTTTAAAAACCTTTATATGGCTTCGGCTAACGGTTGGCTGAACAAATTTTGTATCGCTACCGCTGAAGACAGCCCTGATTACAAAAGCTACCTGTTGCGTGAAGAAGAAGAATTGTATAAAGGCATTATATACCCGTTTTGGGATCAGATAGCCACTTATATAGCCGCCAATGCAGCAAAAGCAAAAAAGGTATTGGATGATATTGCGGCTGCTTATGAAAAAAGTAAATGGCCCGAAAAGCAAAAGTTTCTGCTGCATAACCAAGGCCATATTATTTATCAATCTGAAGTTATTGAACCGGGCAATATCTACTTTAGCCCTGAACTGGTAGAAATTTCAGGCGAGGCCTACAATAGTATCCAAACTACAGCTTTAAAATACTTCGGGGTACATATTCCTGATCAATACCTGTTGCCCTACCTGGAAACTTTACCTTTTTCGTTTACATCTGTAAATATCGAACCGGTTATAGAAGATACTGATGCAACACTGGAAGAAATAAATGATTTACTGTTGTTGTCAAAGATTGGCGACCTCGACTTCTTTTCAGGGAATTGCATCATTGAAAAAGATGGAATTTATAGTATTGATTCCACATCCGGGAAAAAACAGATAGCGACTTCAAAATCTCCCATAGTAAAATACGTTGACACTTATTACCCTGGGCAGTATGTAATTATTCCTGAAAACCTTGCTGTTTATAAGTCAAAAATCTCATTGGCAGATAGTGCATTGGTGGCGCATCTGATAGCAATATTTAATGAAACAGAAGTTTTAAATCAAGAGCTGGATTTTATAGAAATACTGCTGCCGGAAAGATTTGAGGATAAAAAACTATTCTTAAATAAGCTGACCTATACAAATCTGGATGCTACCTGGGTTGAAGAAAGGCAAAATGAATTATACATAAAGTTATTGAGCGATGTAGCGGCGGGCAATATTGCTACGGGAGAATTAGCAGAAATTCAAAAAAAAATATCCATAAATACAGGCGACCTGCAAATTACTATCGGTGATGTTGATAGCGCCCATGACTCAATAGAACTGTACCGGGGCGATAAGAAAACTGTCGTTTCTCAATCCCAGGTTTTAAATTTACCCGATGCAGAAAGTATAAAACTCATCCAGGCGTTTTATGACGAATCCAGGAAAAGGGATCTTATAACTCAATCAGTAGCTCATAAAATATTTAAAATTTCAAATGCCGGTATTACTGATGAATTAGTTGCCAGATTTCATGAATCATTAGCGGACAATGAGATTATTAATGCTCATCAGTTACTGTTCCTTTGGTTTTCGGGCAAGATCAAAAAGGAAGATTTTGCTAATTACTCCCTCAAATCTCACAATGAGCAATGGTATACCATTGAAGGGCAGTTGATCATTTCTTCAGTAGAAAATTCCGGGTTTATTAAACCTTCCTATTTACTTCATAAGTGTTATGACGGGCTGCAATCTTTATTGCAATTAAATGATCTTGAGGCATTTAATTACAATGAGGGAGAAGATGATATTATTACATCCGGGTTCTTATTCATTAAAGGCAGTTCTCCGGATATTTTGGAAAGCACAGCGCCCATCAGCGATAAGCTAAACTACCTGTTTAACGGCTGGGTACGTCTGAACCCTCAACTTAGGGTTACAAAAAGAAAGGGTGCCTGGGAGAATTATTTAGGTATAACGCCTAACCAGTTTGTATTGGATGGCATTCATTTAAAAGAAGAAGTGCTGCCTGCCGAATTTCTTGATTGGTGCCAGGCTGATAAAAAGAAAAAGGATTTCCTGGGAGCCATAGGTGTATTTGTTGGCGATAGCTCGATAGAAAAACTGAGAAAGTTTCTCACCGGGAAGCTGAACGAACAACCGCACGATATTGAAATAGAAAGATTCAATGAAACCATACTGCTGAATACCCTAAACGGACTGTCTGGTGCATTTGAAGATTTAGACGGCCAACCTATTATTTATGATGAAACGCTACAATATGCACAGCTTTCATTAATTGGGAAAATAATAAACCACCTGTTAGAAAAAGGAGTAAATGAGTATCCCGCAATAATTTATCATACCAATGATACCTTTAAGGTATTAAATGCACAGGAGTCGGCAGTTTATACAATAGATGAGTTACTGCACCAAAAAATAAAACAAGATCCGGACAATCGTCTCAACCAGCTTTACCATGAATACAATGTGCTGAAATGGTCCGTTTTACTGAATACGAAAATTGTAGCAAATTGTAATGAATTGGTGTTTGAAAAGAATTTTGTACCAGGTGGCATTCAGCGGGAGCATGATGAGCCGTTTTATCACACCTGGAAAGCAGAAAATGAGGTAAAACTATACAGGGTGCCGGACATTCAGTACGATATGTCCATTGAGGTGAATGGAGAAATGATTACCGTTGCCCGGATTTCTGATGGCGTATTGAATGTTAGTGAAGACATAGAAGGGGTTCAACACGTATTTTATAAGGAAAGTATCTCACTGGAAGAATTAAAACAAGCCTTATCTGAAACAGATGAAGCTATTGCGAATGCTATTGCTGACTTAATCAGCAGAAGAAATGCACTGTTGGCGAGTATTTACAATACATTGAATGCTGCCGGCAGAAGCGATATTAAAAGTGACTCTTTAAAGGCGCTGGAGTCTGCTTTGAAGGATGAGAACTTGAAGCAGGAAAGAAAAAGCCTGATTAAAACGATTAATGAAAACACGGATTATTCCTATGCCTGGTTTGAATCTTATTTAAAATTCCTGCTTACCTATGAAAGCAAACAGAGTACAACCGTTCAGAAATCCATCTCCTTCCAGGAGATAAGACGTTATATCATCAATGACCAGATATCCGACAAATACTTCTTGCTTTGCGGGGCAAGTTCTTTGATTCCTTTAAATATCGAAGATTTTGAAGATTTTAAGATCACACTGGTCATAAAGAATAGTCAAAATGAAGTAATAAAGGTTGAGGGTGTTTCAAAGAAAGGGCAGGATTTACTGATTTATTGCAGGGAAAAAATACCACAATCAATAATAGATAAGTTCAGTGACATCATACAGGTTAAGATTAGCTTTTCACCTGTTATTGATTTACTGGAAAGGCTTCACAGAGCTTTTACCAACAGGCTGAATATAGATGAATGGGAGGATATAAATGAAATACTCCCACCCGTGCAATTCATATATGGTCCTCCCGGCACCGGCAAAACAACAACGCTTTGCAGTATGATTGCAGATGGTGTAAAAGAGCATTACAATGCAAAGTTCTTGTTGCTTACACCTACCAATAAAGCTGCGGATGTTTTGTGTAAGAAAATAGTGAAAGCCTCCAGCAACCCCAACGATATAGTTGGCAAAAAAATAAAAGAGCTCGATGCATCAGGTAAAACAATCTCAATAACGAGAGTGGGGAAACCAACAGATCCTGAACTTGAAGAACTGGAGGAGGGGATTTACCAGGATTCCGTAACTATGGAGCGGGTAGATTATACAAATATCCTAGCATCAACAATACACCGCATTCCCTATTTTGAAATAATAGACGAAGACGGCGATCAAACAAAAATCTTCAGAATGGAGGACTACTGGGATTATATTGTGTTTGACGAAGCATCCATGATAAATCTGCCTTATATCGTTTTTGCCATATTGGCGTTATATAAATTTAATCCCAATGCAAAGTTTATCATTGCCGGCGATCCCAAACAGATTCCTCCTGTAGTGGATGTAAATGACAAAGACCTGGAAGAGCTGGACATTCAGGATGAAAACATTTATACCATGATGGGTATAAGTAGCTTTGATAAAAAGGAGCAAAAACCTAGAGCTGGTGACAGCATCCTTAACCTGGACAGGCAATATAGAAGCGTTAAACAGATCGGGCAACTATTCTCTGACTTATCTTACAACAACCTGCTGAAGCACGACAGAGAGGAGCATAATAGTAGTGCAAAACCGTTGCCGGAAGGCTTTAAAAAGCTCATCAATAAAAATGTAACCTTTATTGATATACCCTTAGATAGAGAAAATTCTATTTTTAGGATTGATAAACTCCTGTACAGTTCGTACCATATTTACAGTGCCATCTTTGTGGCCGAACTCGTCAAATATTTAGACACCCTTTTGCCGGACGGAGCTTCCTGGTCTATCGGATTAATTGCGCCTTACAAAGCCCAGGCTATACTGTTGAATAAATTAATCACTTCTTATGCCATTTCCGAAAAGCTGGTTATTTATTCAGACACCGTTCACGGTTTTCAGGGCGATGAATGTGATATCGTCTTTTTTATTTCAAACCCGAATAATTATCAGTATACAGGGCATAAGAAATGTTTGCTCTCCAAAGAATACATATATAATGTTGCTATCAGCAGGGCGAGAGACTACTTGGTCATTTTACATCCTTATACGGTCATTAACGGCAATGAACATATCAATTCAATCAGTGCATCCTATTTGAAACACATAGAAAAACCTTTGATCAGGAAGTCGGGAGAATTTGAAAAAATCATGTTCGATCAAAACGATTTTATTGAGAAGAGCAGCTACATCACAGGACATGATAATGTAAATGTGTTTGGCCAGTTAGAAATGAAATATTTTATTAAAGCAAATGAAAGTGCAATAGATATTCAATTAAGAAAACTCTAAGTAATAACCATGATAACAAATTTCCATTTGACAAAACTGATGAAAAAGATAAAACGCTAAACGGCAATGTAGGTTCGAACCATTTAAGCATAATAAAATCTTAGCATTGGGTGCTCAATCCAACACTTTGATATTTTAATTGATTTTCAGAAACTTAGGGAGTGTTATCGAAAACTAATTTCCTTAGGTCTTCTAAAAAATGGTTCGAAAATTGTCCCGCCAAGCGACTTAAGGAGAGACCAATCATTGGTTTTCTCCTTTTTTTATACAGATAAGTGTCTGTGACTCAAGCGGTTGTTGCTTGGTCATTTTTAGTTCAATTTTTACAACCAAAGTTTTTAGACTTTAGTAACAGATTATTAGGAAAAATGCTTCAGTTCTCTATTTGACGCATTTCTTGAGTAGTTCGATTTCCCCTTAGGGTTCCGGCATTTTCATTTTTCTTTGACTCCTTGTAATTCTTTGACATTAGATAGAGGAAGTCTAATATAACAGCCGCTTCATCATTGTCTACCTGTATACCATGATGCGCCAATATCTCCATTGCTTGTTTAATAGAAACCTTTTTATCGATAAAGTTCATTCTTATTATTTTATTACCTGTTCTTTGTTAACAATATTTTTGACAAAGCACTGTTTAATTCCAAAGTCATATTTCCTGTTTGAAAATCAACTTTAAGCGGTGGGATCAGAGTGGCAAGATGCTTTTTATCCGCAGTATCCAGGCTTGAAAATCCCTGAAAAATATTTACAAATGATGTGTCTGCCATCTGGCTTTGCTGGTCAATGCTTCCTAATTTTGTATTAATATCTTGCAGCTCCCTTTTCAAACATTTAGAATGAGCCTGATATTCCTTTTTTAAGTTGCTGTAATCATCAAGTTTCAGTACCCCAACTACAAATAACTTTCTGGCTTGGGAAAGAATCGATTCCTGTTCATGTAGCTTTCGTACTACACGATTTCGGGTCTGTAGGTACACCGTTTGGTCTGTATTAGTATTCCAATCTTCCAAAATGAGACTAAAAAGATCCACTACCTTATCTGAAAGCACCAATTGCTGAAGTTCACGCTGGTAGCAATCATTGAGAAAAATTGCATTGATTCTTGTTTTACATCTTCCGTGACAATGATAGTACGGGTATTTCTTCGTTGAGCCTTTAGAAAAGCTCCCACTGAGTTTTCGATCACAATAAGGACACTCCAAGACCCCTCTTAGAAAAAACGTAGCTTTTAGGAGATCTTCTTTAGCGGTAACCTTTCTTTTTGTGGTTATG
>DDEP01000213.1 GCA_002336465.1 Pedobacter sp. UBA1951
CGCCCCCAAATTTGGGTGCGCTTTCCGTGTTTATATGTTCTTCAGATTATAACAACAGGCTATCCCCCAGAAAAAATCCCGGTGGTAATAATTGTTGTAATAATTGAAGTATTAAATTGCATTTTGCTGTAAGTGTATTATGTACACCGCAAAGTAGAAAATAAAATTTTACTTTATCAAGCATTATTTCAAAAAAACAAGCACTTGATTTTAAGCCTTAACAGATGATGTTCATCAAATCACTCATCCCAAGTTATGGTTGTATCATTTTGTGTAGGATGCCCGGTGCATACTAAGACTCTTCCCTCTGCTATTTCTTGATCAGTAAGTACTTCGTTGTAATCCATACGCACACTACCTTTTATGCAAGTGGCTGCACAAGTACTGCATACACCTCCACTGCAACTGTAAGGCAGCTTTATTTTATTTTCTAATGCCACATCCAAAATACGTTTGGGATAAGGTACCGCTAAACGGTATTGGCTTCCTCTAAAAATCAGATTAACAGTATATGTATTTTTATCTACTATCTTTTCAGTCGTATCATCTTCGTCCTGTTCGTCTTCGGGCAATACAAAGGTCTCTCTTTTAATTTGTACGGGTGCGTAGCCTAAGCCCAAAAGCTTAATCCTGCACATATCCATATAATCTATCGGCCCACAGGTATAGAAAAGTGCATCTTTAGCATCAAAATACATATTTTCATGTACTAGCTGACCAATTAAGAAACTGTTTAACCTTGCTCGCATTAGGTTTTTTGAACTACTGAACAAATAAATCAGGGTCAACCGTTCAGGATATCTTTCTTTCCAAGCATCCAATTCTTCTTTAAAAAGTACATCTTCGGCTGTTCTGTTACTAAAAACCAATACAACGTGACTGTTTTTTTCTGCTGTAAGTGCCGACTTTAAGATAGAGAACAAAGGTGTAATACCTACACCTGCAGCAAACAAGAAAACCGTACGTTTTACATCTGCGTCGGTTTCATAAATAAACTGGCCATTGGGTTCTGTTGCTTCTACAATATCGCCCATTGCGATCTGATGATGCAAGAATCTAGAAATTTCACCATTCTCTACCAATTTAACAGCTATAGCCAAAGGTTCAGCAACATGAGGAGAACTGCAAAAAGAATAAGATCGCCTCAACTCCCTATCATTTACATTAAACACCAACGTTAAAAATTGTCCGGCACTATAGTTAAATGGCTTCCCGTCTATCGGCTCAAATGCGATCTTTATTGTTTCATTAACTTGATGCTCTACCGCTGTAACCTTTAATTTTCTGTTATGCATACAATGCTAAAGTAAACATTTTTAAATCTTGAGGCATAAAAAAGCCCCGATTAAAAACCGGGGCAAATTGCTTATCACATTTAAATGCTATTCAACCGATGTATTAGCATTTACATTTTCAACATTATAGGCAATAAATGGTCGTTGATTTTTATAACCATATACCGCCGGGTTTTCCAATATCTCTTTCATGGATATCAGCTTGTAAACATAACTGGCAGTTTCCCGGTTCAGCTTCATCTTAAAATAGTTATCCTGCTTCTGTTTTCTGATCTGTTTCCTCATGTGCGTATCGCCTACATTGTAAGCCGCCGCAACCAAAGTCCAGCTTTCGAAAACATCATACAGCTCATTAAGATACTTGCATGCTGCTATGGTAGATTTGCGCAGATTATATCTTTCATCTACCTGTCCATTAACCTTTAAGCCATAAGTACGTGCCGTACCCGGCATAAATTGCCAATATCCAGCCGCTCCTTTAGGAGAAACCCCGTCTAATAATCCGGATTCTACCAAAGGTAAATACTTAAAGTCATTAGGAATTCCGTATGCTTCTAGAATAGGCTCAATGATTGGGAACCATTTTCCTGCCTTTTCATGCAAACGATTAGTTTGTAATTTCTGATAAGAGAAGGCAGCTAATGCTTTTTTCATCTTTTTGCTTACTTTTTCATCACCTATAGGCAATGTTTCTTCTGCAAAAGCTAACTGCTCTTCGTGTTTAGGTTTAAGCTCCTCAGCCTTTTGTATAATGTTGATTTTTTCGTCTTCTCCAAGACTTGTTTTTACTGCCGGTCGTGTATAAGCAAACACTTTTACCATAAGTAGCATTACTAAAATTGCTACCAATGGAATGAGGTGTTTTTTAAACATCTTCCTCCTTTTTTAGTTAAACAATAATTCTAGGGGGACAAAGGTAATACATATTTATTTAATTATCAAATAGTTACATAAATAACCACAAAAAACAAGCTTTAAAGCACTTTAAACATCGATTCTATTTTTTATTCTTTTAGCTTATTTTTTTAGAAATACATTGGTACATTTTGTGTAATTTTGCAGCCGCATATTTTATGCATCTTGAATATATGATGAGCAAAGACAACCACAAGAACAGTCGGGATGACAAGTCTGGTAAGGGCGAAAAAAGAGGGGGAAGAAGAACTGCTGAGAAGCCCTTTTCTAAATCAGGTAAAAAGGATTCGCAAAATTTCACGCCAAGAAATTTCAAAGAAAACGGTCCTTCGCCAAGATTTAAAGATAACAAGGATAGTAAAAACAAAGAATTCAATAAATTTGATTCTAAACCTTCAAAATTTGACCGCGGTACCCGCAGTAAAGATGGCTATAAAGGCAAAGAAGGTTACAAAAAAGATGAAACGGGCAGATTTGCAGACAATCGCCCATTCAGAAAAAGAGAAGTCTCAAAATACAACCATAACACTGGTAGCGAAGATAAAGGAGAGAGAGTAGCTCCTGTTTTAAGGCCGAGAAAAAAGACCAGCGCAGAATCTGATACCATTCGTTTAAACCGTTACATTTCTAATGCGGGCATTTGCTCAAGAAGAAAAGCCGATGAGCTTATAGAAGCTGGTGTAATTAGCGTGAATGGCAAAGTGGTTTCTGAATTAGGCTTTAAAGTAAACCCTTTCAAAGACGAAGTACGTTACAATGGTGAGGTGCTAAAACGTGAGAAAAAAATCTATGTGCTTTTAAACAAACCAAAAGACTACATTACAACTACAGATGATCCACAGGAGCGCCGTACTGTTATGCAATTGGTTGACAATGCCAGTAAAGAGCGCATCTACCCTGTAGGTCGCTTAGACAGAAATACAACAGGCTTACTTTTAATGACCAATGATGGTGAACTGGCCGACAGGCTTTCGCATCCGAGAAATGGTATTACTAAGATTTATCATGTTGAACTGAACAGGAATCTTGTACAAGGCGATTTCAATAAAATTCAGTTTGGTCTGGATTTAGAAGATGGCTTTATTAAACCGGATAACATTTCTTTTGTAAGTGGAGGTAGCAAACGTGAGATTGGCATACAGATACACAGTGGTAAAAACCGTATCGTAAGAAGGATTTTTGAACACTTAGGCTATGATGTGGTAAAACTTGACCGCGTAGTTTATGGCAATTTAACCAAAAAGGATTTGCCAAGAGGTAGATGGCGTTACCTTGATGAACATGAACTGATACAGATCAAACATCTGATTAAATAAAAAAGAGGGAGCTTAAATGATTTTAGGCTCCCTCTCTTCTTTTATTACATAGTTGCTATGAATTGGCTTTGATCACTTCATTATAAAACTCAACATATTGAGGTAGTATTTTTTTCAGATCAAAATCTTTAGCTCTTGTTAATGCATTTTCTTTAAATCTTTGTAAAGTTTCATCATCCTTTAAGATAGAAATTGCTTTTTGTGCCATATCATCCACATCACCTACGTTGCTCATGTAGCCACAAAAACCATCTATATTCAACTCAGGCAATCCCCCTGCATTTGATGAGATTACTGGCACCTTACAAGCCATTGCTTCTAAAGCTGCCAAACCAAAGCTCTCATTTTCTGACGGGATAATGAACAAATCTGACACCGAAAGGATTTCTTCAATGGCGTCTTGTTTACCTAAAAAACGAACATTATCGCAAATATTCAATGTACGGCACAACTGTTCATCTGCCGAACGCTCAGGGCCATCGCCTACCATCAACAGCTTTGAAGGAATTACTTCTTGAACTTTCTGGAACATCTTTATCACATCTGCCGTTCGCTTTACCTTTCTAAAATTAGAAGTATGGATTAAGATTCGTTCATTGTTGGGTGCAATAGCTTTCTTAAAATGATCTTTAGGTTTCAGGCTAAAACGATTGAAATCTATGAAATTGGGAATTACCTTAATGTCTTTGGTAATCTCAAAATGACGATAAGTATCATCTTTTAAATCTTGCGATACCGTGGTAACTCCATCGCTCTGATTGATAGAGAAAGTAACCACAGGTTTGTAAGTGGCATCTTTACCCACCAGTGTGATATCTGTTCCGTGTAATGTGGTTACAAAAGGAATATTGATACCATAAGTTGCTAGGATTTGTTTAGCCATGAAAGCAGCCGAAGCATGTGGAATGGCATAATGTACATGCAATAGGTCTAATTGCTCAAACCTTACCACATCTACCAATTTACTGGCTAGAGCCGATTCATAAGGTGCATAATCAAAAAGAGGGTAATCTCTTACCGATACTTCGTGATAGAATAAATTAGCCGAAAAAAAATCCAGCCTTGCTGGCTGGCTATAGGTTATAAAATGTACCTGATGACCTTGGTTTGCCAAAGCTTTACCCAATTCGGTGGCTACAACTCCGCTACCTCCAAATGTAGGATAACAAACAATCCCTATTTTCATTTAGTTTAATGATTTGTTGTTTTACAAAACAAAGTAACCGATATACATTTAACTTTTTGTTAATGGTCTGTAATTAAAAATAAAAAGAGCTACATATTTTTAACAGCAATGCAGCTCCATTCATTTAAAAGAAAATCATAGCCATTATTTAAATGTAACCTGAGAGTTCTTCTGTGTAATTTTTTGCTCTTCAATCTGTATCTGGGCACGCAAATCCTCAACTCTTTGGATCTGCTTATTGTATTTTTCTAATGCTTTAGCCGCTGCCGCCATTTCAGATTGAGCCGATTTAGAAGCCTTAGCAACATTTTTATGCTCTGTTTTGCCATCTTTTAAAAGTTCGGCAATAGATGTGTTTTTCTTTGCTGCTTTTTCTGCTTTAGTATTAGCATCTGATAATTTTATTCTCAGTTTTTCAACCTCAGCCTCTTCACTAGCTTCTTTGATCTTAAGTTCGTACAATTTTTGGCTTGCTTTTAAAGCATCTAACCTGTAATTTAAAGTGGTTAAAGAATCTTTAGAAACCTGCGAAGTATATTTTTGGGCAAAAGCATTTGCCGTTAATAAACTAAACCCAAGGGTTAATAAGGTGTAGATTTTTTTCATACTGTTTAGTTTAAATAGTGTATAACAGCTATTGGTAAGGCAATAACTATACCTAATTTAAAACTTATTGTAATGAAAAAGCAAATTAAAATTGAACGTTATACCAGATTTAGCCGTTCATTTCTTCTTGGATAACCAAAAGCATTTCGTTAGGTCTTTGAGTACCAATAAAATACTCTAATCCATCACGATCAGTAAGCACCACAGCATCCTTGCCTGAAGAATAAAACCTGATACTCCCTTTTTTGTGCAGATTATAAACAGGATTGTTAAAAAGATAATTGCTGTAAGTATCCTTACGTACATTCACAATGCTATTCAAATCTATTTTTACCCTTTTAGCAGTCCATAAACCATCTATAATTACGCTTTTATTCGCAATGACGGTTTTATACTGAATTAAAAACAAGAGAATAATGGATACCGCTATAATCCCAAAGCCAACCACAAGGAACAGATCTACGGTATTATCGCGGTCTCTTTCATAAACATAAGCGCCAAAACAAAACGCAGCCATCAATAGCCTTATACAAATACGGATATAATCCCTGCCTATGTATTGTTTCTCAATGAAAGGATATTTGCTGTCCATTGGTCGCTTAAATTAAATGATATTTAACAGTTCGAATATAGCAACTTTTTTTGTGCTTGCAGTTAATTTATAGCGATCATCCTGCCTTATTCCTGTCAGCCAGATAATTTCTCCATTGCCGTTTACCAAAACCAACGTTTCATTTTTTTGTGGTAAGGGTACTTTCTGGTCTATAAAGAAATCACTGAGCTTCTTAAATTGTTTCATTCCTAAAGGCTTAAACTTATCTCCCGCTTTCCATACCCTTACTGTAAGTGGAAACACCAATTGATCTGCATCTACATAAGCAGCCGCTTGTCTTGTATCAAACGATAAGTGATCACTATAGCTCAATCGCAATTTTACAATATTATTTATCGTGAAAGTTCCATCATGGTCGATTTCAAAATAGGGATAATCTTCTTCTATTGCCGAAATAATGAGTTGCTGTCTATCAACAGTCAATCTGTGGCTCTTACTATAAAAAGAAGTTCCACTTTGTGCATCTATATGGGCTAAAATTTCTTCACATACCGCAGCACTAAAATGATATGGCAATAAAAGCTCGTAAAACAACAATTGCTGGGGGTCTAAGCTTAACACCTCTTTTTTGTTGATCAATATATGGTTTCCGTTTTTAACCAATATCTGTTCGCGTAACTTGGCAACTACGTGTTGTAATAACTTTTCAGTTTGTGCAAAGCGTTCTATATTCTGTGCAAAAGTTTCTTCGAGATTTGGGTTAATTTGCCGCAAATGTGGGATTACTTCTAACCTTATCTTATTACGGGCATATTTGCTGCTTAAGTTTGAGCTATCTTCTACAAAAGAAATCTGATTTTTGTTTACCCATTCATCTATCTGTTGGCGCGATAAAAACAACAATGGCCTTACAATTTTATCTCTCTTAGGCAGAATACCGTGCATACCGCTAATACCTGTTCCACGTAGCAAATTAAGCAGTAAAGTTTCTATGGCATCATTCTGATGATGGGCTACGGCTACACAAGCGTAATTGTTTTCTGTACAAAGTTGCTCAAACCAATCATAACGAAGCGTTCGGGCAGCCATTTGTATAGAAATATTGTTTTCAGTAGCATAAGCCGTTGTATCAAAATGCACAACATGAAAATATACACCTAAAGTAGTGGCTAAGCCTTTTACAAAAGCCTCATCTCTTTGCGCTTCCTCTCCTCGCAAATTAAAGTTACAGTGCGCAATACTAAAATCAAGACCGGCCTGTTTAAACAGATATGCCATTAATACAGAATCCTTGCCTCCGCTTACCGCTAAAAGTACTTTATCCTTAGAGGTAAACAACTGATTTTGGCTTACAAATTGTATGAATTCATTTAAGGGCAATAACATTGTTCAAAGTTATTTAAATATTTATGGCTTCTGATAAACAGTTCTAAAATTAAATCTAAATTTGCAGCGTGTACAGGATTTTAACATTTATATTTTTTCTTTTTTCGCCATTGTTCTTACTTGCCCAAACACAAGGGCAACGTACTTTGATTTTCCTTGAACGGGCAGATATGATGCATGGTGCAAATAAAGATCAAATTGCATATTTAAGAAATCCCACATTTAGGCATGACAATGCTCGTTTGTTCTGCGATAGTGCGGTGTTTTATAAAGAGCGAAATTACTTTGAAGCTTTTGGCAATGTACACATCAACCAAGCCGATACTCTGAATATCTATTCAGACCTGCTCAATTATGATGGCAATAAGAAACTTGCCCATTTGGAAAAGAACGTGCGCATGGTAGATAAAAACAATTCTACCTTAACCACCAATGTGCTGGATTATAACATGGCAACCCGCATTGGCACTTATATGAACGGTGGAAAAATTGTGACTACTGACGTAACCATTACCAGTAAAAGAGGTTGGTATTTTGCCAATACCCGTGATGCTTTTTTTAGGTACAATGTACTGGTAACCAATCCAGAAAGCACCATAAAATCAGACACTTTACGCTATAACACCTTAAGCAACTGGGCGTATTTTTATGGCCCCACCAATATCAAAAATAAAAAGAACGAAAATCTTTATACCGAAAACGGTGTTTACAACACTAAAACAGAGAATGCTGTTTTTGGTCAAAATAACCTCTACACCACTGGCAGCAAATCTTTAAAAGGCGACAGCTTGTATTACTATGGCAAACGTGGTTATGGTAAAGCCGTAAAAAATATTGTTTTTAAAGATACCGTTGATAATTTTACTTTAAAAGGCGATTTAGGGGAGTATTTTAGAGACGCAGAGAAGATTTTGGTTACTAAAAATCCTTATATAGCCATGCTATCTGATGATTCGGTAGTGGTAGATCATAAAAAAATAGCAGATACACTTTGGCTTGGCGCAGATACCTTAGAAAGTCAGATGGTACTGCAAAAAACCCTCAAGCTGTTGGCCAAACCTATCATTAAAAAAGATAACGAGGTTGGCAGTGAAGATGAAAAAGCTAAACAGGAACGAGAAAAAGAGAAAGCCGAGGCCAAAAAAATCTTAGATGCGGCAAACAATAAAGAAAAGAATGCTCCTGTTACCAACCCTAAAAACAAGACTCGAAAAGACGCCAAAATTCCTGATGATAAAACAGGAACAAATACCCCTGTACTAAGACCTGATACTATTAACAAGCAAAAATTAACTGATACGCTTAGCAAACATGCCCCTCCCATCATAAAAGATACGGTAAGCATGCAGTCTGTTAAAGTAAACAAAGAAATCAAGCCTGATACAAGCAAGAAATTGCAAGACAAAAAAATTACCAATGCCCCGCAAGCATTAACCAAAGCTATTGCAAAAGACACACTTATTAATCCTGCTGATACCATACGTACTCGAGTAATTAAGGCTTACCACAATGTGAAAGTTTTTAAGCACAATATGCAAGCTAAGGCCGATTCATTGTTTTTTGCCTCAGCCGATTCTACTTTAAGGTGGTATAAAAACCCTATACTGTGGACAGACAGTACCCAACAAACCGGCGATACGATCAATGTGTTTCTGAAAAACAAAAAAATACACAGCTTCCAGATCATTGAGAATGGTTTTATTGCCAATCAACAACCAGATACTTCTAAATTTAACCAGATTAAGGGTAAGCTTATTACGGGCTTTTTTACCGACGGACAAATGCGCGATCTATATGTAGATGGCAATGCCGAAAGTATTTATTTTACCAAAAACAATAAAGGCGATATAGACAATTTAAATCAAACGGTAAGCAGTCGTATCAAATTTAAGTTCAAGGATAAAAAAATTAACCAAATCACAATGGTTAAGGAAATTGATGGGGCTGTTAATCCTGCAGATAAACTCCCTAAAGAAAGTTTCTTAACGGGCTTTACTTGGAAACCAGAATCAAGGCCCCAAAATAAGGAGGAAATCATTAAAGGCAAGCCTAAAAAACCTG
>DDEP01000073.1 GCA_002336465.1 Pedobacter sp. UBA1951
TAAAGGTGCAACAATTACGCTGCACCTTTATTTTAATATAGATGTGATAAAGTGATTTATAACTCTTCTTGTTTTCTCACACTTATCCTGTACAATACAAAAGCCATGATCAAAAAGAAGATTACACCCAACAATTGATAACCTCCATCACCCAAAATTCGGGTAAGCGCAGTTTCTGTGTTTACCTTCCCTAAATTATCATTTACAGAAGGAATAACGGTTAAAATAGCTACTATAACCCCTGCAATTGCACCACCAGCAACCAAACCTGTGGCAAACAGGTTACCCGGTGCAATTTCTTCTTCTTCTGGAGATTTGGTTTTCTTCTTTTCTTTCCAGTTTACGATACCTTTAACTGCACCTCCGGCAAAAATAGGAAGAGTGGTAGATAAAGGTAGATAAGCTCCAACGGCAAAAGACAAAGCATTTATGCCGCAAAGTTCTATGGTAATGGCAATAAACACACCTACCAAAACATATTGCCAATCTAAGTTAAAAGATAGCATGCCTTTAATTAATGTAGCCATTAAAGTGGCTTGTGGTGCAGCATATTTTTCCGTACCTATGGCATGGGTAATACCTTGGTTCAGCATCTCGGTGGTAGGCGTATCTAAAATCCTTACCGTTACACCAATAACAATAGAAGAAACAATAGCACCTATAAATAGCGCCAATTGTTGGTATTTAGGTGTAGCACCTACAATGTATCCAGTTTTTAAATCTTGTGAGGTTGCTCCGGCATTGGCTGCGGCAATACAAATCATGCCACCTACAACCAAAGCCATAGGTTCATATATCTTTCCGGTCCATCCAACAGCTATAAACACCAAACAAGTTCCCATAATGGTAGCAATGGTCATACCCGAGATGGGGTTGTTACTCGAACCGATCAAGCCTACAATACGACTTGAAACGGTAACAAAAAATGCCCCGAAAACAATCACTAAAAGACCAATGATCAATTTGTTCACAATGCTGTCGCCAGGTATTTGTGGTAAAATAGCCATTAAAATAATTAGAGCTAAACTACCTAAAGCTACTACCTTTAAAGAAAGATCACGCTCGGTACGTTTAACTGTTTTTTGTTCATTTTTATTTTTAATGGAACCTAAGCTGTCTTTAAATGAAGAAACAATGGTAGGGATAGTTTTTAATAAGGTAATAAAACCACCTGCAGCAACGGCACCTGCACCAATTTGTTTCACAAAAGCTTGGTAAATAGCTCTCGGATAATCAGCGAAAGTGTGTGTTACAGGATCCCATCCACCTACACCACCAGGTTTGCTTATATCGGCAAGCATACCTAATTTAACTAACTGTTTTGCGGCAATAACAGGGTCTATCAAGGTAGCCAACAAAGGTATGATACCTAACCACGCCAACACACCACCTGCAACCAGTACGCCTGCAATTTTAGGGCCTATAATATAACCTACACCTAAATACTCTGGCGTTATCTCGCCACTTACCTGTGCAGAAGGCAAGAATTTATTGGCCTGCTTAGTTGCCCATGTTGGTGCTTCGGCTATTAAATGGAAAACTTTCTGCAATAAGGCATAAACTAAAGAAAATCCTAGGCCCCAGAAAGCTGTTTTGGCAAAGTTTCCACCTTTTTCACCTGCTTCTAATACTGATGCACAGGCTGTACCCTCAGGATATGGCAGATTTTTGTGTTCCTTAACAATGAGCGACTTACGTAAAGGTATCATCATTAAGGTACCTAAAGCTCCACCTAAGATGGCCAAGATAAGAATGGTCATGTAATTAAAGAAAGCATCGCCCGTACTCTGACCGCTTTCGCTTACACTTAGAAATAAAAATCCCGGTAGTGTAAAAACTACTCCGGCAGCAATAGATTCTCCCGCAGATCCTGTAGTTTGGATGATGTTGTTTTCTAAGATAGTGGTCTTGAAAAAACGTTTGCCTAAGGTTATGGCCAAAACTGCAATGGGTATAGATGCAGAAACTGTTAAGCCAGCTTTTAATGCCAGATAAACCGTTGCGGCACCAAAAATAATACCTGCAACACAGCCTAATAAAATCGATTTTATGGTAAATTCGGCCATTTTTTGTTCGGCCGGAACAAAGGGTTTAAAATCTTCGGAACTCATTTAAGAAAAGTTTTAGAAAAATAAAATTACAAATATTAAGGAATTATGGAACAGTTAAAATGCCAACGTTCAGTAAATCAGAAATAAATAACGTGAGACATGCGTGCTTTATTTGTTTAAAACCCTTTTATAACCACCACACATTCACATCTCATTCTAATTATTAACATCTAAAATCTCCTATCTCAAATTTACCCTTAAATATTACATTTGTACTTTAAAAAAACCAATGAATAACAAAGCTATATTTTTAGATCGCGATGGAGTCTTAAATAAAGAAATTGGCGATTATATCTGCAGGGTTGAAGATTTTGAAGTACTTGCTTATCAGATTCCTGTACTGAAACGTTTTTTTGATGAAGATTATCAGCTTATCGTCGTTACCAATCAGGGTGGGCTTGCGTTAAAAAGATATACAGAAGAAGAACTGGCTATGATGCATCAAATCTTGAAACAAACTTATGTAAAACAAGGTGCTGATATTACTGCTTTTTATTACTGCAAGCATCACCCAACAGTAGATGGAGAATGTAAATGCCGTAAACCTAAATCGGGAATGGTTTTAGATGCCATAGATATGTTTGATATAGACCCCAATCAATCTGTAATGATAGGTGATAAACCTCGTGATGTTGAAGCTGCCAATGGAGCTGGTGTAAAAGGTATTTTAATAGAACCCAATCAGCAATTAGATTATGATCAGATAAAAGCTGTCTTGAACAGTTAATAAAACCATTTATCTGCAAAATTGAACTTATAATTTAGGAATCTAATTGTTATCTTTGCAAAAAATAAATCACGTAGTAGGTGATTTTTTAAATAATTTATTTTTGAACCCCTTCAAATCTTGGCAAAAGAGGAGAAGAAAAATCATAGTTGTAGATGATTAACATTACTTTACCTGACGGCTCGGTACGTCAGTATGAAAAGGGCACAAATGCCCATCAGATTGCCTTATCAATCTCAGAAGGCCTAGCAAGAAATGTATTGGCAGCAGAAGTGAACGGAGAAGTGTGGGATAGCTCACGCCCTATTGAAAGCGATTCTACTGTTAAATTGTTAACTTGGAATGATAATGCTGGAAAATCAACTTTTTGGCATTCATCGGCGCACTTAATGGCCGAAGCACTAGAGGCACTTTATCCTGGTACTAAGTTTGGTATTGGCCCGGCTATTGAAACTGGTTTTTATTACGATGTTGATTTTGGCGATCGCGAGTTCTCTTCTGATGATTTCAAGCAAATTGAAGATAAGATGCTGGAACTGGCAAAACAAAAAGAGGTTTTCGAACGTCAAAACGTAAGTAAAGCTGATGCCATAAAGTATTTTACAGAAAAGGGTGACGAGTACAAATTAGATTTGATAGACGGTTTACAGGATGGTCAGATTACTTTCTATACACAAGGAAATTTTACTGATTTGTGCCGTGGACCACACATCCCAAATACAGGTTTTATCAAAGCTATAAAACTGATGAATGTTGCCGGAGCTTACTGGCGTGGCGATGAAACCAAAAAACAATTGACTCGTATTTACGGCGTAACTTTTCCTAAAGCAAGTGAGCTTACGGAGTACCTTCATATGATTGAAGAGGCTAAAAAACGTGATCACCGTAAATTAGGTAAAGAATTAGAGCTGTTTACTTTTTCTGAAAAGGTAGGTATGGGCTTACCGATGTGGTTGCCTAAAGGAACTGCTTTACGTGAGCGTTTGGTACAGTTTTTAACTAAAGCCCAACAAAAGACAGGTTACGAGCAGGTAATTACACCACATATTGGCCATAAGAACTTGTACATCACTTCTGGTCATTATGAGAAATACGGAAAAGACAGTTTTCAACCGATAAAAACACCGCAAGAAGGAGAGGAGTTCTTGTTAAAACCAATGAACTGTCCGCACCACTGCGAGTTATATAAATTTAAACCACGTTCGTATAAAGACCTTCCTGTTCGCTTTGCAGAGTTTGGTACAGTTTATCGTTACGAGCAAAGTGGCGAGTTGCATGGTTTAACTCGCGTACGTGGCTTTACTCAGGATGATGCACATTTATTTTGCCGTCCTGATCAAGTAAAAGAAGAATTTAAGAAAGTAATAGATCTTGTACTGCATGTTTTCGGTGCTTTAGGATTTACAGAATATGTTGCGCAGATTTCATTGAGAGATCCTGAAAATAAATCGAAATACATTGGTTCTGATGAAAACTGGAGATTGGCAGAGCAGGCTATTATCGAATCGGCAGAGGAGAAAGGTTTGCCTACGGTAGTAGAGTATGGCGAGGCAGCATTTTACGGACCTAAATTAGATTTTATGGTTCGCGATGCGCTGGGCAGAAAATGGCAATTAGGAACCATACAGGTTGATTACAACTTGCCTGAGCGTTTTGAGTTGGAATACACTGGTAGTGATAACCAAAAACATAGGCCGGTAATGATACACAGAGCACCTTTTGGTTCTATGGAACGCTTTGTTGCGGTGCTGATTGAGCACTGTGCTGGTAACTTCCCATTATGGCTTTCGCCTGAACAATATATTATTCTTCCTATCTCAGAAAAATATGAAGAATATGCAAAAAAAGTTTCAGAAGAGTTAAATAATTCCGATATTCGCGGTCTGATTGACTTCCGTGATGAGAAAATTGGAAGAAAAATCAGAGATGCTGAAGTTAAAAAACTGCCTTATATGTTAATTATAGGGGAGAAAGAGATGGAAGAAGGCAAGGTTTCAGTTCGCAAACATGGTGAAGGAGATTTAGGCTCAATGACTTTAGCAGAATTTAGCGCATTAATTAATAAAGAAGTAACAGTTTAACAATTAAGCATTTGGCATTAGGAAGACCAGGATTTAACAGGGGGCCGCGAGCACCTTTTAAAAAGAAAGAAGCAGAACATAGAATTAATGAGTTTATAACGGCTCAGGAAGTTAGGCTGGCTGGGGATAATGTAGAGCAGGGTATTTATCCTTTGTCAAAAGCATTGGCAATGGCCGATGAGCTTGAGTTGGATTTGGTAGAGATTTCTCCAAACGCCAATCCACCAGTTTGCCGTATCATGGATTATAGTAAATTCTTGTACGAGCAAAAGAAAAAGCAAAAGGAAATTAAAGCCAATGCTAAGCAAACCGTTATCAAGGAAATCCGTTTCGGACCCAACACGAACGAACACGATTTTCAGTTTAAGTTAAAGCACGCCATTAGTTTCTTGGAAGCAGGAGAAAAAGTAAGGGCTTACGTACACTTTAAGGGTAGAGCTATTGTTTACAAAGAACAAGGCGAAATCTTATTGTTAAAATTTGCTCAGGCTTTGGAAGAAGTAGGTAAGGTAGAATTACTGCCAAAATTAGAGGGCAAGCGTATGTTTTTAACCGTAGCGCCAAAAACAACAGTAAAAAAATAGTAAACTATATAAATTAAAACAGGTTATGCCAAAAATGAAAACCAATTCCAGTGCCAAAAAGCGTTTTTCGCTTACTGGAACAGGTAAAATTGCAAGAAAGAACGCCTACAAAAGCCACATCTTAACAAAGAAAAGCACAAAACGTAAGCGTAACTTAACCAACACTAGTTTGGTAAACGATGCAGATATGGGCAACGTTAAACGTATGCTTTGCATCGGTAAGTAATTAATTTTTTAACCAGATACTCGGTAAACAAGATTGCTTTAACAAGCAACACCGCTTATCAAAACACAACACATTATGCCTCGTTCGGTAAACGTAGTAGCTGCTAGACGCAGAAGAAAAAAAGTCCTTAACATGGCCAAAGGCTATTGGGGCTCAAGAAGCAAGGTTTTTACCATTGCTAAAAACACGGTAGAAAAAGGTTTGCAATATGCATACCGCGACCGTAAAGCTAAGAAAAGAGAATTCCGTGCATTATGGATTCAACGTATCAATGCCGGTGCTCGTGAGTATGGTATTTCTTACTCGCAATTGATTGGTAAATTAGCTGCAAAAAACATCGGTTTAAACCGTAAAGTTTTAGCTGATTTAGCCATGAACAACAAAGAAGCTTTTAAAGCTGTTGTTGATGCAGTAAAATAAGATATTTAAAATATCAATGAAAAAGGAGCGATGAAAATTGCTCCTTTTTTTGTTTTAAAGAGGTATGCTATTTGTAATAGAGGGAAAACAGTTATTCTAAATCTCAACCACTTTCGTAGGCGTAACAGCAAAAACTAAATCATTTTCCTTTGGTTTCACTAGTTGAAGCCCCGTAAATGCGCTAAAGGCAGGCAGAATACCATAATTTTCTCCAAAATAAAAGCACGGAAATTTTAAACGGTGCTTTGCTTTATTGAAAATGCTAATTCCAGGGTGGATATGCCCGCCGATAGGGTACAAGTCAGAGTTACATTTTGGGGCATCGTGAACAAAGCAAAAACTTAATGAATGGTAATTTGGCTCATAAACTTCGATGGCTAAATTATTATAGATTTCTTCTTTTTGCCTGTCGTGATTTCCTTTTACCAAGATAAACTTCACGCTTTCAAACTCCGATTTCCATTTGGCAAATTCCTCAATTTCTGTGTTGTAATCGCTATGGAACATATCGCCGTTGATTAATAATTTTTC